>JAWLCQ010000065.1:0-22804 GCA_041687095.1 Phycisphaerae bacterium | reverse complement strand
GCCTTCGACCGCGACCCAAGGGGCCCCGGCAACCGCCGAACGTATCGCAAGGGCCTGCGGCCCCTTTGGTTGCGGCCGAAGGCAGCGCTGTGTTCATCCCCGCTGATTCTCAGGATGGCCAACCCCCTGCCGGAATGGCACTTTGCTCCGCCAGACTGCGGCTTTTGACAGACCACACAGTCGTTAACCCGCGGATTTCCGGCCAGTTACGTCTGGCACGCCATTTGCAAACTATACCTCCGTGGGGCCCGCTTCATGGCCCCGCGGAGGTACACAGAGCCGATGCGTATAGACAAACTGACCGTAAAAGCACAGGAGGCCATCGCCGCCGCGCAGGGGGCGGCGAGCGAGCGGGGCCATGCGAGCGTTACGCCCCTGCACCTGCTGCACGCCATGCTCGAGCAGGAGGGCGGGCTCACCGTCGGGCTGCTGGAGAAGGTTGGCGTTCGCGCCGACCGCATCCGCAGCGTCGTGGACAGCGAGCTGTCCCGCCTGCCCTCGCAGTCGCAGCAGGCGGGGATGGCCATGGACCCGGCCCTCAACAGCGTCCTGAACCGCGCGGACAAGGAAGCCCGCGACCTCAAGGACGAGTACATCTCCGTGGAGCACTTCCTGCTGGCGCTCGCCCACGAACCGTCGGGGGCCAAGCAGGTCCTCGACACCCTCGGGGCCACCCGCGACGCGGTGCTGTCGGCAATGAAGGATCTGCGGGGCAACCAGCGGGTGACGGACCAGAACCCCGAGGACAAGTACCAGGCGCTGCAGCGGTACGGGCGGGACCTGTGCGACATGGCCCGCGCGGGCAAGCTGGACCCCGTCATCGGCAGGGACGAGGAGGTCCGCCGCTGCATGCAGGTGCTCTCGCGGCGGACGAAGAACAACCCCGTGCTCATCGGGCTTCCGGGCGTGGGCAAGACGGCCATCGTCGAGGGCCTCGCCCAGCGGATCGTCAACGGGGACGTCCCGGCGGGGCTGATGGGCAAGACGGTCGTGGCGCTGGACATGGGCGCGCTGCTCGCCGGGGCGAAGTTCCGCGGGGAGTTCGAGGACCGCCTCAAGGCCGTCCTCAAGGAAGTCACCGAGAGCGACGGGCGGATCATCCTGTTCATCGACGAACTGCACACCGTCGTCGGAGCCGGGGCCGCCGAGGGGGCGATCTCCGCGGGCAACCTGATCAAGCCCGCCCTCGCCCGCGGGGAACTCCGCTGCATCGGGGCGACCACGCTCGACGAGTACCGCAAGCACGTCGAGAAGGACGCCGCCCTCGAACGCCGCTTCCAGCCCGTCCTCGTGGACCAGCCCTCCGTCGAGGACACCATCGCCATCCTCCGCGGGCTCAAGGACCGCTACGAGGCGCACCACGGGGTGCGCATCCAGGACGCCGCCCTGGTGACGGCGGCGACGATGAGCCACCGCTACATCACCGACCGCTTCCTGCCCGACAAGGCCATCGACCTCATCGACGAGGCGGCCTCCCGCCTCCGCATCGAGAACGACTCCATGCCCGCCGAGATGGACGAACTCAAGCGACGCATCATGCAGCTCCAGATCGAGCGCGAGGCCCTCCGCAAGGAGAAGGACGAGGCTTCCAAGCAGCGGCTGGCGGAACTCGAGAGCACCCTCGCCAACCTCCAGGCCGAGTTTGACCAGCTCCACGCGCGATGGGAGAACGAGCAGAGCGGCCTCCACCAGATCCAGGCCCTCAAGGAGGAGATCGAGACCAAGCGGACCGAACTGGAGCAGGCCCAGCGCTCGGGCGACCTCGAACGCGCCGCCCGCATCCAGTACGGGGACCTCCGCGACCTCGAGAAGCGCCTCAACGCCGAGCAGCAGCGCTTCGAGCAGCTCCAGGCGGACGGGGGGCTCACCAGCGAGGAGGTCACCCCCGAGCAGATCGCCGAAGTCGTCGCCAAGTGGACCCAGATCCCCGTGTCCAAGCTCCTCGAGAGCGAACGCGGAAAGCTCATGCACATGGAGGAGCGCCTCCGCCACCGCGTCGTCGGGCAGGACGAGGCCCTCCGCGCCGTCAGCGAGGCCGTGCGCCGCAACCGCGCGGGGCTCGGCGACCCCCGAAGGCCCATCGGGAGCTTCCTGTTCCTGGGGCCCACGGGCGTGGGCAAGACCGAGCTGTGCAAGGCCCTGGCGGAACTGCTCTTCGACACCGAAGACGCCATGATCCGCATCGACATGAGCGAGTTCATGGAGCAGCACTCGGTGGCGAGGCTCATCGGCGCCCCGCCCGGATACGTCGGGTACGAGGAGGGCGGCCGCCTCACCGAGGCCGTCCGCCGCAAGCCCTACTCCGTCATCCTCTTCGACGAGATCGAGAAGGCCCACCGCGACGTGTTCAACGTCCTGCTGCAGGTGCTCGACGACGGGCGGCTCACCGACGGGCACGGGCGGACGGTGGATTTCAAGAACACCATCATCGCCATGACCAGCAACGTCGCCTCGCAGTACATCCAGGACCTCTCCAGCGGAGCGGCCGAGGAGTGGGAGATCGAGGCGCAGCTCAAGGACGCCCTGAAGCAGACGTTCCGCCCCGAGTTCCTCAACCGCATCGACGAGACGGTGATCTTCCATTCGCTGACGAAGGAAGACCTGGCGGGGATCGTGGACATTCAGGTCCGCGACCTGCAGAAGCGGCTCGCGGATCGCGAGATCGAACTGGCGCTCACCGACGACGCCAAGGCCCTCCTGGCGGACCTGGGCTGGGACCCCGCCTGGGGCGCCCGCCCGCTGAAGCGCGTGCTGCAGCAGAAGATCGAAAACGCCCTCGCCGCCCAGATCCTCCAGGGCGAGGTCCACGACGGGGACTCCGTGACCGTGGACGCCGCCGGAAAATCCTTCACCTTCCGCACCGAACCGGGCGCTCACGCGGGCAAGCCCACCGGCAAGCCCCGCCCCGCGACAGCGGCGAGCGACGAGGACGTCATCGACGCGGAGATCGTGGAGGAGTGATGTCTAAACCGATCAGGAAGTTCACCTACGACGCCGCCGGCGGCGGGGCCTGCTGCAAGACCATCCACGTCACGCTGACGGGTGAGATGATCGAGAGCGTGGAGTTCGTCCGCGGATGCGACGGGAACCACCGCGGGATCGAGTCGCTCGTGAAGGGGCGGGGGGTGCGGGAGGTCATCGACCTGCTGCACGGGATCCGTTGCGGGAGCAAGGCAACGTCCTGCCCCGATCAGCTCGCCCGGGCGCTGCGGGCAGCGATGGAGGTTTCGGCCCGATAGCTGCGGACCCTACTCCGCCCGCAGCACCTTCCGCAGCACGGGCTCCAGGGCGTCGGCCATGCGGACGAAGCCCACGTCCGTGGGGTGCGAGGAGTCGACGGTGGCCTCCTCGTCGTCGCCCAGCAGGTTGTCGGCGGGGAGGTACTCGATGGGGTCCAGGCCCTCGGAGCGGAGTTGCTCGAAGGCCGCCCGCAGGTGGGCGCGGCGGGCGGCGTGGTCCTTCATCCGCTGCGGGAGCAGCCAGGCGTTGGTGAAGGTGCGGTCCTCGACGAGGACGATGGGCGTTCGCGCGTGGCGGCGGCGGAGGATGCGGACCAGCGGGACCATGCGCTGGGCGACCTGCTCGGGCGTCATGTTGGGCAGCGGGTCGATGACGAAGGCGGCCGCGTCCAGTTCAGAGAGCAGTTCGGCGACCTCGGGTTCGCTCCTCCCGTTGCCGCTGAAGCCCAGGTTGATGACCGGCGAGTCCAGCCGCCGCCCCAGGATCGCCGGGTGCGCCATGCCCGGGCGCGACGCGCACCCGCCATGGACAATGCTCGTACCGTAGAACACGATGGGCTTTCGTGTGCGGGCGGGCAGCGGGCGGAGGGACGCGCCCCTCTCGATCCCCACCCTCACGCTCTCGACCCCGTTGTACAGCGGCAGGTAGAGCATGAACCTCCGCGTCGCGGGCTCCAGGCCCTCCAGCAGCGGCCACTCGTTGCTCTGCTTGGTCGCCCGCCCCAGCGCCGCCCACCGCCAGCGGCCGTTGTCGTCGGCATACAGGTCCAGCCCGCTGACGCCGCTGGCGGGCATGTGGTCCATCGCCAGGCTGGGCGACAGCAGGTCCCAGCGGGCGGCGAGGATGGGCGAGTCGGCCTCGAAGCGGGTGAGCATCCCCGCGCTGTGGCGGCTGAGGTCCCAGACGGGCGGGGGCACGACGCCCTGGGCCCGCTGGGGCAGGCGGTCGTAGAAGCGCAGCGTGTCGTCCCACCCCCTGCCCTCGATCCCGAACTCCCGGATGTCATGCCATTCAAGCGCGTCGAACTGGACCGTCATCGTATTCCTCACGGGTGGCGGTGATCCGCAGCGTGCCCGTGCAGCGATCGTACACTCGGGCCCGCAGGATCCTCCCGCCGGGCCTACCGTACACCGGGAAGGGAACAGAGTCCACAGCGCCCCGATGGCGGCGTCGGACGCGTTCCACGCCGCCAAGCCTGACCGCGCCACCCGCCGCGCCTTCTCCTTTCCACTCTCTCCTTCCTCCCGGTCACAGGCTTCCCCCGGGCGGACACGGGGCGGATTGCGGGTTGCCATCTGCCGAGGATCGGCTAGAATGGGGCGGAGAAGGAGAGGATCGCGCCACGCTTGCCGTATCCCGGCGCCGAGGAAGGAAGGATGTGACCGCTATGCGTATCCATCTCGGTGGAATGCTGTTCGCTGCCGTAACGGGGCTGCTCGCCGCCCCCCAGGCCCACGCGGCCATGCTGGTCTCGGAGTTCGACTTCGAGGGCTCGGCGTATGTGTCGAAGGACGCGCATCCGTCCGCCACCGGCAACTGGGTCATGGGGGACTCCAGCCTCAGCGGGGGGACGCTGCTGCGGTCGCGCAACTCCAGCCAGGTCGTCATCCAGCGCTCCACGTACCTCGCCGGCGCCGACAGCGAAGCGTCGGCCGTCGCGTCCAACGTCTACTGGTCCTTCACCGTCACCCCCACCGCGGCCCTGACGCTCTCCCGCCTGGACTTCGAGACGCTCTGGTACAACGCGGACCCCGTCGGGACAATCTTCCTCCGCACCAGCGCCGGCGGCGACGCCTTTGCGACCACGCTGGGCTCGTTCCCCGTTACCAGCAACAACCAGACGCCCGTCTCCGTCGACCTCACCGCATCGAGCGTGAACTTCGCGAACGTCACCGGCCCCGTCGAGTTCCGCTTCTACCTTTACGCGCAGGACCACACCAACGCGGGCGAGACGCACGGGGTGGACAACGTCCGCCTCTACGCCATCCCCGAGCCCGCCACCGCCCTGCTGCTGCTCATCGGAGCGGCCGCGGGCATGCGCCGCCGCCGGCGGTAGGCCCCGCCGCCCCCCTCACGCCCCCACGTGCTCCGCCAGGAACGCCAGCGACCGCGGCAGGCGGGCATCCCAGTAGGCGTGGTCGTGCCCGCCGGGGAACTCCTCGTACACGTGCGGGTATCCGATCTCGTCGAGGAAGGCGTGGCAGTGGCGACTGGCGGGGAGCAGGAAGTCATCCACGCCGCAGTCGAAGCGGACGGCCGGCGGATTCCCGCTCGCCAGCGCCCCTCTCGCCAGATCGCGAAGGTCGTACTCCGCTGTCCGCAGCAGCGGGACAAGGATCTCGCGGGCGGGGTGCGCGTCCATCCAACTCCCCCCGCCCCACTGCCCGTTGGAGTAGCTGCCCGAGTGCGTGCTGACGGCCGCGAAGACGTCGGGGTGCTTGAGCCCCAGCATCATCGCCCCGTACCCGCCCATGCTGTAGCCCCCGATCCCCCGCGCGTCGCGCCCGCGGCGGACGGGGAACGTCCGCTCCACGTACCCGATGACATCCTGGACGATGCAGTCCTCGTACCGCCCGCAGGCGACGCTGTTGACGTAGCGGCTGCGCTGCCCGTCGGGAAGGACGACGGCCAGGCGGTGCGCCCGCGCGTACGCGATCAGCCGCGATTCCTGCAGCCAGCTCTGGTGGTCCCCCTCGTTGCCGTGCAGCAGGTATACCGTGGGGCACGGGCCGTCGGCGTCGGGGAGCAGGACGTTCATGTGGGCCATCTTGCCCAACGCGCGGGAGAAGAACTCCACGTGGCACAGCGACATCGCCTGGACCTTTCTCGTGTTGACCGGGAATCCGCCGGCGGGGAGCGGACGGGGCTCTCGGTCATGGGGGCTCCACGGCGGGACCCGGCAATGCCCCCCAGCCTCGCTCCCGGGCGCGGCGGCGTCAAGGCCTTTCCGTTCGTCCCCTGCGTCCCTTGTGGGGAGTTCTGGAACCGTCGCTCCTCCCAGGATGCCCAAAAAAGCGAACCGTTCACGGGGGGCCTGCCTCAAGCGGCGCTGTTTGCCGCCTGGGGGGGGGCCAGGGCCCGGGGGACCAGCACCCCCAAGCCGCGAACCGCATGCGGCCTGAGGGGGGCGCCCACATCAAGGCTCCACCCTGGGAACGGCCACCAGAAAAGGTTTGTCTTTTCGACGCGCCCGGCGCATCCTCAGGCCATGGACGGATTGACCGTGCACGTTCCGCTGGTCCTCGCGTCGGCGATGGGGCGATGCGTCGTCGAGGGCATCGTGCGCTACGCGGACCGCCGGAGGGACTGGCAGTTCCACAGCGCCCTGCCCCACGCCGAGGAGTTGGATGACGACCTGAGCCCCCGCACGGGCGGTGCGATCATCGGAAGCATCCTGCCGGAGGTGATGAAGCACTGGACCGGCCGGTGGCGGCGGCGGGTGGTGAACGTCTCCCGCCGCCGCGACATCCCGGGCGTCGCCAACGTCACGTGCGACGACGGTGCCATCGGCCGCCTGGCCGCCGAGCACCTGCTCGCCAAGGACCTCGCGCACTTCGCGTTCGTGGGGGACATCAACAGCGGGTCGCGCCACCACGCCTTCGCCGACACCCTCCGCCGGTGCGGAATCGGCGAGTGCCGCCACTACATCCAAACCCATCCCGACCAGCCGATGCCCCCCGCCTTCGATCGCTGGCTGCAGGAACTGCCCAAGCCCTGCGGGCTGATGGCGTTCAGCGACCAGGTGGCGCGCGAGGTGATCACCCGGGCCCTGGAGCTGTCCATCCCCGTCCCCCAGGACCTCGCCGTCATCGGGGTCGACAACGACACGCTCCTGTCCCTGCTGTCCCCCGTGTCGATCTCCAGCGTGGACCCCGACTTCTTCGCGATCGGCCTGCGGGCGGCCGAGGTCCTCGACGCCATGCTCTCCGGGGCCCCCCCGCCCCCCGAACCCATCCGCATCCCGCCCCGCGGGATCGTCGAGCGGCAGTCCACGGACTTCCCCAACGAGACCGACCAACTCGTCGTCCGCGCCGCCCGCCTCATCCGCCAGCGCGCCTGCGACCGCATCACCGTCACCGACGTCGTCGACGCCCTCCCCGTCACCCAGCGGTCCCTGGAGCGGCGGTTCCGGGCGGTCTTCGGACACACCCTGCGCGACGAGATCATCCAGGCCCGCATGAACGAGGCCAAACGCCTCCTCACCGACACCACGCTCCCCATGGCCCAGCTCGCCGAACGCGTCGGGTTCACCGACGCCAAACACTTCAGCACCATGTTCCGCAAGGCCGTCGGCATGCCCCCCTCCCGCTACCGCCAGCACTCCCGCACCGCCCGCCCCCCCGCGGGCGGGGACCAGGCACGAGGCTAGACTCGCACCCGGCCCGGGACAAGGCTTAGGGCTTACCGGTGCGGGGAATTCCCGCGCAATGGGGCGGACTCGGTGGTATACTGCGGGACTACGCGACACTGGTTCGCGTCCGTTTCCGAATAGGGATAGAGAGAGTAGACCCCGCCACATGCCATTCAAGACGCTACGGCTCATCGAGCCGCTGCTCCGTGCCATCGAGACCGAAGGCTACACCATTCCGACGGCCATTCAGCAACAGGCCATTCCCCATGTTCTGGAGGGCAAGGATCTTCTGGGCTGCGCGCAGACGGGCACCGGGAAGACCGCCGCCTTCGCCCTGCCGATCCTCCAGCGGCTGCACGAGAACGCCCCCGCCCACGCGAATCCGCGCGGGGCGACGCGGCCGATCCGCGCCCTGATCCTCACCCCCACTCGCGAACTCGCCGCCCAGATCGGCGAGAGCTTCCAGGCCTACGGGCAGAACCTGGGGATGCGGCACACCGTGATCTTCGGGGGCGTCAAGCAGGGCCCCCAGACCCAGGCCCTCCGCCGCGGGATCGACATCCTCGTCGCCACCCCCGGCCGCCTGCTCGACCTGCTCAACCAGCGCCTGCTCACCCTGCAGTCCGTGGAGATCTTCGTCCTCGACGAGGCCGACCGCATGCTCGACATGGGCTTCATCCACGACATGCGCCGCGTCATCGCCCTCCTCCCCGCCCGCCGCCAGACGCTGCTGTTCTCCGCGACCATGCCCCCCGAGATCCGCGACCTCGCCAACACCCTCCTCCACCAACCCGTCCACGTGAAGGTCGCCGCCGACTCCCCCGCCGCCGAGACCGTCAACCAGTCGCTGTACTTCGTCGATATCCACAGCAAGGGCGCCCTGCTGGAGCACCTCCTCAAGGACCCCGCCATCACCCGCGCCCTGGTCTTCACCCGCACCAAGCACGGGGCGGACAAGATCGTCCGCAAGCTCTCCCACGCCTCCATCGCCGCCGCCGCCATCCACTCCAACAAGTCCCAGAACGCCCGCCTGCGGGCCCTGGCGGACTTCAAGGAGGGGAAGACCCGCGTCCTCGTCGCCTCCGACATCGCCGCTCGCGGGCTCGACGTTGACGGGATTTCCCACGTCTTCAACTACGACCTGCCCAACGTCGCCGAGACCTACATCCACCGCATCGGCCGAACCGGCCGCGCCGGGGCCTGCGGACAGGCCGTCTCCTTCTGCACCGAGGAGCAGCGCGACGACCTGCGGGAGATCGAACGCCTCCTGGGCAAGCGCATCCCCATCCTGCAGCACTCCATCCGCGTCGCCCCGACCGCGAGCGACCTCGCCCCCACCAACGGGTCGCGCCGGCAGTACCCGTCGCGGAACGCCTCCTCATCCACCCCGCCCGCGTCCTCGGGGGGCAAGTCGCCCGAGCAGCAGAAGAACGACTTCTGGCGCTCCCGCCGCAAGCGCCCCTCCGGCGGCGGCGGGGGATCGTCGGGCGGGAGGTCCTCCGGCGGACGAGGATCCAGCGGGCGAAGGTCGGGCAATCGAGGGTAGCCCCGCGACCCTCGCCTGAAGAGGCGCGGACGAACGCGCTACACCAGCAGCGCGTTCGTCCACGCCCGCTTTCCGGATCCGTCCTCGATCTCCAGGTAGCAGTACGGGTTGCCCCCGTCCGGGAAGAGTTCGAACTCCACCGTCGTCATCGTCCGGCCCTCGAACCCCCCGACCCGCTTGCCCGCCCACCGCGGACCGACCAGGCGGGCGAAGTGGATCGGGGATGTCTCGACGCGAACCATCCCGCCCCTGTGCTCGATGCGGTGGAACTCCGGGCCCATGGTGCTGTAGTAGTTCCCCCTCCGGATCGCCGAGAGCAGCGCCCTCCGCGTGCACTGGGGCGCGTTGACCATGATCCACCCGCCGTTCCACCCCGGATGCTCGGGGCGCAGGTGCGAATCGTCGGACGCGAACCCCAGCGTCGCGGGGCGCTGCAGCAGCATGTCGTCCCAGTGCACCCCCCCATCGCCCTTCCCGTTCAGCCAGCGGCAGACGTGGTTGTACACCTCCACCCCGTCGAAGTCCCAGTGGCGGTACTGCTCCAGCCCATTGCCGCTCCAGTGCGGATGCGCCAGGATCCTCAGCCCCCCCTGCTCCTTCACCGCCCCCATCGCCGCCTCCAGCCCCATCTCCCTCCGCAGGCCGCGGAACGTGCCCAGGCACACGACGTGGAACATCTCGTCCCCGTAGCGGCCGTCCAGCTCGACCCCGTCCAGCCACAGCAGCGGATACTTCGCCCGATCCGCGCGAACGTTCGACGCCACCCAGTGGTCCGTGCGGAAGAGGAAGTCGTACCCGCCCGAGGCGTAGAGTTCGGCGAGGGCGGCGAAGTCCATCCCACCGTCAGAGGCGGTGCTGTGCAGGTGCGTGTTGCCCTTGAACCACTGACCGGCCGTGTTGTAACGAAAGCGGAGACTCATGGGCCATCCCTCCTCGATGGGACGCGGCGGTACGGGGGCATCGCGAACGCCGCGAGCCCTCCCGAACCGGCGAGGGGCATTACGCATCCCAAGTGATTCGTGTGCATCGTTGGTTTGACGTGGTTGCTCCGCTTCGCTTCGCAGACCACGGCACCCGCGCATGAGTCAAATGGGATGCGTATCAGTCTACCGCACCGGCCCCCCTCCGCCCAGATCGATCCAGTACCGCAGCACCAACTTGCCGTGCCGCGGGTCCACGCCCTCGGACACCAGTTCGCCCCCGTTCCTCTCGATCACGCGGGCGGAGGCGGGGTTGTCCTTGTCGCACGTCACCAGCACGCGGCCGATGCCCCGCTCGCGCGCCTTCGCCAGCGTCAGCCGCAGCATGAGCGTCGCATAGCCCTTCCCCCGCTCGCTGGGGCGGACGGAGTACCCGATGTGCCCGCCCCACTCCCGCAGGGACTCCGACAGGCGGTGGCGGAGGTTGCACGTCCCGAGGACCCGCCCGTCGCGGACCAGCCAGAACGTGCTCGCCGGGACGTACCCCTCGCGGACCTTCATCCCCATCGCCTGCTCCCGCGCCCGCCGCACGAGGTCGGCGAAGGAAAAGCCGTCGCCCCAGGCGGCCTTGAAAGGCCCGGCCCCGAAGACCTCCTTCTCGCCCGCGCAATCGAACTCGGCGAGGAAGTCCCGGTAGGCGTCGCGCATCGCCTCCATCGGTTCGATCAGCTCCGCCCGTACATCCGTCACGCCGCTGTCCTCCCGCGTCCTGCAGCCTGTGGCGAATTCTACTCCCCCGCGGCGGCCTTGCCCTTCCGGCCGAGCCAGCCCCAGCGGCGGAAGGCGAGGTAGACGCTCAGGAGCGTGTGGACGAGGAACAGGGCGAGGAGCGGCCAGGTCCAGTCGCTGTGCAGGCGGTAGGCCTGCTCGGGGTCGAACCACTCGCTGACCCCGAACCGCCCGCACAGGGCGAAGCCCGTCACGAAGTACAGCCCCATCACCGCCAGCAGCGCCCACGCCGACAGGCGGTTCGCCTTCACCACGTACCAGTTCACCGACTTGCGAGCCATGCGGTCCTCCTCTGTGCCCGTTCGCTCCTCGGGTGCGTGGAGGAGCGGCCTGCAGTGTACCCGAAGCCGCCGAACCGTGCGTGAGGGATCCCGCCGGCGGCTTGGGCGCTCGCGCCACCCTCTTCCGCTGCCGCTCGTCGCCCCGCGTGGGGGACTCCCCCACCCTCGAATCGGGACACGGGTGGGTGGGGGCGGAGAGGAGGGACACCTAGTATACATATAGAGTCGTTAATATCAACAGAAAGGACCGGTATCATGAGTCTTCTAACCTGGGCGATTGTCTTTCTCGTCATCGCACTGATTGCCGCTTTGTTCGGCTTTGGTGCGATCGCTTCGGCAGCGGCGGGCATTGCGAAGATCCTATTCTTCGTGTTCCTCGCGATCTTCGTGATCCTGCTGGTGCTGGGCCTGATGCGCCGTCCGCACCATCCGCCGCACGCGTGACCGCCGGTCATGCACGTGCGGGGAGAGCACGGCGCGATGTAGGGACGCAGGCCCGCGGGGGGGTGGATTTCGCCCTCCCCGCGGGCCGCCTGATTGAAGGGAGGAAGTCATGCGAGCGCAACTCTGGATCGGACTGCTTCTCGTCGTCGCGGGGATCGTGTTGCTCGTGCTGGGGATCAACGCGACCCAGTCCACGGGCGAAGAACTGCGGGAAACCTGGACGGGGCACTACAGCGACCGGACCACGTGGTATCTCATTATCGGCGTTGCGGGGATCGTGATCGGGGGCATCCTGGCGATCCTCGGGGCGCGAAAGCCCCGCCACCCCACGCGGTGACGCCCGCCACGGCTGCGGAGGGGCGGGCCTTCGACTTCGCATTCGGGATTTCGGAATCCCGTAAGGCTCTGCGTTCGCGCGCTCAGGTCCGGTCCGGCGGCAGGTCGCGGGTGCGGGGGGAGAGGAGGAAGATATCGCGGAGGTGCTCCGGGGAACCGGCATCGCACCAGCGGCGGAAGAACTGGTGCTCCTGCACCACGTGCGCAAACGCCATCAGCGCCCGCAGGTGGTAGTTCCGCTCGTCGACGGTCCCGACGAGGATGAAGACGGCATGGACGGGCTGCTCGTGGGCGGGGAAGCGGGCCCCGGCGCGGCAGCGGAGGAGCAGGACGTCGAAGACGTGCTCGCCCGGGATGATGATGTGCGGGATCGCGAGCCCTTCCTGCACCACCGTGCTGGACTGGGCCTCGCGGCGGAGGAAGAGGGTGTGCAGCGCATCGGGGGCCACGCCCACGCGGGGGCTCAGGGCCTCGGCGGCGTGGCGGAAGAGTTCGTCGGCCGACACCTCGCCCTCGAGGTCCAGGATGGCGCAGTGGGCGATGAGGCGGTCGAAGCGGTCGTGGATCACCTCGTCGCGCTCCAGGGCGATGGCCTTGAGTTCCTCCTCCAGTCCGCTGCGTTCGATGTCGCCCGAGGCGATGTTCTTGACCATGAAGACCAGGGCGCTTTCGCGCTCGATGTGGGGGCGGACGTACAGGATGTACCACAGCACGCCCAGCAGGGCGAACACGGCCGTGAGGAGCAGGGGCACGGCGCCCATTTCGACGATGACGAACAGGTAGACCGCGATGCCGCCGATCTGCAGCCACGGGAACAGCGGGGCGCGGAACAGGGGGCGGTAGTTCTGAATTCCGCTGCGGCGCATGATGAGCACCGAGAGGTTCACCAGGATGAAGAGCATGAGCATCATCGTCGAGGCGGCCTTGACGAGCGTGGGCACGTCGAGGGCGATGATGACGGTGATCATGAAGGCACTGGTCAGGAGGATGGCCGCCCACGGCGTGCCGAAGCGGCGGGAGATGCGTCCCAGTGCGGGGGGGAGAAGCCCGTCGCGGCTCATTGCCATCGGGCTCCGCGATGCCGCCAGGATCCCCCCGTTGGCGGTGGTGACGAACGCCAGGACGGCCGCGATGGCGAGAGCGGCGACTCCGACGGGGCCCAGGAAGTTTCGGGCGGCATCGCTCAGGGGGGTGAGGCTCCCGCGAAGGACCTCGGGGTCGGCGGTTCCGACGGTGACGAACACGGCCCCCACGTAGAGCAGGGACACGATGATGGAGGCCGCGAACATGCCGGCCGGCAGGTTGCGCGCGGGGCGATGGATCTCCTCGGCGACGCTGGCGACGGCGGTCAGGCCGCCGTAGGACACGAAGACAATCCCGGTCGTCGCCAGGACCGCCCCGATCCCATGGTCGAGGAACCCCGCGAACTGGTCGTGCCGGACCTGCGGCAGCCCGGCAAGGGTGAACCATGCCAGCAGCCCCAGGAGCCCCACGACCATCCCGATCTGCGCCCGCCCCACGCCCTTGACGCTCAACAGGTTCAGCACGGTGAACAGGACGCAGCAGGCGACGGCGACGACCCGCATGGTCGTCGGGGAGGCATCGGGGACCAGCAGCGAGGCGAACGCCCCGATGCCCACCAGGGCGAAGGCGCTCTTGAGGGCCACGAAGAACCAGTTGGCCATCCCCGCCAGCACGCCCGGGAGGGCGCCCATGGACCGCTCGATGAAGAAGTAGCTGCCCCCGCTGCGGGGCATGGCGGTGGCCAGTTCCGCCTGCGAGAGCATGGCCGGGACCATGAGGATGGCGGCGAGGGCGTAGGAGAGCACGACGGCCGGGCCCGCCTGCGCGAAGGCGATGCCCGGGAGCACGAACAGCCCCGAGCTGATCATCGCCCCGGCGGCGATGCAGAACACGCTCCAGAATCCGAGTTTTCGCTTCAGCATGGCATCCGCCGCAGGGTCCAGAAGAGCACATCCCCTCGCGCCCGCTGCGCGAAGGGCGTACATAGTACACTGTAGGTTCATCGGCGGATAGCGGGAGAAGGGAACCGGGAACGGCGAGCCGGCAAGCGAGGGTGGCACCCATGGGCCACGGCGCCCCGCGCCCCGGCGTCGCCTCGCCCGCCCGCGACGCCTCATGCGCCAGCGTCGCCTCCTGCGACGGGGGTCTCCCGACCCCCATCTCCTGCGCCGGGGGTCTCCCGACCCCCGGCGTCCGGGAGGGGCGAGGGGTGCCTCCGCGGCAGCGTCGTTGGAGCGCTCCCTTCGCGGCGGCCCTTTATCACCGATAAGCTATCAGCGATCAGCCGACAGGCTCACGACAGGTCCCCGCCGCGACCGAAGCGCCGCCATAACGCTATCGCGGAACCGTTCCGCTCGTTCCGGGACGTTGGGGGTCAGGAGACCTCGTTGTTCTACACATCTTGGCGTGGATTTCCCGCACGATGCGACCTGGACCCAGGCGGCCTCTTCGCCCCGGAAGGGGCGAGGGAGAATAGCCGGGGGCGCAGCGCAGCGGAGCCCCCGGTACAGGCCGAAAGAGATAGAGCCCCGTAGGGGCGAGGGAGATGGAAGACGGGACCTCGTGGGAACCCCCACGGCTCCCTCGCCCCTGTCGGGGCTCTGAAGGACGCAGCCGCCTTCCGGGGGTTCCGCTGCGCTCCACCCCCGGCTACTGTCCCGCGCCCCTGTCGGGGCTGTCGGACCGACGCCCGGAATCGGGTCCCAGCCGCCCCGCGAGGCCGAGATGTGTAGAACAACGAGGTCAGGAGACCCCCAACGCTCGCGCGGGACAACGCTCGCGCGGGACAACGCTCGCGCGGGACAACGCTCGCGCGGGACAACGCTCGCGGGGGGCGTCGCAGGCGCGGGAGACTCACCGGTGGCCGCCCCGCGCGCAGGCGACCTCCGCTTCGCTCCCCGGCCTGCACGCCCTACCGGCTCTGCGCCCTACCGGTTCTTCGCCCTACCGATTCTTCGCCCTACCGGCTCTGCGCCCTACCGATTCTTCGCCCTATCGGCTCTGCGCGCCCTGCAACTCGCGCACCTTGTCCCGCACGCGTTGGGCGTGGCCTTCGGGGATCACCTCGGGGAAGTGGTGACGGATCGTCCCATCGGGGCCGATGATGTACGTCGTGCGGATCACGCGGTTCCCGAAGGGCGTCCCGACCCACGCCCCGTAGTCCTCCATCGTGTCGTGCGCCGGATCGCTCAGCAGGTCGAGCTTCAGGTTGTACTTGCGGATGAAGCTGCGGTGCGACTCGGGCGAATCCTCGCTCACCCCGAACACCCGCGCGTCCATCCGCTCGAACTCCGTGAGCAGTTGCGTGAACTCCGTCGCCTGGCAGGCGCAGCCGGGCGTGTCGTCCTTGGGGTAGAAGTACAGGACCACCCACCGCCCGCGGAGGTCGGCGAGCGAGACGGGCTTGCCCGTCTGGTCCTGGAGGGTGAAGTCGGGAGCGGGCCGGCCCGCAACGTCGGTGCGGGCGGAGGCGGCCTCCTCCATCTCCAGGGGAGTGGCGACGGCGGGGCGGGACGTTTCAGTCGCCCCATTGCAGCCGGCGAGGAGCAGGGAGGCGAGGGCGGCAGTCAAGAGCGTGCGTGCGAACATGGCGGTCCTCCTTCGGACTGGGATAGAGGGCATTACATAGTAGGCCCCGGGCCTCCATCGCGTCGCGATGGAAACCCGGGGCCCCACGAACCCGTGCACGTCAGGTGCGAACTCAGTCGTACAGCCGGGTGGGTTCGGTCTCGCGGGCGGGCGAGGTCAGCATGTCGGTTTCGAGGGTCGTCTCGAAGCGGACGTCGCCGGTCCCGACGGCCTCGGCGGTCACGCGCCACTGCGCCTTCGCTCCGGGGGCGAGCGTCGCCAGGGGGCGGAAGCGGATGGTGCGGCCTTCGGCGGCGGCCTCGGTCGGGCCCGACGCCGAGACGAACCGCAGTTGCTCAGGCAACTGGGCGGTGATCAGGACGTTGGTGTCCATCTTGGAGCCCTGGTTCAGCACGGTGATCTCGTACACCGTCCGGTTGCCGACCTCGATCGGGTCGTCGAGGTCCACGACCTCCAGCAGGATCGCCGGAATGCCCTGGATGTCGACGGAGGCCTGCCCCTGCGCCTCACCGCAGGAGGCGGTGACGCGGGCGATGTTGGTCAGCGTCCCGGGGCAGTCGGCCTGCAGCGTCAGGGTGACGTTCCGCGACTGCCGCGGCTGCAGCGTCCCGAAGTTCCAGACGACCTGCCCGTTCTGAAGCTGCCCGCCGTCGCTGGCGCTGACGAACTTGGCGTTGGCGGGGATGTCGTCCATGAGCCGGACGTTCTCGGCCGCGATCTCCGGGCCGTTGATCACGCCGATCGTATACTCGATGGGCCGCCCGACGTAGCGCATCCGGGGGGCGGTCTTGGTGACGGCGAGTTCGGGCTTCACCACGTTGGTGGTGACGGCGAGGGCATCGGCCCGCAGATCGCCGTCGGCCGTCGCGTAGGCCTTGTTGACGTACGCCCCGGTGTCATCCGCACGGAGCTGCGCGGTGAACTCGCGGGACTGGCCGGGCTCGAGGGTCCCGACGTCGTAGCTCAGCACGTTCTTGCCATCCATCGTCGAGAGGCCTTCGGGCAGCGGGTCGCGAATGACCACGTTGCACGCCGCCGACGTGCCGGGGTTCGACACGGTCAGCTTGACCGGGATGGTGTCGCACTGCAGGGCCTGGTCGGGCATGGTCTTCGTCAACGCCAGGGCGGGACGCTCGACGTTGATGTTCAGGCACACCTCCGGCATGCGGTAGGTGACCTCGGTGCAGGCCTTCATCGTGCCGGTGCTCGAGGCGCGGGCGCGGAGCTTGATGAGCTTGCTCTGCCCGGCCGGCAGGCTGCCGAGCCGCCAGGTCACCCACCCGTTGCGGATGTCGGAGACCTCGGGATCGGACTCGACGATCGTGAAGTTCGCCAGGTGCGTGTCCCACACCGTGAAGTCCGTCAGCTCCCCGTCGGAGAGGTTCGTCACCCGGATGCGGTAGTCGAACGTCTGTCCGACGTTCACGCACTCGGGGGCCGCCTTCTCCACCCGCACGGCCGCACAGTCCCTGTCCCCGCCCGGAAGATACTGCTCCACGGTCCGCAGACCGGGCTTCCCGCACGGTTCACATCCTGCGTCCTCCGCCCCCAGCACCGGCCCCCGGGCCGAGGGGAAGCACTCGCACCCTGTCGCCCAGAACAGGGCGGCGAGCGATACCGCCAGTACAGATAGTGTTCCCTTTTTCATGGGTGCCACTCCTTTCCAAAAAGTTGGCTTTGTTGCTCGAAATGCGGGCGGTTGGGCATAACCGCTCGCGGCGATCCACAATCCACCTTTCGGATCGCCGTTTCATACAACATGCTATGTGGCTTGCGGGCCAAACGGCGGACGGCGGGGCGAGAGCGAGGGCGATGCGCAGCACCGGCAGGAATCCACCTCCGCCGATATCGCCACACCTCCTCGCGTCCATCGCCGATGCTCACAGCTACAACTGACGATCCTTCCATGGCTTACACCACCATGGCGCCCCGGCGCCCCAACGTCCCCCCTCTCGTGCCTCCGGGGGCCTGCGGCGGAAAAAATCTTCGCGCGTTCTTCTTCTGCCACAGGGGATCCCCACCCTTGCCGCACAGGTTTCCACAACACCCCGCCAACTCTGCACCATGAGCCCCCGTCGCTGTGCCCGAGGCGTCCCAAAGAGGTGTTCTTCAACCGAAATCGGGCGTTTTCCCATGACCCCTCCGGCGGCCCCGCCCGCCGCCGCCCCGTAGCGTCGCTCCTCGACTTCCTTATGTTTTCGCGGAAGATCGCGTCCCTTCGCCCCATGCTCCCCACCCCCGGTGCCCGGGAGGCTGTTGACAATTCTAACCTTTTCGGCTAGAAGTGTAGGGATCGGCCCGATGCGAATCCCGGCATCGGCCGGAGCCCGTTCTGGGGTCTCGGCCCCAGGAGGGGCCCCAACAGAAGGAGAGGATCATGGAGAGAATGCGACCCCTGGCTTTCAGGGTCACACTGTGCGCGCTGCTGGCGGGGGGGATGCTGTTTGTCGGGGGCTGCCGCGAGCACATGCCCCACGCCCTCACGCTGGGAACGGGCGACGTCATCGAAACCCACGCCAAGCCGATCGAGGGCGGCTACTACTCCAACTGGGACCCCTACGCGGCCACCATCACCCTCGAACCCCTTGAGGACGTCAACCCCGTCAACACCCAACACGTCTTCGTCGCCACCGTGCTCGACAAGGAGGGCAAGCCCTTGCCCAACCGGCGGGTCGAGTGGATGATCGCCGAGGGCGGGGTGGGGATGATCGTGGAGGTGGACGAGAGCGGCTGGCGGGCGTCGCGCGGCTATAAGAAGACCAACACTTTCGCCGTGAGCCACACCAACAATTTCAAGCACGTCCTCACCCGCGGGAACGATGATCCGTCGGATGACGTGCACCTCGGGGTCGGGCAGACCTGGTGCGTCATCACCTCGCCCACCCAGGGCACCACCCACGTGGTCGCCTACGCCCCGGGCATCTACGACTGGTCCAAGCACAAGGCCTTCGCCAAGAAGCACTGGTTCGACGTCGCCTGGGAGTTCCCGCAGGCCGCGACCAATCCGATCGGGACGCCCCACGTCTTCGAGACGCGGGTCTTCCAGCATTCCGACGGGCGCCCGCTGCCGGGGTACGAGGTCACCTACCGGATCACGAGCGGGCCCGCCGCCACGCTCAATCCCGGCGGGAAGCAGGCCGCCACCGTCCAGACCGACGCCGAGGGCATCGCCCGTGTGACGCTCGAGCAGGCCACCCCCACCGAGGGCGTCAACGAACTCGAGGTCGCCATCTTCCGCCCCGAGGACAAATCCGCCGATCAGCCCTCCGTTCGGATCGCGCGGGGCACGACGTCCAAGACCTGGATCGGACCGCGGATCGGGCTGACCAAGGCGGCCCCCGCGGCGGTCCGGGTGGGCGACCCGTTCGACTACGCCCTCGCCGTCACCAATCCCTCGCAGGTGGATGCCACCAACGTCAAGCTCGTGGACACGCTGCCCGAGGGCATCCAGTTCGTCTCCGCGGACCCGCAGGCCCAAGTGCGGGGCCAGACGCTCTCCTGGGATCTAGGCACGCTCGCGGCCGGGACGACGTCCCCGGCGAGGGTGACGGCGAAGGCGACGCGGTCGGGCACGTTCCAGAACCGTGCGGACGTGACGGCCGACCATGGCCTGAGCGACCGCGCCACCGCCGATACCCGCGCCACCCAGCCCGCCCTGAGCATCAGCCGCACCGGACCGGCGGAGGTGCTGCTGTGCGACCCGATCCAGTACACCGTGGTGGTGACGAACACGGGCGACGCCCCCGCCAACAACGTGCGGATCATCGACACGCTGCCCGAGGGGCTCGTCTACCAGGGCCAGCACCGGACCGTGACCTCCCAGGTCGAGTCCCTCGCGCCCGGGCAGTCCATGAAGGTGGTCTACGAGGTCGCCGCCGAGAAGCCTGGGTCGTTTGACGGGGTGGTGGACGCGACGGCCGACGGGGGGTTCAAGGCCTCCGCCAACGGGACGACGGTGGTCCGCCGGCCCGCCCTGGCGCTGACGACGGAGGGCCCCAAGATCCGCTACGCCGGCAGCGAGGCGACCTACGCGATCCGCCTGGTCAACAACGGCGACGGCGAGGCGAGGGACACGGTCCTCGTCCACGCCCTCCCGACCAACGCCCGCCTCGTCCGCGCGGATAACGGCGGGAAGGCGGAGGACGGGAAGCTCACGTGGGCGCTGGGCAACGTCCCGCCTGGGGGGGAGAGGACCTGCACCGTCGTTCTCCAGACGACGGAGATCGGCGAACTGGTGACCGCCTCCTCCGTCACGGCCGCCTGCTCCAAGGCCGCCGACCGCTTCGTCACCGCCGTCAAGGGCATCCCCGCCATCCTGCTGGAGTGCGTGGACAGCCCCGATCCCATCCAGGTCGGGGACGCGACGACGTACACGATCGAGGTGACGAACCAGGGCTCGGCCGTCGGGACGGGCATCGTCATCCGCTGCGACCTGCCGAAGGAGCAGCAGTTCGTCTCGGCGGAGGGCCCCACCAAACACACCGCCGAGGGCCAGAGCATCGCTTTCGCCCCGCTGACGTCCCTCGCTCCCCAGGCCGTCGCCACCTACAAGGTCGTGGCCAAGGCCATCGAGAAGGGCGACGTGCGGTTCAAGGTCGCCCTCACGAGCGACCAGATGACCAGCCCGGCCGAGGAAACAGAGAGCACGTACCAGTACGCCGAGTGAGGCCGCCGCAGGCTTTCCCTCCGAACGCCCAAGGAGACGCGCATGCGCACATCAACCGTCCAACTTCTACTGATCTCGCTGGCGGCAGCGACCCTGACCGGGTGCTGCCCGCCCCAGACGGTCCAACCGGGCTCCCAGCCCAAGGCCGCCCCCGCCGCGCCGAAGGCCCCGGCGATGGCGGCGCCCGAGGCGCCCCGGACCCCCGCCGCCCCCTCCGCTCCCGCCGCCGAGGAGGCCCCCGCGGGGATGGGCAGGATCACCGCCATCCTGCCGGTGAACCCGGACGGGGGCGGGACGGTCAAGCTCGTCAAGACCGCCCCCCGGGAGATCCTCGTCGGGCGGGAGTTCGACTACACCCTCGCCCTCACCAACCTCACGGCGGACACGCTGCGGGACGTGACGCTGACGGCCAAGCTGCCGGCGGGGTTCCAGCCCTCGGCGACGCGCCCCGAGGCGCAGATGGACCCGCAGACCGCCTCCTGGAAGATCGCCGCGTTCGGGCCCGGTGAGACCAAGACCTTCGCCGTCCGCGGGGCCGCCACGGAGGTGGGCGAGATGCTCGCCTGCTCCGATGTCACCTTCACCGTCCCCAGCGCCTGCCTGCCCATCCGGGCGGTCCAGCCCATCGTGAAGATCGAGAAGACCGCCCCCGCCGAGGTCCTGCTCTGCGACGAGATCCCGATCACCATCCTCGTCAGCAACACCGGCACCGGCCCGGCCGAGAACGTCGTCGTCCGCGATGCGCTGCCCGAGGGCCTCGTCCTCGTCGATGGCCGCCGCGAGATCACCGAACCGATCGGCACGCTCCGTCCCGGGGAGGCGAAGAAGATCACCCTCCGCACCAAGCCCGAGCGGAACGGGGAGTTCGCGACGACCGCGACCGTCACCGCCGACGGGGGCATCCAGGCCAGCAGTTCGACGAAGACCGTCGTCCGCCGCCCCGCCCTGGCGATGACGATGGAGGCCCCGCGGGAGCGCCTCGTGGGGCTCAAGGTCCCCTATGAGGTCACGATCACCAACAACGGCGACGGGGACGCGCTGGACACCGTCCTCGTCCTGCAGCTCCCGACCAACGCCGCCTTCGTCTCCGCCGCCGGCGCCCAGCCGCAGGCCGGCCGCCTCTCCTGGTCCCTCGGAACGGTCCGGCCCGGGGAGTCGAAGAAGGCGTCGGTGGTCCTGAACGCCTCGGAGATCGGGACGCTGACGGCGTCGGCGAGTGCAACGGCGAAGTGCTCAGTGGCCTCCGCCCGCACCGAGACCACCGTCAAGGGCATCCCCGCCATCCTCCTGGAGTGCGTGGACAGCCCCGACCCCATCGAGGTGGGCGAGGGCACGACCTACACCATCACCGTGACGAACCAGGGCTCGGCCGTCGGGACCAACATCGTCATCACCTGCACGCTGCCCGACGAGCAGGACCTCGTGAAAGCCGAAGGGCCCACCAAGGCCACCACCGAGGGCAAGACCGTCACCTTCACCCCGCTGGCGACGCTGGCGCCCAAGGCGCGGGCGGTCTACACCGTCACCGTCAAGGCCATCGCGGCCGGGGACGTGCGGTTCAAGACCTCCCTCACCAGCGACCAGATGACCAGCCCGGCGATGGAGACAGAGGCCACCCACCAGTACCAGGAGTAGCGGAAGGCAAACGGGGACCGTGGTCACGCTGTGACGGTCTCCCCGCGAGGCACCGCAACGGGACGGGCGCCGCTTTCTGGCGGCGCCCGTCCCTTTTTTGATGCTTCGGGCCTACCAGGCCTGGAGTTCCCCGACGATCTCCTCGACAAGGTCCTTGAGGGTGACGATGCCCACGTGCTTTCCGCGGTGGTCGCGGACGACGGCCATGTGCGTGCCGGATCGCTGCATCTGGTACAGCGCGTCCGTCTGTTCAGAGTCTGCGCACATGCAACGGGGGGATTCTAGCCTACATCCACCCGCGCGGCGAGGGGAAGATGTTGTCGTGCCCCGGGATGATCAGGTCCGCCACCTGCAGCAGATCCTCCAGCGACTCCATCGCCGCCTCCGTATCCGTGCACCCCTCCCACACCATCCCGCGGATGGCGTGCTCACGGGTGATGGCCGCGTCGGACGCGATCAGCACCGCCGTTACCGGGTTCACCAGCAGCAACCCCGCGCAGCCCGGGGACGCCCCGCCCAGCGGGTACAACTGCACCTGCTCGGTGAACCGCTCGGGCGCGGGGCGAAAGCGGCTCAGCAGGCCCAGGTCCGCCTCCAGCACCGCGCGGTCCTCCCCGCCCAGCCGCTCGGCCGACTCCAGCACTTCCTTGATGCGGTCGCGGTAGCTCTCCAGTTCGGTCTCGTTGACCCACCAGCGGGCGTGCTCGAAGGCGGCCAGCCCGCGGCGGTGGACGGGGCGGAGCGTGGTGAGGAACACGTCCGTCACGTCCTGGGGCAGCTTGCCGCTCCGCTCGTGCAGCCGCGCCCCCAGCACGCTCGCGGGCAGCGAGGGGTCGACCAGGATCACCCGATCGTCCGAGGTCACGAGCGTGGTGGTGGCGTGCGACGTCCGCACGGGCGTCCCCTCGCCCCACAGGCGGTTGTGCGACAGTGTCCCGATGCTGATCACGCAGTAGTCGACGGCCATGGGCTATTCTCCGGCTT
>JAWLCQ010000064.1:0-23159 GCA_041687095.1 Phycisphaerae bacterium | reverse complement strand
CGATGATCCGCTTGTGCGTCCGCATCTCAAACTGCTCGCGGGACTTCTTGTCCACGTGCGGTGAGCGAAGGACGGTGTAGCGCTCGATCCGGGTCGGCAACGGGACGGGCCCACGCACTCGTGCGCCCGTCCGCTCCGCGTGGTCTACGATCTCCTTCGCTGAAGCGTCCAGCGCCCGGTGGTCGTAGGCTTCCATTCGTATACGTATCTTGTCCTGCACCATTGACTGACTCTCCCGATTCACGTCTGCCGCCCTGACACGGACAGCAGGGGGTACAGAGTCTTTCTAATCTACGGAAATCCGCGTGCCTGTCAAATGTCTAGCAGCGAATTCTTCACATTTTTTTCATGCCCGCGGCTACACGTACCGCAGGATGCCCTCGGCCACGTGCGCCGGGGCGGGGGCGTAGGAGTGCGGCTCCATCGTGCTCGTCGCCCGCCCCTGCGTCAGCGACCGCAACTGCGTGGAGTATCCGAACATCTCCGCCAGCGGCGCCAGGGCCTTGAGCACCCGGTACTGCCCGCGGCTGTCCACCGCACGGATCTCCGCACGACGGGCGTTCAAATCGCCCGTCACCGGTCCGAGATACTGCTCCGGCGTGGTCACCTGCAGGAGCATCATCGGCTCGAGGAAGACCGGGGTGGCCTTCTCCAACGCCTCGCTGAACGCCATCGCCCCCGCCTGCTGGAATGCCAGGTCGCTGCTGTCCACGGGGTGATGCTTCCCGTCGAGCAGGATCGCCTTGACGTTCAGCAGCGGGTAGCCCGCCAGCGGGCCGCTGGTGGCGGCGTCCTTGACGCCCTGCGCGACGGCCGCGACGTACTCACGCGGCAGCACCCCGCCCTTGGTCGCGTCCTCGAAGACGATGGGGTCCTCCCCCGTCGGGGGGGTGTAGGCCTCCACGCGGAGGGTGACGACGGCGTACTGGCCCCGCCCGCCGGTCTGGCGGATGAAGCGGGACTCCACCTCGGCCGACCCGCGGATGGTCTCCTTGTACGCCACGCTGGGCCGCCCCACGTGCACGTCCAGGCCCATGTCCCGCACCAGCTTGTTCTTGACGATCTCCAGGTGCAACTCGCCCATCCCGCTGATGGTGGTCTGCCCGGTCTCGGAGTCGTAGCGGTACTGGAACGTCGGGTCCTCGCGCCGGAGGATGTTCAGGGCGTCCACGAGGCGCTGCTTCTCGGCGTTGGTGCGCGGCTCGATGGACATGGTGATGACGGGCTCGGGGAACTGGAGGCGCTCCAGAACGATCGGGTTGCGGGTGTCGCACAGCGTGTCGCCCGTCAGCGAGTCCTTGAGGCCCACGAGGGCGACGATGTCGCCCGGCTGGGCCTCCTCGCGCCGGATGCGCTGCTTGGCGTGCATCTCCCAGATCCGCGCCACGTTCTCCTTGCGGTCCTGCGTGCTGTTGAGGACGCGGGTGTTGGGCTTGAGCGTCCCGCTGTACACGCGGAGGAAGTTCAGGTCCCCGTGCTGGTCGGAGGTGATCTTGAACACCAGTCCGCTGAACGGGGCGTCGGGGTCGGGGGGGCGCTCGATGACGGCGTCGCTCTTGAGGTCGGGGTGGCCCTGCACGGGGGGGACGTCCAGCGGGCTGGGCAGGTAGTGCACCACCGCGTCGAGCAGCTTGCGCACGCCCATGTGCTTCAGGGCCGACCCGCACAGCACCGGGTGCACCTTGCCCGTCAGGGTGCCCTTGCGGAGGCCCCGGCGGATCTCGGCTTCCCCGATCTCCTCGTCGTGGAGGTACTTCTCCATGAGGGCGTCATCGTACTCGGCGGCGACCTCGATCATCTCCTGCCGCGCCGCCTCCGCCGCCGCCTCGTACTCCGCGGGGATCGGCTCGACCCGCATGCGGGTGGCGATCTCCTCGGGCTCGTAGTAGATGGCCTCGCGGGTGAGGAGGTCGATGTGCCCGGCGAACGCGTCGCCCGCGCCCATGGGGATCTGCAGCAGGACGGGGTGCGAGGGCAGGCGGGTGCGGATCTCGTCGACCACCATCTGGAAGTCGGCCCCGAGGCGGTCCATCTTGTTGATGAAGCACAGGCGCGGCACGCGGTAGCGCTGGGCCTGCTGCCACACGGTCTCGGACTGGGCCTCGACCCCCCCCACCGCGCAGAACACCGCCACCGCCCCATCGAGCACCCGCAGCGACCGCTCCACCTCCACGGTGAAGTCCACGTGCCCGGGCGTGTCGATGAGGTTGACCGTGTGCTCCCGCCACAGCAGCGTCGTCGCCGCCGAGGTGATGGTGATCCCCCGCTGCTGCTCCTCGAGCAGGTAGTCCATCACCGCGGTTCCATTGTGCACCTCGCCGATCTTATGCGTTCGGCCGGCGAAGTACAGGATCCGCTCGCTGACGGTGGTCTTACCGGCATCAATGTGGGCCATGATGCCGATATTCCTCAGTTTGTTCAGGTCTCGTGCCATACGGTTCGGTGACGTCGATACAATCGAAGACCGGGGCTTCCCGGCGCAGGCCAAGGCGCTGTGTGGGGACCGTGGTCCGTCGCGGAGGGTGCGACGGATTCACCGGCCTTGCACGCGGGCGCATTCCATCGCCCGGTGTTCCGACAGGCCGGCCCGGTTGCCTTATCTCCGGAGGCGCCCGCGGGGGCGCCTCGCTGAGCCCCGGCCTTTCGACCGGGGTCGCCCGTCAACGGCCAGGGCCGTCGCGGCCGCCGGGTTCCACCCGGGGCCAGGGGCGAATTCGTTCCACACCGTTTCCGGTCCCGGGAGGGGACCGATCCACTCTATCGATGAAGGACCCGGACGCCCGGGCCCCGTCATAATCATGCGGTGCGCCCCGCCGTGCGGGGCGCACCTTATCGCATACTAGTGCGGGCATGGCCCGCCATAACGGTCTGTCTGCCCGCGGGGCGGGCGTGACAGTCCTGGTCTCCCCCACCGCCCAGCGGCGGGGGTTCTGGGGACGAGCCTACCAGGCGAAGTGGGCGAAGGCCCGGTTGGCCTCGGCCATGCGGTGCACGTTCTCGCGCGTCTGCATGGCGGTGCCTTCTCCGCGGTAGGCGTTCATCAGTTCGTTCGCGAGGCGGTCGGCCATCGGGCGCCCCTTGCCGGCGCGGACGGCGTCGCGGGTCCAGCGGATCGCCAGCGAGAGCTGCCGCTTGGAGTTCACGGGCATGGGGACCTGGTAGTTGGCCCCGCCGACGCGCTTCGAGCGGACCTCGATCATCGGCTTGATGTTGTCGATCGCCCGCTCGAAGATCTCCTGGGGCGGAGCGTCCTTGATCTTCTTCTCGATGATGTCCATCGCGTCGTAGAAGATCCGCTGCGCCGTGGACTTCTTCCCATCCACCATGAAGCAGTTGATGAACTTGCTCACCAGCTTGCTCCCGTACCGGGGGTCGGGGGCGAGCTGCGTCGTCGAGGCTGTGAATCTCTTGTAGGCCATCTCGCTCTATTCCATCTGGCCCCCGGTGCGGGGGCGGCTTTGCCTTACTTGGGGCGCTTCGCCCCGTACTTGCTGCGGGACTGCTTGCGCCCCTCCACGCCGGAGGAGTCCAGCGTCCCGCGAACGATGTGGTACCGCACGCCCGGAAGGTCGCGGACGCGCCCCCCGCGGACCAGCACGATGGAGTGCTCCTGGAGGTTGTGCTCCTCCCCGGGGATGTAGGCGGTCACTTCCTTCCCGTTGGTCAGTCGCACGCGGGCGACCTTCCGCAGGGCGGAGTTGGGCTTCTTGGGGGTCACGGTCTTGACCGTCAGGCACACCCCGCGTCGCTGGGGGCATCGGTCCAGGGCCACGTTCTTCTTCTTGGCCTTCTGGACGACCCGGGGTTCCCGCACCAGTTGGTTGATTGTCGGCATTCCGCTTCTACCTCGTATCCGTTGGATTCAGTGTCCGTCGTTCCGGTTGTCTTACGGCTGTCCGGCCCCGCCGGTCAGGGCCTGCTGCACGGCCTGGGTGATCTCGGCCTCGGTCATGTCCTGGTCGCCCCCCAGCGGGATCGCCGACAGCGCCTCCGCCCGCTTGATCCGCATCTCCAGGTAGGGCTTGAAGCTCGTACCCGCGGGGACCAGGTGCCCGAGGATCACGTTCTCCTTCAGGCCTCGCAGCTCGTCGACCTTGCCCGCCAACGCCGCCTCGGTGAACACCTTCGTGCTCTCCTGGAAGCTGGCGGCCGACAGGAAGCTCTCGGACTGCAGCGACGCCTTCGTGATGCCCAGCAGGAGCGTCTTGGCGGTGGCCGGCACGGGGCGCTTCGTCTTGGCGGGGTTGCCGCCCTTCGACTCGGCCTCCATGTTGGCCTGTTCCACACGCTCCCGGGGAACCACCCCGCCGCGGGGCAGGTCGGTGTCGCCGGGGTCCACGATCTTCATCGATCGCGCGAGTCGCTCATTCTCTTCGCGGAAACGGAATTTGTCAACAACATCTCCGCGAAGCAGTTCGCTGTCGCCCTCCCGCTCCACCTTCACCTTGCGGAGCATCTGGCTGAGGATGACCTCGATGTGCTTGTCGTTGATGTCCTGGCCCTGCCCGCGGTAGACGTTCTGCACCTCGGCGAGCAGGTAGTGCTGCAGCGCCTCCTCCCCGCGAATCGCGAGGATGTCGTGCGGAACCAGCGGGCCTTCCGTCAGCGGATCGCCCGCCTCCACGTGGTCGCCCGTGTGCACCAGCAGGTGCCGGTCGTGCGGGACGTGGTGCTCGCGCTCCAGGTTCGCCGCGTCGTTGCGGACGATGATCGTCATCTTGCCGCGCCGCTTGTCCGTCCGCAGCTCCACGCGCCCGGAGATCTCGGCCATCGCGGCGGGCTCCTTGGGCTTGCGGGCCTCGAACAGCTCCGTCACGCGCGGCAGGCCGCCGGTGATGTCCTGCGTGCCGGTGATCTCGCGCGGCTGGCGGGCGAGCAGCTCGCCCGGGCTCACCGCCTGCCCCTCCTCGACCTCGATGCGGGCCTTGGCGGGCAGGTAGTGGAAGTCCAGGATCTTCCCGTTCTTGTCCTCGACGACGATCCGCGGGTGCAGCTCGCCCTTGTGCTCGATGACCACCAGGCGGCGGGACCCGGTCCCGCGGGCGCCTTCGGCCTCGACGCGGACGGTCTCGCCTTCCTCGATGTCCTGGAAGCGGACGATGCCCGCCGCCTCCGCGAGGATCGGGACGCGGTGCGGGTCCCACGTCACCAGCCGCGTGCCCGGGCGGACCTTGGCGTCCTCGGCGACGAGGATGAAGGCGCCGTAGGGCACCTTGTACTTCTCGAGTTCGCGGTTCTTCTCGTCGACGATCAGCACCTCGCCGTTGCGCTTCAGCGCCACCAGCGCCTTGGCCTTGCCGATCATCACCTCGACGGCGTTGAGGTCGCGGAACTTCACCGTGCCCGCGGCGGTCGAGCGGGTGTCGGAGTCGACGACCGCACGCGTCGCCACGCCGCCGGTGTGGAACGTCCGCATGGTGAGCTGCGTGCCGGGCTCGCCGATGGACTGGGCGGCGATGATGCCCACCGCCAGGCCCTCCTCGACCAGCCGCCCCTGCGAGAGGTCCACGCCGTAGCACTTGGCGCAGATGCCCAGGGGCGACTCGCACGTCAGCGGGCTGCGGACGCTGATCGTCTCCAGGCCCAGGTCCTCGATCTTGCGGGCGATCTCATCGGTGATGCTCTCGTTGGCCCGGACGATGACCTCGTCGGTGATGGGGTTGACGACGTTCTCGCGGGCGGTGCGGCCCTTGATGGCGACGCGGAGGGGCACGTCGATCTGCTCGCCCTTGTACGTCGCGGACTTCGCGACCCCGCGGAGCGTCCCGCAGTTGATCTCGTTGACGATGACGTTCTGGGCGACGTCGGCGAGCTTGCGGGTGAGGTAGCCCGAGTCGGCCGTCTTGAGGGCGGTGTCGGCGAGGCCCTTGCGCGCCCCGTGCGTCGAGCTGAAGTACTCGAGCACGTTGAGGCCCTCGCGGAAGTTGGCCTTGATGGGCGTCTCGATGATCTCGCCCGAGGGCTTGGACATCAGGCCGCGCATGCCCGCCAGCTGGCGGATCTGGTCCACGTTGCCGCGGGCCCCCGAGTCGCTCATCAGCCACACCGGGTTGAGGTACCGCGTGTCCTGCTCGCGCCGGTCGGTCTTCAGCGCGGTCATGAGGGACTTGGTGATCTCCTCGCGGGCGTGGATCCACACGTCGACGATCTGGTTGGAGCGCTCGCCCTCGGTGATGGCGTCGGCGGTGAAGTCGGCGTTGATGCGGTCGACCTTGACCTGGGCCTTATCGAGGATCTCGCCCTTCTCCTCGGGGATGCGGAGGTCGGACACCCCGAAGGAGACCCCCGCGAGGGTGGAGTGGCGGAACCCGAGTTCCTTGATCACGTCCAGCAGGTCGATGGTGGCGGCCTGGCCGAGGATGGCGAAGCAGTCGCTGATGACCCGCCCCGCGCCCTTGCTGGACAGGGGGTAGTTGTAGAACGGCATGCCCTTGGGGAGGGCGTCGTTGAACACGACGCGGCCCGGGGTGGTCAGGACCCGCTGCTTCTGCGACTGGTAGCGATTGTCGCCCTCGACGATCTCGCGGTCGCAGCCCAGGCGCACCAGGGCCGGGGTGTGCGTGCCGATGCGCCCCAGGGTGTGGGCGGTGATGATCTCCTGCTCGCTGGCGAAGACCGGGTAGCGGTTGCCGTCCTGCCACGGGTACGTCCGCACGCCCTCGCCCACGAACTCGTTGCCGTGGTCGCTCGTGAGGTAGTAGATCCCGAGCACCATGTCCTGGGTGGGGACCATCATGGGGTGCCCGCTGGCGGGGCTGAACACGTTGTTCGTCGCCAGCATCAGCACGTGCGACTCGGCCTGCGCCTCGATGGACAGCGGGAGGTGGACGGCCATCGCGTCCCCGTCGAAGTCGGCGTTGAAGCCCTTGCAGACGAGGGGGTGGATGCGGATGGCGTTGCCCTCGGTGAGGGCGGGCTCGAACGCCTGGATGCCCAGGCGGTGGAGCGTGGGGGCGCGGTTGAGCAGCACCGGGTGCTGGTAGATCACCTGCTCCAGCACGTCCCAGATCTCCCGGTCCTGCCGCTCGATCATCTTCTTGGCGGACTTGATCGTGTCCGCCAGGCCGCGCTCCTTGAGCTTGCGGATGATGAAGGGCTGGTAGAGTTCCAGAGCGATCTTCTTGGGCAGGCCGCACTGGTTGAGGCGCAGCTCGGGCCCGACGACGATGACCGAGCGGGCGGAGTAGTCCACGCGCTTGCCCAGCAGGTTCTCGCGGAAGCGCCCCTGCTTGCCCTTGATCATGTCCGTGAGGCTCTTGAGGGGGCGATTGGCCGTGCCCTGGACGGGGCGGCGGCAGCGGGCGTTGTCGAACAGCGCGTCGACCGCCTGCTGCAGCATCCGCTTCTCATTGCGGATGATGACCTCGGGGGCGTTGAGGTCGATGAGCTTCTTGAGGCGGTTGTTGCGGTTGATGATGCGGCGGTACAGGTCGTTGAGGTCGCTGGTCGCGAAGTTCCCGCTCTCCAGCAGCACCAGCGGGCGCAGGTCGGGCGGGATCACGGGGATCACGTCCATGACCATCCACTCGGGCTTGTTGGCGGACTCGTCGCTGCCGAGCCCCCCCCCGCCGTGCCGCCCCGACAGGCGGATGGACTCGACCAGCTTCAGCCGCTTGGTCAGGTCCTTGATCTTCTGCTTGGAGTTGGTCTTCTTGATGTCCTCGCGGAGCTGGGCGGCGTCGATCTCCAGGTCGGTCTTGCGCAGGAGCGTGCGGATGGCCTCGGCGCCCATGTCGGCCTGGAACGTCGAACCGTACTTCTCGTACGCCGAGCGGTACTCCTCCTCGGTGAGGACCTGCTTGTGCTTCAGCGGGGTCTCCCCGGGGTCGGTGACGGTGTAGTTCTGGTAGAGGATGACCTTCTCGATGTCGGCGGTCTTCATCTCCAGCAGCGTCCCCAGGCGGGACGGGAGGGCCTTGAAGAACCAGATGTGCACCACCGGGGCCGCCAGGTTGATGTGCCCCATCCGCTTGCGGCGGACGCGCGAGTGCGTGACCTTCACCCCGCAGCGGTCGCAGATGATGCCCTTGTGCTTCGTGCCCTTGTACTTCCCGCACGCGCACTCCCAGTCGCGCTCGGGCCCGAAGATCCGCTCGCAGAACAGCCCGTCCTTCTCCGGGCGGTAGGTGCGGTAGTTGATCGTCTCGGGCTTCTTGACCTCCCCGAACGACCAACTGCGAATGTCGTTGGGGCTCGCCAGAGAGATCCGCACCGAACCGTAATCGTTAATCCTGTCGTATACGCTTTCAGCCATGTTTCATGCTCCCATAAACGGGATTTGCGGTCGCAATCCATTCCGCGGGCCCATCTGCGCCTCACATCGGAAGCGAGGGGACGATCAGCACGTTCTCCTCGTGCTCCGCTCGGAGTTGCTCTTCCACCTTGGCAAGGACATCCGCGTACTCGTAGGCACGAACGTTCTCGCTGTCGGGAACGACGACGAAATACGTCCAGCCCGCCTGTTCCAGAACTGTGTCAAGGACCTTCAGGCGGAACCCCAGCGACTTGCAGTGCTGGTCCACCAAGGCCTCGATTCTGTCCCGAAGGCGCTTCGTTTCCTGCTTGACCTTCTGAGCCGGCACTAGCCCAACTCCTTCAGTTCCTGAAAGATCTCGCCCATGAGACTCAGCGCGTTGCGGGCCGCCTTGTCGTCCACGGGCACCGAAGGCTGGTAATCCGCGACCAGCCGCAGACCGTAAAGCCTTCGAATCCGGGCGGCGAGAGGCCGGCGCTTGCGGGGCGACAGCCCCGTCAGGTTATTCTCCACCAGTCCCGGCAGACTCGCGTGCGACGGACCCTCGCGTCCCGCTCCCATCGAGACCTTGGATCGCAACAGGGCATCCGACGCTATCGCGTAGGCGGCGAAGTAAGCCCGGCACGCCGTGCTGCGCCACCGCCTCGCGCCGAACAACTGGTTCGCCGCACCGTAGCTGTCATTCGCAATGTCCCGCCACGTCTCCACGCCGTCTCACGTTTCCCATGGCCCCCGCAACGGGACCTAGTCTATCTCGCGCTACTTCGCCTCGTCCTCGAGCCGCCACCGCCCCTGGCGGGGCTGCAACTGCATCGGGCGATTCTCGCGATCGATAACCTCGCACGTCAGGTCCGTGCCGACCAGGTACGCCTGGTCCGGCCGCCACAACTCCCAATTGCCGTCAAAGCTTGCCTGCGGACCCACGTGGTCGGGGAACACCAGCAGCATCACGTCGCCCGTGAACTCGACCTGGAGGTTCCAGCCCGGGCCCACGGTGACGGCCTTGACGGTCCGGCCCACCAGGCCGCGAACGCCTGCCTCGGCCCGGCCCGCCTGATCGTCCCAACTCGTCAGCGGCGAACCGCCCTGGTCCAGCCGCCACGAGCACCACACCAGCAGATTGCTCTCGCCGGTAAAGCGGTCGAACTCCGCGTCGGCGGGCGTCTCGACCGCCCCGCGGGCCTCCCGCCGTGCCGCCAGGCCCGCCCGCGCCTTGAGATCCTCCGCACCGCGGGGAATCTTGCGGCCCAGGGCGACTTGGAACGTGTTCCCGACACTGGTGTAGGCGTACCAGCACTTGCGGCCCACCAGGGAGACCTTGATCTCCGCGGCCGCGAATTCCGCCGCCTGCATGTCGAGAGCCCGTGTCATTCGCTCGTCGCTACCTCTTGCCCGGGAAGTCCCGCTGGATGGCCTTCGCCTCCTCCAGGATCTCCCGGTAACTCAACTGCTCACCGCTGATCGCCCGGTGCGGGAGCTTTCGTTGCTCCTTCGTCAGCCCCGCGGCCTTGACGACCGCGTCAATCAGCTTGATGTCGTCCTTGCGAACCATCTCACCGAACCGGTCAGATCAGCCGCTTCTTCTCCAACTGGATGTTCAGGCCCAGGCCCTTGAGTTCGTTGCACAGCACGTCGAAGCTCACGGGGGTCCCGGCCTCCAGGGTGTTGGTGCCCTTGACCATCGACTCGTAGATCTTGGTCCGGCCCTCGACGTCGTCGCTCTTGACCGTCAGCAGCTCCTGGAGCGTGTAGCTGGCGCCGTAGGCCTCCAGCCCCCACACCTCCATCTCGCCGAACCGCTGCCCGCCCGTGCGGGCCTTGCCGCCCAGCGGCTGCTGCGTGATCAGGGAGTACGGGCCCGTGCTCCGGGCGTGGATCTTCTCGTCCACCAGGTGGTGGAGCTTGTTCATGTAGATGTACCCGACGGTGACCTTCTGCTCGAACGGGTCGCCCGTGCGGCCATCGTAGAGCGTGATCTTCCCGTCCACGGGCATCTCGGCGAGCAGTTCGCGGCTGACGCCGGCCTGCTGCACGACCTTCAGGTCGCCCGCCCGCTTGCGGACGTGCTCGTTGGCCTCGTTGATCGACTCCCAGATCTGCTCCTCGGCCGCCCCGTTGAAGACGGGGGTGACGGCCTGGAAGCCCAGGACCGCCGCCGCCCACCCCAGGTGCGTCTCGAGGATCTGGCCCACGTTCATACGCGAGGGCACGCCCAGGGGGTTGAGGACGATCTCGACGGGCGTCCCGTCGGGGAGGAACGGCATGTCCTCCTCGGGCAGGATCTTGGCGATGACGCCCTTGTTCCCGTGCCGACCGGCCATCTTGTCGCCCACGCCCAGCTTGCGCTTGGTGGCGACGATGACCTTGACCATCTCCAGCACGCCCGAGGGCAGTTCGTCCCCGCGCTTCATGTGCTCGACCTTGCGCTTGATCTCCTTCTGGAGTTCCACCACGCGAGGCCAGTACTTGCCGTAGATCTGCTCGACCTGCTGCTTGACGGCGGGCTTGGGGGCCTTCACCCACGCGAGGGTGAAGTTCTCCACCTGCTCCAGGAGGACCTCGGCGATGTCGCTCTGGCCCACCAGCTGGCGGGTCGTCGGGTCGACCATCGAGGCGCCCAGCACGTCGTTCATGTCCGCCACCATCGTCCGGAAGACCTTGAGGATCCGGTCGCTCATGGACTTCTGGTAGTCGCGGATCTGGCGCTGGAGGTCCTTCTTCTGGTCGTCGGACATGTGGGTCCGGCGGGAGAAGCGGCGGGTGGCGACGACGATGCCTTCCTCCCCCGCGGGCAGTTCGAGGGAGTCGTTCTTCACGTCCTCGCCCGCGCGGCCGAAGATCGCGTGCAGGAGCTTTTCCTCGGGGGTCAGCTCGCTCTTGGACTTCGGGGCGACCTTGCCCACGAGGATGTCGCCCGGGCCCACGCGGGTGCCCACGCGGACCACGCCGTACGTGTCCAGGTTCCGCAGCGCGCGCTCGGCGACGTTGGGGATGTCGCGGGTGAACTCCTCGCGCCCGAGCTGCGTCTCGCGGATCTCGGCCTCGTACTCCTCGAGGTGGATCGACGTGAAGACGTCCTGCTTGAGCATCCGCTCGGAGATGAGGATGGCGTCCTCGAAGTTGAACCCGTCGAAGGGCATGAACGCCACGAGGACGTTGCGCCCCAGGGCGAGCTGGCCCTCGCGGGTGGCGGACCCGTCGGCGATGATCTGGCCCTTCTTGACGCGCTGCCCGACCCGCACGAGGGGCTTCTGGTTCATGCACGCCCGCTCGTTGAGCTTGCTGAACTTCCGCAGCGGGTACTCGTCGCTGTTGTCCAGCACCACGAGCCCGGCGTCGACGTAGGTGACGGCCCCGTCCTTGCGGGCCTTGACGACCATCGAGGAGTTCTCGGCGACGATGCGCTCCATGCCCGTGGCGACGATCGGGGGGTCGGTCCGCACGAGCGGAACCGCCTGCCGCATCATGTTCGAGCCCATCAGCGCGCGGTTGGCGTCGTCGTGCTCCAGGAACGGAATCAGCGCCGCCGACACGCCCACCACCTGCTTGCTCGACACGTCGAGGTACTGCACCTGGTTCCCGTCCACCAGCAGCAGCTCCCCCTGCGCGCGGGCCAGGACGTGCTCGTCCGGCAGCCGCTCGTTGCCCCGGGTGTTGACCTGGACGGCGTCGGGGGGGGCGAGGACCGATTCCATCTCCTCGTCCGCCCGCAGGAACACCAGCTCGTCGGTGACCTTCTTGTTCACCACCTTGCGGTACGGGGTGATCAGGAAGCCGTACTCGTCCACGCCCGCGTAGATGCCCAGCGAGCTGATGAGCCCGACGTTGTTGCCTTCGGGCGTCTCGATGGGGCAGATGCGCCCGTAGTGCGAGATGTGCACGTCGCGGACCTCGAACCCGGCCCGCTTGCGGTTCAACCCGCCCGCCCCCAGGGCCGACAGCCGCCGCTCGTGCGTGAGCTGGCTCAGCGGGTTCTGGTGGTCCACGACCTGGGACAGCTCGCTACGGCCGAAGAAGAAGTCGATCGCCGAGCTGACGCTCTTGGAGTTGATGACCTCGGAGATCTTCTTCAGCTCGGCGGGGTCCTTGAGGCTCATGCGCTCCTGCGCGGTGCGGCGGAGCTTGAGGAAGCCCTTGCGGAGTTCCTCGCCCGCCAGCTCGTCGATCGTGCGCAGCCGCCGGTTGCCCAGGTGGTCGATGTCGTCCACCACGCCCTCGCCCGACCGCAGGGTCATGAGGTACTTCAGCGTGTTGAGGAAGTCCTCGGGGCGGAGCGTCATCACGGACTCGTCGATGTCCTGGCGGAACTTGCGGTTGATGCGGAACCGCCCCACCTTGCCCAGGCGGTAGCGGTTCTCGTCGAAGAACTTCTCCTGGAACAGCGTCCGCGCCTTGTCGATCTGCGGGGGGTTGCCCGGGCGCAGACGCATGTACAGGCGGAGCAGGGCGTTCTCGTGGCTGTCGGCGGCGTCCTCGCTCAGCGTGTTCAACAGCAGCGGGTCGGAGGGCTTGAGGACGACCTCGACCTGCTTGAGGGTGGACGACGCGATGCGGGTGAGGGCCTCGCCGATCTGCCCCCCGGCGGGGACGGCCTCCTCGCCGGTGTCGGGGTCGATGAACGCTTCGACCAGATACATGTCGGGCCGAAGCTTATCGACCGAAACGGTCTTGGTCTTGTAGAACTCGCGGATGATGGCCGCGTCGGTGCCGTACTTCTCGCTCATCGCCCGCAGGAAGGTGGTGGCGGGGATCTTGGAGGACTGGTCGATGCGGACGGAGACGGAGTCCTTCTTGGTGACGGACAGCTCGATCCAACTGCCGCGTTCGGGGATGACGCGGGCCCCGTGCAGCGGGCGGTCGGACTCCTGCATCTCGACGGTGAAGTCCACGCCCGGGGAGCGGTGGAGCTGCGAGACGATGACGCGCTCGGTCCCGTTGACGATGAACTCCCCGCCCCCGATCATGATCGGGATGTCGCCGAGGTAGATGGACTCCTCGATGACGTTCTTCTCGTCCTTGCGGGACAGGCGGCAGACGATCCGCAGGGGCATGCCGTACGTGAGCTTCAGGTCACGGCACTCCTCCTCGTTGTATCGCGCTTCCCCGAACTCATAGTACAGGTACTCCAGCTTGGTCTGCCCGTCGTAGCTCTCGATGGGGAAGACCTCGCGCAGGAGCGCCTCCAGCCCGTGGGGCTCGCGTCCCTGGGCGTCGATGCCCTTCTGCAGGAAGCGGGTGTACCCGGCGAGCTGGATGTCCAGCAGCGACGGGATCGGCGCGCCGTCGGCGACCTTGGAGAAGTCCCGGATGGTGTCCACTCGAATCATGGTGCGTCCTCGTTAGCTCAAATCGGAAACGGATCCGCGGGAGGGACGGTCGGGGCGACCGCGCCGAACGCCCGGCGCGGCAAAGAACGGCCGCCCCATGCCCTTAACGGGCATGGGGGGCCGCTTCGTTCCAACAGAATGGCGCTTACTTGATCTCGACCGTCGCGCCCGCTTCTTCCAGCTGCTTCTTGGCGTCGTCGGCCTCTGCCTTCGGCACGCCCTGCTTGATCGGCTTGGGAGCGCCTTCGACCAGGTCCTTGGCCTCCTTGAGGCCCAGATTCGTCAGGGCCCGAACGACCTTGATCACCTGGATCTTCTTATCGCCCGCGCCGGTCAGAATCACGTCGAACTCGGTCTGCTCTTCGACTTCGGCGACCTCGGCCGCCGCGGCCGGCCCGGCCATCATGACCGCCCCGCCCGCCGCCGGCTCGATGCCGTACGCGCTCTTCAGGTAGTCCGCCAGGTCGACGGCATCCTTCAGCGTCAGCGTCGCGAGCTGATCGCCAAGCTGCTTGATCTGGTCCGAAAACGTCTTCGTCGCCGTTGCTTCTTCGGTCATTGTCTCGTGCTCCACACTCGTCTCGTCGTTTCACCGGCCTGATAGGCGGGGCTCCACTAGCCCCATTTAAGCCCGCTCGCGGACCCAATCCGCAGCCGGGGATGCGCGCATTTTCGATTTGCGATTTCAGATTTCAGATTTCAGCCCTCGATTCCGATCCTCGATAGACCTTCGCCCTTCGAACTCCTCGTTTGGGGTTTCGAATTCTGAATTTCGAGCTTGCTTCGGATTTCGAGTTTCGGATTTCGAATTTCCCTACTCCGGGGCCGCCTCGGTCGCCGCCGCCTCGGGGGCTGCGGCCTCGGGGGTCTCGGAGGCCGCCTCGGGCGCCGGGGCCTCTCCGCCCTCGGGGGCCGCCTCGGGGGCCTCCCCACCGCCCTGCTTCTCCTCGATCGTCTTGAGGATCGAGGCCAACCGCCCGCCGGGGCCGATCAGGGCCGCCGACAGGTTCGCCCCGCCCGACAGGATGCACCGGACCACGCGCCCGATCGCCTCCTCGCGGTTGGGATACTTGCTCAGTTCCTCGATGCGGTCCTCGGGGAACACCTCCCCTTCCAGGACCGCGGCCTTCACCGTCAGGGCGGGCGACTCCTTGTGGATCGCCAGCAGCTCCCGAACGATCGTCACCACGCTGTCCGACCCGTACGCCACCGCGCAGGGCCCGTCCAGGGCCTCGGGGGCCTTGTCCAGCCCGACCTCGCGGAACGCCTGGCGGGCGACGGAGTTCTTCACCACCGTCACGCGGATGTCCTTCTCCCGCAGGCGGTGGCGGATCTGGTTGGTCGTGATGGCGTCGAGGCCCGTGAAACCGATTACCGCCAGGCTCGTCACGCCCTCCAGGCGGCGGGTCAGTTCCTTGCGAATCATCTCCTTGACCGGCTTGCTCATCGCTGCACCTCTCGCCTTTAGCTCAGGTCCACCTGCACCGAGGGGGACATCGTGGTCGTCAGGAACACCTTCTTGATGTACGTCCCCTTCACCGTCGAGGGCTTGATGCGCCTGACGTGCTCCACAAAGGCGGCGACGTTCTCCACCAGCCTCTGGTCGTCAAAGCTCTCCTTGCCCACCGGAACGTGCAGGTTCCCGCCGTCGTCGTTGCGGTACTCCAGCTTGCCGGCCGAGAACTCCCGAACGGCGTTGGGCACGTCCTCCACGACCGTCCCGGCCTTGGGGGAGGGCATCTTGCCCTGCGGGCCCAGGACGCGGCCCAGGCGGGAGACGGTCTTCATCAGCCCGGGGGTGGAGACGGCGACGTCGAAGTCCATCCAGCCGTCCTGGATCTTCTTGATCAGCTCGTCCGACCCGGCCTCGATGGCCCCGGCGGCCTTGGCCTTCTCGATGTCGTCGCCCTCGGCGAAGGCGATGACGCGCTTGCTCTTGCCCACCCCGTGCGGCAGGGACACCGACCCGCGCAGGGCCTGATCGGCCTGCCGCGGATCGATTCCGAGGCTCAGGACCAGTTCGACCGTCGAGTCGAACTTGGTGGACTTGAAGTTCCGGAGGGCCTTCACCGCGTCCGGCAGGGGCAGTTTGCCCGCCGGGGCGGCCGCCAGGCTGGCCTGGTAACGCTTGCTTTGCTTTGGCATGCGGATTCCTCTCGTCGTTCCCGCCGCGACCGGCGGGGCGGACTCCCACGAATCGTCGCCCGTGGTACGGCGCGGCCCCGGACGGGGCCAGGGGGGGACGGTTACTTCTCGACCGTGATGCCCATCGACCGCGCCGTGCCCTCGATGATGCGGGCGCCGGCTTCGACGTCGTGGGCGTTGAGGTCCTTGATCTTGCGCTGGGCGATCTGGCGGACCTGGTCCTTGGTGACCGTGCCCACCTTGTCCCGGTTGGGGACGCCCGAGCCCTTCGCGATCTGGGCCGCTTCCTTCAGCAGCGCCGCCGCCGGGGGGCTCTTGATGATGAACGTGAAGGACCGGTCCTTGTAGACCGAGATCTCCACCGGAATGGGCATCCCGTCGAACTCGCGCGTCTGCTCGTTGAACTGCGAGACGAACTGCCCGATGTTCACGTTGTGCTGCCCCAGGGCCGGACCGATCGGGGGCGCGGGGGTTGCCTTCCCGCCGGCGGCCTGCAGCTTGATTTTCGCGACCACTTCCTTCGCCATGCTATGCCTTCTCCACCTGCCAGTATTCCAATTCGACCGGAGTGGGCCGTCCGAAGATGGTCACCACCACGCGGATGAGGCCCTTTTCGGGGAGTACCTCTTCCACGGCGCCTTCGAAATTCTCGAATGCGCCTTCCTTGATCTTCACCTGATCGCCCTTCTCGAACTCGACGGAGATCTGCCCGCCCTCCTGGGCGCGCTCGATCTGCATCAGCATCTTGTCCACATCGTCCTGCCGCATCGCGGAGGGCTTCCCGCCGGCGCCGATGAAATCCCCCACCCCGGTCGTCTCGCGGATGAGGAACCAGGCGTCCTCGGAGATCGACCCGTTCTCCTCCAGCTCCATCTCGATGAAGACGTACCCGGGGTACATCTTCCGCTCGACGAACTTCTTCTCGCCCCCGCGGCCGCGGGGGGAGGGGCGACGCTCGGTGGGGACGAGGATCCGCCCGATCTTCTCCTCCAGGCCCTCAATCTTCACCTTGCGGTCGAGGGCCTCGCGGACCTGCTCTTCCTTGTTGGAGGCCACGCGGAGGACATACCAGTGTTTGCTCATGGAGAGTGTTTCCCGCTCTGTATCCGGCCCGGGCGGGCCTTAGCCGCCAAACAGCCCAAGCCAGTCGAACAGTTTGGCAAACAGGACGTCCACGCCGAAGAGGACCCCGGCCATGATGAACGTGGTCACGATGACCACCTTCGTCGAGCCCAGGATCTCCTTGCGGGAGGACCAGGAGACCTTCTTCATCTCGCTCTCGGTGGCGATCATGAAGTCGGCCGACGCCGGCCGGTTGACGATCCAGAACATCAGGATGCCCAGGCCCACCACCAGCACCGCCGGAACGCCGAAGCGGATGTACGGGCTGGACGTGGCCTCGTACGCGTGGAGCTTGTTGCTCAACGCCCACGCGCCGATGACGCCGATGACCATCACGCCCACGAACGTGGCGATCCGCGTGTACTTGCCCTGGCCGCGTTTGTAGATATCAAAGAAACCCACGTTGCCTCGTCCTTGTTCGGCCGCCCGCGACGCGCGGGCGGTGTGTCCTAACCACGGCAGGGAGGACTTGAACCCCCAACCTGCGGTTTTGGAGACCGCTGCTCTGCCAATTGAGCTACTGCCGTGTCTCCGCCGGACGGGCGGCGCCGGGGGGGTGGGGGGCCACCCGCCGCCGGCGCCGTCCGCCCTTCGCGGCGGCTACTTGCGCTTCAGCTTGTGCTCGGTGTGCTTCCGATCCCGCGGGCAGTACTTCGCCAGCTTGAGCTTCGGAACTCCGCCCTGCACCTTCACTTCGGTACGGTAGTTGAGTTCGTCGCACTCCGTGCACTGCAGCCAGACGTATTCCCGGGCCTTGTTCTTGGCCATCGGTTGTTACTCCACGACCTTGGTGACCACGCCGGCCCCGACCGTCCGCCCACCCTCGCGGATGGCGAACCGCAGGCCTTCCTCCATGGCGATGGAGGTGTTCAACAGGTCCACGTCCATGGTGATGTTGTCCCCGGGCATGCACATCTCGGCCCCGTGGAGCTGGATGGTGCCCGTCACGTCCGTCGTGCGGAAGTAGAACTGGGGACGGTACCCGCTGAAGAACGGGCCGTGCCGCCCGCCCTCTTCCTTCGTGAGCACGTAGACCTCGCCCTCGAACTTGTGGTGGGGCTTGATCGACCCGGGCTTCGCGAGCACCTGCCCACGCTCCAGGTCTTCCTTCTCCACCCCGCGGAGCAGGCACCCGACGTTGTCGCCCGCCTGCCCCTGGTCGAGGGTCTTGTTGAACATCTCGACGCCCGTCACCGTGGTCGTGCGGGTATCGCCCAGGCCGACGATCTCGACCTGGTCGCCCACCTTCACGATGCCGCGCTCGATGCGCCCCGTGCCCACGGTCCCGCGGCCCTTGATCGAGAACACGTCCTCGACGGGCATCAGGAAGGGCTTGTCGATCTCACGCTCGGGCTCGGCGATGTGCGCGTCCAGAGCGTCCATCAGCTCCTGGATGCACTTGCCGCCCTCGCCCTGCGCGTCGGCCAACGCCGCCGTCGCCGACCCGCGAATCACCGGGGTGTTCGCCCCGTCGAATTCGTACTTGTCCAGCAGCTCGCGGACTTCCAGCTCGACCAGCTCGAGGAGCTCTTCGTCCTCCATCAGGTCGCACTTGTTCAGGAAGACCACCAGCGAGGGCACGTTCACCTGGCGGGCCAGGAGGACGTGCTCCTTCGTCTGCGGCATGGGCCCGTCGGGCGCCGAGACGACCAGGATCGCCCCGTCCATCTGGGCCGCCCCGGTGATCATGTTCTTGACGTAGTCGGCGTGCCCGGGGCAGTCCACGTGCGCGTAGTGCCGCGTCTGGCTCTCGTACTCCACGTGCGCGGTGGCGATCGTCAGAATCTTCGTCGGGTCGCGACGACCCTGAGACTCCGACGCCTTGGCGATCTCGTCATAGCTCTTCGCCTTCGCCAGGCCCTTGGTCTGCTGAACGAACATGATCGCCGACGTCAGCGTCGTTTTGCCGTGGTCCACGTGACCGATGGTCCCGACGTTGACGTGCGGCTTCTTCCGTTCGAATACTTCCTTCGCCATTCTCCTTGCTCCTTGCACCCCGACCCGCCGTCGGCTACCCGCCGTGCGACGTTCGGTCCTATCCTGCGGTTATGGTTCCGGTTGCCTGGTTTCTCGACACCGGCCAGGGCCAAGGCCCCGACAACAGCACCCGCCGCCCGGCGGGCCAAGCTGCTGATGGGGGTCGAACCCATGACCTCGTCCTTACCAAGGACGCGCTCTACCACTGAGCTACAGCAGCGAACTACGACGACGTCCGCTCCACCCCTACGCCGCCCCGGTCGCGGCCGATATAGGGACAACGGTCCCTAGGGACCGGAGTAAACCCTCTACTATACGAATCCGCAACCCCCTGTCAAACCTTTTCGTCCCCTTTTTTGCTTTCTTCCCGCCGCCCCCCTCCCGCCCCAAGCCCCCCGCCCACCAGCCCTTCCCGCGCAGGCCCACAGCATACCAGACCCGCCCCCCCAGGGCACTCGAAATCCCCCCCCGAAAAACCGCGCCAAAAAGGCGAGCGAGGTCCGCCTCTCGCTGCGGAGCCTGCCCGCAGCTTGCCTTTTGGCGTCGCCTCATGCCGCCCGCTTGCAGACAGAGGGAATTGCAAATCGTAACCGTCGGGCAGAGGGGAGGTTGGAGACGCCCCGGGCGAATTTCCTTGGCGATTCGGGAATCCGTGGTGCAATGGACCCGGCGGCCGCCGCGGCGCGGACGGTGTGCGCAGCGAACGGCCGCGGGATTCGCTCATCGGTCACGGGCTGGCTTTGCCCCGCGTGGGCGGGTTGGCTTCGTTTCGCGTAACCATTCACGCCTTCGCAAACAGCAGCGAAGGCGTGAAGAAAAGGGTCCGCCGGGATCCGAAGGCGGGAGAGGCGCAGGCGGGATGGGCGAAGGGAGCCTCGAAAAAGGGGACTGGCTCCGTAGCGGCATGCTTCTTGCCGCGCAGGTGCCTGTCCCCTTTTTCGGGGCGGTGCGGGGTTCCTCGCCCGCACCCCGTGAACGGTTATCGTTTTGCAGGATGGCCCTGAGGATGGCGGCGATGGCTTTGTTTCGCACGGTGCGGGTTGGGTCTGTTCCGCACGGTGAGCGCGCCGGACCGCGAAAGGGGGACAGGCACCTCCGGGGCGAACGGCACGCCCCTGCGGAGCCAGTCCCCCTTTCGCTCGCCTGCGTGGGCAGGTTGGCTTTGTTCTGCATGGGCGGCGGAAGCGCGAGACGTGGCGGAGGGAGAAACCAGAAGTCTCGGAAAGGTTGCCCAGGTTTGGCTTCGTTCCGCAGAAAACGAGTGGGCGTGCGCCGGGGAGCAGCGCTTGGCTCCTTTCCGCGATGGTCCGGCCGTGCACGTGGGCGACCTTTTCTTCTGGTAGAAGAGGTAGCCGCTCATGGAACGGGGCCTCGGTGTGGGTGCCACCCTCAAGCCGCATGCTGTTCGCGGCTTGGGGGTGCTGCCCCCCCGCACCGCAACACCCCCAAGCGGCAAACAGCGCCGCTTGAGGGTGGCACCCCGGGAACGGTGACCAGAAAAGAAGGTCGCTCACCCGTGCACCCGGCGGGCGGGGGCGTCTTGCAAACGGGCGGCGGCGGGCGTAGGATGCAGCCCCGAACCAGAGGGAGAGGCAGGCATGGCGGAACCAGGTAAAGTCGGTGTGGCGGTCGTGGGCTGTGGAACGGTCGGAGGCGGGGTCTGCGCCCTGCTGACCCGCGACGGCCGAACGCTCGCCCAGCGTACGGGGCGGCAGATCGAGTTGCGGCACGTGGTGGACGTGGACTTCACGCGGGCGAAGGCGCTGGGGCTCGACGCGTCGCTGCTGCGGACGAGCCTCGACGACGCCCTCAACGACCCGCAGACGGCCATCGTGTGCGAGCTGGTGGGCGGGACGACGTTCGCCAAGGCCCTCATCGAGCGGGCCCTGCGGGCGGGCAAGCACGTGGTGACGGCGAACAAGGCCCTGCTCGCCCACCACGGGCCGGAACTCTACGCCCTCGCCCGCGAGCGGGGCGTGTCCATCGCCTTCGAGGCCAGTTGCGCCGGGGGCATCCCCATCATCCGCGCCCTGCTCGACGGGCTGCTCGCCAACCGCATCGACGCCCTGTACGGGATCGTCAACGGCACGTGCAACTCCATCCTCACCGCCATGACGCAGCGCGGGCAGAGCTACGCCGACGCCCTCCAAGACGCCCAGCGCCTCGGGCTCGCCGAGGCCGACCCCACCCTCGACGTCGGGGGCGGGGACTCCGCCCACAAGCTCGCCATCCTCGCCGCCCTCGCCTTCGGGCAGCGGATCGACCTCGACGCCATCCCCACCGAGGGCATCGACCGCCTCCAGCTCCGCGACCTCCAGTACGGGCAGGAACTCGGGTACGTCATCAAGCTCCTCGCCATCGCCCAGCAGCGGGAGGATGGGCTTTCCCTCCGCGTGCGGCCGGTGTTCATCCACCGCGACCACCCCCTGGCGTGGGTCTCGGGGCCGTTCAACGCGGTGAGCGTCTACGGGCACGCCGTGGGGCACACGATGTACTACGGGCGCGGCGCGGGGGCCTCCCCCACCGCGTCGGCCGTCGTGGCGGACATCGCCTCCATCGCCCTGGGGACCTACCCCCGCCTGTTCACCGACCTGCCCCTGTTCCCCGACCGCGCGGAGCAGGCGACGCAGTTGCCCCTCGCGGCCGTGCAGTCCCGCTACTACCTCCGCTTCTCCGTCGAGGACAAGCCCGGGGTGCTGGGGCAGATCACGACCGAGCTGGGCAGCCAGGGCATCAGCATCAGCTCCGTCCTCCAGCACGAGCCGCCCGACGGGTCGGGCGATGACGCGGGCGTGCCCGTGGTCGTGACGACCGCGCGGGCGATGGAGGGGAACGTTCGCACGGCGTTGGCGGCGTTGGATGGCCTGGGCGCGATCAAGGGCCCGACGGTCTGCCTGGGCATCGTGGACGAGCATGAGGAAGAACTGAGCTAGGATTGCCGATTTTCAATTTCCAATTGAACGGCAGGACGCCGCCATCGCGACAATTGGAAATTGAAAATTGGAAATTGAAAATGGATAACCTTCGGCCCTGACCTGTCAGGATACCCATGAAATACGCCATCATCATCCCCGACGGCGCCGCCGACGCGGCTGTGGACGAGCTGGGCGGCAAGACCCCGCTGCAGGCGGCGGCGACGCCCAACATGGACTGGGTCGCGTCGCACGGCAAGATCGGAACGGTGCGGACGGTCCCCAAGGAACTGCCCTGCGGGTCGGACGTGGCGATCCTGTCGCTGCTGGGCTATGACCCGCGGAAGTACTACACCGGGCGGGCCCCCCTGGAGGCGGCCGCCCAGGACCTCTCCGTCGGCCCCGACGAGTGGATCTTCCGCTGCAACTTCGTGACGGTGATCGACGGGATCATGGAGGACTACTCGGCGGGGCACATCACGACGACCGAGGCGGGGGAGCTGATCAAGGAGCTGCAGCGGGTCCTGGGCGGGCAGCAGATCCACTTCCACCGGGGCGTGAGCTACCGGCACCTGATGACGTTCCGGGGCGCGGTGGACCTGACGACGACCCCGCCCCACGACATCCTGGGCCAGGCCGTCGAGGACCACCTGCCCGAGGGCGAAGGGGCCGACCGCGTCCGCATGCTCATGGACCGCTCGATCGACGTGCTCAAGACGCACGAGATCAACACCGTCCGCCGCGACCTGGGCGAGAACCCCGCCACGCAGATCTGGCTGTGGGGCCAGGGCACCATGCCGCAGCTCCCGCGGTTCGAGGATTTGTATCATGTCAAGGGCTCGGCGATCACCGCCGTCGACCTCGTCCGCGGGATCTCCAAGCTCATCGGCTGGACGCCCATCGAGGTCGAGGGGGCGACGGGCTACCTGGACACGAACTACGCGGGCAAGGGCGCCGCGGCCGTGGCGGCCCTGGACGAACTGGACCTGATCGTCGTGCACGTCGAGGCCCCCGACGAGGCCGGGCACAACGCCGACGCCCGCGGGAAGGTGCAGGCCATCGAGCAGGTGGACAAGCACGTGGTGGGCCCGGTGCTGGAGCGGTTGCGGGCGGAGGGCGACGACTGGCGGATCCTGATCCTGCCCGACCACCCCACGCCCGTGTCGCTCCGCACGCACACGCACGACCCCGTCCCCTTCGCCATCGCGGGCCTGCGGATCACGGGCGTGCTCCACGAACGCTTCACCGAAGCCGCCGCCGCCGCCAGCGACCTGCACATCCCCCGCGGGTGCGAACTGATGGAGTACCTGCTGACGGTGCGCTGAGCGCGGGGAGACGCGTGCGACGGGGGTCTCCTGACCCCCGGCGTCCGGGAGGGGCGAGGGGTGCCTCCGCGGCAGCGTCGTTGGAGCGCCCCCCATC
>JAWLCQ010000063.1:0-23624 GCA_041687095.1 Phycisphaerae bacterium | reverse complement strand
CCGGACGTCGGGGGTCAGGAGACCCCCGACGCTTGCGGGTGGGGCCCGCTCGTGGATCCCCCCGATCCCCCGTCCCCCCGGTTCCTGGTTCCTGGTTCCCGGTTCCCGGTCCCTGGTTCCCGGTTCCCGGTTCCCGGCTCCCGGTTCCCGGTTCCCGGCTCCCGGTCCCTGGTTCCTGGCTCCTGGTTCCCTCCTGCCTCCCGCTCCCATTGTTTCGCGTGGCCTCCGCGCGGTAAGGTAGGCGGGCGACGTAGGGACACGTAGCGGAAAAGGAACGGACATGGACAAGTTCGTCATTCACGGCAATGGACGGCTGAAGGGTACGGTACAGATCAGTGGGTCGAAGAACGCGGCGTTGCCGATTCTGGCGGCGGCGCTGTTGGCGGAGGGGCCCAGCCTCATCCGCGACGTGCCCGACCTGAGCGACATCCGCTCGATGATCGAACTCATGCAGGACCTGGGCGTGTCGGTGACGCGGGAGGGGGGCGACCTGCGGGTCCTCGTGCAGGACGAGGGCGACTCCCACGCCAAGTACGACCGCGTCCGCAAAATGCGTGCGAGCATCTGCGTCCTGGGCCCGCTGCTGGCCAAGCGCAAAGAGGCCCGCTGCGCCATGCCGGGCGGCTGCGCGATCGGCTCGCGGCCGGTGGATCTGCACCTCCGCGGGCTCAAGGCCCTGGGGGCGGAGATCGAACTCGACGGGGGGGACATCGTCGCCACCGCCCGCCGCCTCCGCGGGACCAACGTCTTCCTCGGGGGGCCCTTCGGGTCCACCGTGCTGGGGACGGCCAACGTGATGATGGCCGCCACGCTCGCCGAGGGCACGACGGTGATCGAGTCGGCGGCCTGCGAGCCCGAGGTCATCGACCTCGCCGACTACCTCACCGCCATGGGCGCCCGCATCACGGGCGCGGGCACGCCCCGCGTCACCATCGAGGGCGTGGACGAACTCCGCGGAGCGGAGCACCGCGTCATCCCCGACCGCATCGAGGCGGGCACGTTCATGATCGCCGCCGCCCTCACCAACGGGGAGGTCCGCATCGAGAACGTCCGCCTGGACCACATGATGGCCGTCCTGGACCGCATGCAGGAGATCGGCGTGGCGGTCGAGGAGAACGACGGGGCGGTCGTGGTGTCGTGCGCGCGGCACCTGGAGCCGGTGGACGTCGTCACCCAGCCCTACCCCGGGTTCCCCACGGACCTGCAGGCGCAGCTCATGACGCTGCTCACGCTCGCCGACGGGAACAGCGCGATCACCGAGAAGGTCTACCCCGACCGCTTCATGCACGTCGCCGAACTCCTCCGCATGGGCGCCAACATCCGCAAGGAGGGCCCCACGACGATCGTGACGGGCGTGAAGAAGCTCATCGGGGCCCCGGTGATGGCCAGCGATCTGCGGGCGTCGGCGGCGCTGGTGCTGGCGGGGCTGGTGGCGCGCGGGACGACGACGATCGCCCGCGTCTACCACATCGACCGCGGCTACGAGCACATCGAGTCCAAGCTCCAGGCCCTCGGGGCCGACATCCAACGCGTCAGCGAGGAGTGACGGCGATCTGCTCCACCGTGTCGCGCTCCGTGTCCAGCAGCGCGACGGTGGGATGCCTCGGGCCCTTGGGGCGGCAGAGGGCCCCGGGGTTGATGACGCGGACCGAGCCGATCCGCTCGTCCCGCCAGACGTGCGTGTGCCCGTGGCAGACGTAGGGGAACTGCTCCCCGCGGATGAGGTCCTCCAGCAGGTCCGCGTCGTGCCCGTGCGTCGCCACCAGGTATCGCCCGTCGCCCAGGGGCGCTTCGACGGTCTCGACCTCCAGCGTCGCCCCCGCCTCGCGGGCGGCCGCCAGCAGCGGAGCGGGGTAGTGGTCCACGTTGCCCATCACCGCGAAGGTCGGCAGGCCGGTGTCCGCGAGCTGGCGGAGCATCTCGCCCGTCCCGATGTCCCCGCAGTGCACGAGGGCGTCGGCGCGGCGGTCCGTGAGCAGGCGCAGGGCGTCGGCGAGGCGGTCGGCCATGCCGTGCGTGTCCGAGAGGATCCCGATTCTCATGCGTGTGCGTCTCCAAGCTTTCTTTGCCACTGGCCGATACGGAAGGGGGCATCGTATAATGTAGTGGCAGATCCGTCCACTTCCAGAAAGGACACGTCTATGCGAATCGGCCTTGCGGGTATCGGCCTGTCGGGGTCGGGGGGAAGTGGCTCGCGGCGGGAGGAGCAGCGGTTGCCGCTGGTGCTCCGCATCGCCCGCCGGACCGGGCTGTGGACCTCCCTGCAGGAAGCACAGTGCTGGCGCGCGTCGCACGCGCATCCGATCTTCTGCGTCGGGGCACGCCCCGGGTCACGAGAGGGTTCGGTGCGGAGAGCGGCGGTCTGATACGCGTTCCAGTTGATTCACGGGCGGGTGCCGTGGTTTGCGGAGCGAAGCGGAGCAACCACGTCCAATTGATGCTGCCTGCGAACCAACTGGGATGCGTCTGACGTGGCTGTTCCACCGCGCTTCGCAGCATGCAGGGGGAGTCGTGCGCCCACTCTCCTCCTTCACGACTGGTCGGAGGACGCCCCGTCCTTGTCTTGATCGCGCAGCGCTCGCACATCATCGAGGTCAACTGGTCTGCCCGACGCCAGCTTGGACGCAATGACATCCTCGCGACAGAGTACGTAAAACGTCTGTCCGCTGTACTCCAGTGTCTCACGCCGTGCCCATGCACCCTCGAAGGTCAGCCCCGGCGTCCGTGTCTGGACATCGATGCGGACGCGGTCCTGGAAAATCGTGATCGCGTTATCCACGACTTCCTCTGGGCTTGTCAATGAAGCGGTTCCGAGTCCGGCATCCTCGAAGGCAAGAAGCAGGGCCTGCGCATTTTCCAGTGACGCATCGATCAGGACGTCCACGTCGAAGGTGGATCGGGGGACACCGTGCAGAATAGCGGCGACTCCGCCGATTATGACGTACCGCACCCTATGACGCTCGAAGGACGCGAACACGTCCACCAGCCTGTTGAGCATCCGGATACCCCTTCTTCTCAGGCAGGTCGGGGCGAATAGAGAGGGCGAGATCGGTCATCTCGCAGAGGATTTCCATCCGCTGGGACATGGGGAGCGACTGGAACCAGCGAGCCTTCGCCTCCAGGCTCTCGTCCCGCCGATCATGTGATACGCTCATGGCCATTCGTTCATTGTACCACAGCCCCGTAGGGTACGCAGTGCTTGCGTTGTGGGTCTCCCGACCTGTTCCCTGCGCGGGACGCGGGGCAGAGACCCGCGTCGCCGTCATCTGCGGTGCGGGGGACGGTCAGGGCTTCCCGACCTGTCCGACGACGTAGTCCCGGACGGCCGTGCGGTCGTTGGGCAGGACGGTGCAGCGCGTGGGGAGGTCCATCAGGGCGTCGATGGCCGGGTGGCGGGCGACGTCTTCGCCCGTCGCCTCGCGGACGGCCGCGGCGAACTTCGCCGGGTGCGCCGTGCACAGGCACACCACCGGGTCGCCCCCCAGCCCGATCCGCTCCGCCACGCACACCCCCACCGCCGAGTGCGGGTCCAGCACGTACCCGTGCTCGCGGTAGTAGCGGCGGATGGTGTCGAGCGTGTCGGTGCGGTTTCCGACCCCGGCCGCGAAGAGCGGGTCCACCCCATTCCCGTCTTGCACGGGGAGGCGGATGGCCCCGGTGCGGCGGAAGTCCTCCATGGTCTGGCGCAGCCGCCCCGCATCCTCGCCCAGGAGGTAGTACAGGTAGCGTTCGAAGTTGCTGGCGACCTGGATGTCCATGGACGGGCTGAGGGTCTGCACGACCTCGCCCAGGGAGTAGTCCCCGCGGGAGAAGAAGCGGGCGAGGATGTCGTTCTCGTTGGAGGCGCAGATGAGCTGCGAGACGGGCAGGCCCATGCGGGCGGCGTAGTAGCCCGCGAGGATGTCCCCGAAGTTGCCCGTGGGGACGCTGAAGCGGACCCGCTGGCGCCCGGTGCGCTCGCGGAGGCGGAAGGCGGCGTGGAAGTAGTAGACGATCTGCGCCAGCACCCGCGCCCAGTTGACGGAGTTCACCGCCCCCAGGGAGTACGCCCGCTTGAACTCCAGGTCCGCGAAGAGTTCCTTGAGGATCCGCTGGCAGTCGTCAAAGCTGCCCTCCAAGGCGATGTTGTGCACGTTGGCGTCCAGGACGGTCGTCATCTGCCGTTCCTGGATCGGGCTCACCCGCCCGTGGGGGTGCATCACGAAGATGTCGATCCGCTCGCGGCCGCGGACCCCGCAGATCGCCGCCGAGCCCGTGTCCCCGCTGGTGGCGCCCACGATGGTCATCCGCCCGCCCGTGCGCTGCAGGATGTACTCGAAGAGCTGCCCCAGCCACTGCAGCGCCAGGTCCTTGAACGCCAGGGTGGGCCCGTGGAACAGCTCCAGCAGGTGCACGTCGCCCACGCGGGTGAGCGGGGCGACCTCGGGGGGGAACTGCCCGTCGTAGGCCGCGTCGATCAGCCCCCGCAGGTCCGCGGGCGGAATGTCCGTCGCGAACTCGCGGACCACCGCGAAGGCCAACTCGCGGTAGCCCAGCCCGCTCCACTCCGCGAGCCGGCCCGATACGTCGGGGATCCGCTCGGGGATGAGCAGGCCCTCGTCATCCGCGAGGCCCATCATCACCGCCTGCTGGAAGGGGATGGGCTCGACCTGTCCTCGTGTGCTGATGTAGTTCATGCGGCCATTTCCTGGGGAAGGCGCTGCGGTACAGGCACAAGACAAAAGGCACTAGGGACTAGGCACTAGACAACACGGACAGGGGGCACGGAAGGCCGGACTGCCCTGTTGTGGTTCATCGGCTTATTTCTTCGGGGCCTCGATGAGGGTCTCGCCCTCGGTCGCCGCGTGCCGCAGGATCTCCACGAGCGGCCGCGTGCCCGGCCCGCCGAAGCGGATGTCCGGGGCGGGGGCGCCCTTGGCGGCGGTGGCGGAGACCGTCACCTCGTGCCAGCCCGCCTCCAGCGCGACGGGGAGGAACGCCCATCCGGAGCGCTGGGGCAGCGAGAGCGTAGCAGACCCCACGCGAATCGTCACGTCCGAAGGCTCCTTCACCTGGAACTGGTGCACGCCGGGCTCGTCCACGCGGAGCAGCCCGCGGACGGTGTAGGCCTCCCCGGCCTGCACGCCCGCATCGCGCAGCCACGTCCGCGGGACCTTCTCGAACGCGACGGGGGTCCCGTCGGCGCGGACGATCTGGGCGAAGGGGGCGAGGGCCTTGGGGTCGGGGGGGGCGGGCAGCGCGGGCAGGGGGGCGGGGGCGGTCACCTCGATGCGGAGGGGCTCGGCGGTGACGAGGGTGTCGGCCAGGGCCTGCGCGCGGCCGCTAGCGGCCGCGGGGGCGGTGGTGGCCCCGGGGGCGGGGGGCGGAGGGGGGAACAGGGCGATGGGGTGGAGGTAGACGGGCCCGCTGCCCAGGGTCCGCAGGTCGATGCGGGCCGTGCCCTCCGCTCCGGGGATCTCGCCCACGGTTCTGCCGTTGTGGAGGAAGCGGATGGCGGCCGCTCCCTCGCAGCGGGCGCTGAGCGTCAGGGGGGTGTCCCAGGTGAACTCGCGGGCGGCGGGGGCGTCAACCGTCAGCCGTCGGCCGCGGTTGTTCACGACGATGGGGACGACGGTGCGGCCCTGGGTTTCGACGGGGTCGGCGGCGACGGCGACGGCGGCGAGTTCGTGCCATCCGTCGGCCAGCGTGGTGGTGTCGAGGGGGATGGCTTGGCCCGGGCGGTACACGCCGCGGCGGGCGCCGTCGACGAACAGTTCGAGGTGGCTGATCTGTCCGCCCTCGACGGCGGCGAGGGGCGAGAGGGTGACCGTTCCGCGGAGCACGTCCCCGGGGGCGGTCTTCTGGAAGCGGACGGTGGGGATGGTGGCCCAGGGGCGGCAGAGCGGGTCGCCCACGATGAGAAGCTGGTAGGGCCCCTGGACGGACTGGTAGAAGGCTTCGGCGAGGGAGGATCCGCGTGCGTAGTGCACGTGGAGGAAGGGGAGGGGGAACTTGGCCTGGATGGCGAGGGGTTCCTGGACGGTCCCGGCGGCCCCGGCGGCCCCGTGGCGGATGAACTCGCTGAGGGGGGTCTGGTCGGCGTTGTAGCGGAGGATGCCCCCGAAGCTGGTGAGGTGTTCGCAGATGGCTCCGGGGAGGATGGTGCTCTTGGAGGCGGGCCAGTTGAACCCGGCGATCCCGGCCATGAGGCCCGCGACGTCGGGGCGGTCCTTGGGCAGGGCGCCTTGGGCGATCTCGGCCTGGACGCCCAGGGCCTGGAGCATCTCGACGGCGGCGTCGAAGCCCCAGGCGCGGGTCTTGGAGCGGACATCGCCGTTGACCATGTAGTAGACGGTGCCCGCGGGCTTCGTGCCATCGGCGGCGTGGGCGCGGCGGAGGCAGGCGAGGGCCTCCTCCACGGAGTTCCCCCGCCCGCTGGTGACGGCGAGCATGGTGGACAGGAGGTATCGCATGCCCTGCCCCCCGGCGACCCGGGCCCCGGTGGTGTCCCAGGCGTAGACGCTGCGGAAGCCCGCCGTCGGCTGGACCGTCATGCGGGGGCTCATGGCTTTCATTCGCTCGATGAGCGCCTGGAAGTCCTCGCGTTCGCGGAGGGGCTGGAGGTCGGTATCCTCCAGCACGTGCCTCCAGTTCCACCATCCGGCGTCGACGGCGCGGGTGAGGGCGGCCATGGCGGGCTCGATCTTGCCGTCGAGGGCGAGGCAGCAGGCGACGTTGTACTGCATGACCACGTTCTCGGGGTGGGCGTCGGCGAGCTTCTGGAAGAGGGGCAGGGCGTCGGCGTGCTTCTTCTCCTTGAGGTGCTGCATGGCCTGGCGGAGCAGATCGGCCTCGGGGGCGGTCCAGGCCGTGTCGGTCTCCCCCCCCATGGCCCGGCCGGGCCGGCGGGCGTAGAGGTTGGTCGCCAGCGTGCTGTAGCGGTTGTCGCGGGCGAGGACGGGCATGGCGAGGTAGGTCAGGCCGGTGAGCGCCCCGTGGTTGCCGACGGCCTGTGCGGGGGTCTTGTCCTTGAAGTCGCCCGCGAAGTTGATCGTGTGCGGCAGGTCGCTGGAGTAGACGACGTAGTCGATCTGCGGGCTGAGCCCGCGCTCGGCGACGGTGCGGAAGATGGGCGTGAGGATCTGCTCCCGCAGGACGTCGATCGTGGCGTTCTCGAAGTCGGCCGTCCAGTCCAGCTCGATCACGTTCCGCGGGGGGATCTGCCGCAGGTGGATGAACTCGTTGGCGACGCGGCGAGAGGCCCAGCTTGCGGAGTTGACCACGACGAGGACGTTCTCCGGCCCGCCCCCGGCGAGGGCGAGCGACGACGACAGCCCCGCCGCCAGCACGGCCGCGAGCACGAAAACACGATGAGTCTTCACGGACATTCCTGCACCTCCACGGGAAAGCCTCAGCATACCGGGCGGGGGGGACCTACGCAAAGCCCCAAAGCCCCCGCCCTCAAGCCCCCGTCCCGCCAGCCCCCGCCCTCTCCCCTCGCGAGAGGCCCCTCGCCTCGGGAGAACCCCCTCTCCCCTCGGGGGAAGGAACCCCTCTCTCCACCCACCGGGGGAAGAAGCCCCTCTCTCCACCGGGGGAAGAAACCCCTCTCCCCTCGGGGAGAGGATGTCGCGCAGCGACAGGTGAGGGGGCCCTTCAACAACCACGTGCCCCCGAACTCGCACTGGCAATGCCCACGGGACAAGCCCTGCAAGGGCGGTCCCGTGGGACGGCCTGCGACAACCAAACCGTCCCCGATCCACTTGTCCTGCAGGATTCCTCTGCAGGATCCAACGCGGTTCGGTTGCTCGGACCGTCCCACGGGGCAAACAGCGCCCCGTGGGCATTATCCGCTGCGAGTTCGGGACCGTGCCGGTCTGCGAGGCCCCTGCGAAACCGGTTCCCACGCCTCTTCTTCTGCCTACTGCCCATTCCCTATTCCCTAGTGCCTTCTCCCATGTAGTGCCTTCTCCCGTCCCTCCTCCCCCCTCCCGTTTGCTACAATGGCCCGCATGAAGCACTTGGCCTACATCATTCTGGGAGCGTCCGTGTTGCTCAGCGGCTGCGGGCCGCAGTGGGGGTTCATCGTCCGGCCCATCCCGCCCGACCAGCGGATGAAGGAGACCGTCGTCCTCACCGACCCGGGCTGGTTCGTCACCGACAAGATCGCCGTGCTCGACCTCGACGGGATCATCCTCAACGACCGCTCCGTCGGGCTCTTCTCCGGCGGGGAGAACCCCGTCAGCGCGTTCATCGAGAAGATCAACGCCGTCTCCGCCGATCCCGACGTCAAGGCCGTCGTCCTGCGGATCAACTCCCCGGGCGGGGGGGTGACGGCGTCGGACATCCTGTACCACGAGCTGGTCCGCCTCAAGGCGCGGCGGGGCGTGCCCGTCATCGCCTGCATCGAGGACATCGGGGCCAGCGGGGCCTACTACATCGCCTGCGCCTCCGACGCCATCCTCGCCCATCCCACCGCCGCCGTCGGGTCCATCGGCGTGATCATCCAGACCTTCAGCCTCTCGGGGACCATGCGCCTGCTGGGCGTCACCTCCCACGCCGTCACCTCCGGGCCGCTCAAAGACATGGGCTCGCCCCTCAAGCCCCTCGAACCGGCCGAACTGGCCGTCTTCCAGTCGCTCGTCGACGACTACTACGCGCGGTTCCTCGCCGTCATCCAAAGCGGCCGCCCCAGGCTCTCCACCGAGCGGGTCGCCGAACTCGCCGACGGGCGGATCTACTCGGCGGAGCAGGCCCTGGCGTGCGGGCTGATCGACGCGACGGGCTACCTCCGCGACGCCATCGCCCTCGCCAAGGAGCGCAGCGGATCGCAGCGCGTGAAGGTGGTCATGTACGACCGCCCCTGGGGCTACCAGCCCAACGCCTACGCCTCTGCCCCTGCCCCCACGCCCGGGGCGGGCCCGACCAACATCAGCCTGCTCCACCTCGACGGGGCCAGCCTGAGCCGCTTCACCCGCCCGCAGTTCCTGTACCTGTGGACCGGGGCGGAAGGGCGGTAGGGGAGATCGCGCAGAGGTAGGGCGCGCAGACGCCGCAGCGAAGCGGAGGCCTCTGTGCGCGGAACGCACACCGGCGACCCTCCCGCGCGCACATGGCTCCGCTTCGCTCCGCCGCGTTCGCGCCCTACGTTGGCTGCACGTCCTACACAGGCGCGTCCCCCACGGGTATACTGGACCCGAAAGGAGCCGCCATGCCCGCCCCGGAAATCCAGCTCAGCCCGGCGTTCCCCCGCTACGAACGGTTCGACCCGCAGGTGCCCGTCTGGTGCGTCACCCCGCATGAGGGGCGATGCATCCACCGCTTCTTCGATACCTCGCCCTTCAGCCCCTCCGGGCGCTACCTCGCCGTCTTCCGCCTGCCCTACGAGGACCGCCTCCCCACGCCCGGCGACGCGGGGCAGGTCGTGCTGGTGGACCTGCCCGGGGGGACGGAGCGCGTCGTCGCCGAGACCCGCGGCTGGGAACCGCAGATGGGCGCCAACCTCAACTGGGGCGCCACCGATGACACGCTCCTGTTCAACGACGTCGATCCCCGGACCTGGACGCCGTACCTCGTGAAGCTCAATCCCCTCACCGGGAAGCGCGAGCGGATCGAGGGCGGGATCTACCGCGTCTCGCCCGACGGCCGAACCGCCATGGCGGCGGACCTCGCGTGCATGCGGCGGACGCAGATCGGGTACGGGGTCACGCTGCCCGACGACCGCGTCCCGCTGCACACGGGAGCGCCCGACGACGACGGGCTCTTCGCCACCGACCTCGAGACGGGCGAGCGGACGCTCGTGCTCTCCCTCGCCGCCGCCGCCCGCTCCATCCCCGAACTCCGCGACGGGCGGGTGGAGGACTGGCGGGTCTACGGGTTCCACTGCAAGCACAACCCCCAGGGCGACCGCCTGATCTTCACCGTCCGCCGCCACCCCACATCGCTGGGCCCGATCTTCAACGCCATGGGCGTGTCCTTCGAGCAGCTCCGCTACGACGTGCTCACGCTCCGCCCCGACGGGACCGACGTCCACACCGCCGTTCCCGCCTCCCAGTGGGAGAAGGGCGGGCACCACATCAACTGGTTCCCCGATGGGCAGAACCTGTCGATGAACCTCAACATCGATCGCCAGGGCATGCGCTTCGTTCGCTGCCGCTACGACGGATCGGGCCTCGCCAAGCTCTTCGACGCCCCGGAAGGGTCGGGCCATCCCACCGTGCTCCCGGACGGGCGGCACATCTTGACGGACGACTACGCCTTCGATGGGGGCCCCTGGGGCGACCACACCGTTCCGCTTCGCTGGGTGGACGTACGCGAGCGGACGGAGCGGACGCTGGTCCGCATCGGCGCCCGTACCGACCCCATGCCCGACAGTTCGCTCCGCGTGGACCCGCACCCCGCGTGGGCGGCCGGGTGGCGATGGGTGGCGTTCAACGGCGTGGCGGACGACAACACCCGCCGCGTCTTCGTGGCGGATCTGCAAAGCGTGCTAGGGTAGGGCGTGCAGGTGTAGGGCGTGCAGACGCCGTAGCGAAGCGGAGGCGTCTGCGCGCGGGATGCGGCGTTCCTCGCGCAAGCGTCTCCACTTCGCTCCGACGCTTGCGCGCCCTACGTGGCGTCCCCCTCGAATAGCTCCGGCAGATCCCGCGCACCATGCAGGATGCGGATGATCTCCACGCCCCAGTCGGCTGGGCGGTAGAAGAGGACGTGGTTTCCTTGGGGATAGCTGCGCAGGTTCCGGGCCAGTTCGGGGCGTGCGCGTCCGGCGAGGGGGGTGGCGGCGAGTCGTTCGGCGGTGGCGGTCAGCGTGTCCAGAACGCGGTCGGCGGATCGCACGGAGTCATCGGCGATGTAGTCCCAGATGTCCAGCAGGTCCTGCTTCGCCTGCGGAGTGAACCTGGCGATAGGGGTCATCCCGCCGTCTTCCTCCGCCGGCGGGCCTCGGCTTTGAGGGTGGCGGCGTCCAGTTCGTGCAGTTCGCCCCGGTCGGCCTGACGAGTGCCGACGGCGATCTCCCGCCGGATTTCAGCGAGGCGGGCTCGGTATGCCTGGTCGCGCTGCTGGAGCAGGCGGAGCGCCTCGCGCACCACCTCGCTCGCCGAGCCGTACATTCCCGACTCGACCTTCTCGTGGATCAAGGCCTCCAGTTCCGGTGTCAGCGATACGTTCATGCGTCTGCTCCCAAGATCCGCCCTCCCCATCAGCGTACGGCGGATAACAGGAAATAGCAAACCTTGTTATCGCCTCACAGCATGTCCGCGACGATGAGCGTGGCGTCGTCGAGGCGGTCGCTGTCGCGGGTGCGTTCGATGCGGGCGGTGAGGTCCAGGAGCAGGTCGTCGCGGGGGCGTCCGGCCCAGCGGCAGAGGGAGGCGACAATGGCCTCGGGGGTCTGGGGGCTCTCGGGGCACAGGGCGGTCTCGGCCCCGTCGGAGTAGAGGATCACGCGGTCGCCCGGGGTGAGCTGGACGGTGGTGGGGGTGTAGCGTTCCTCGGGGAACACGCCCAGGAGCGACCCCGGGACCTCGATCCGCTCGGCCGAGCCGTCGGGGTGGATGATGATGGGCTCGGGGTGGCCGGCGCGGGCGCAGGTGAGGGTGAGCGAGCGGGTGTCCAGGACGCAGTAGGCGACGGTGCAGAACTGGCAGCTCGAGAGGTTCTGGGCGCAGATGTCCGCGTTGAGTTCCCGCAGGGAGACGTCCGGGGGGATGATCTGGTAGCTGTTGCCGGAGATCCGCTTGGTCTGCAGGGCCTTCTTGATGAACATCGTGAGCAGGGCGGCGGGCAGGCCGTGCCCGACGGCGTCGGCGAGGTAGAACCCGACGTGGTTCTCGTCGAGGCGGGCGACGTCGTAGATGTCGCCGCTGACCCACCCCGCGGGCCGGAACAGGACCCCGAAGCGGACCTGGGGCAGTTCGGGCAGGCGGCGGGGGAGGAAGTCGCGTTGGAGGCGGGCGGCGAGGCGCATTTCCTCGGTGTAGGTTTCGGCGGCGTCGTCGGCGGTGTCGGCGAGTTTGCGGACGGCTTTGAGTTCGGAGCGGAGCTTGCGGAGGGCGGGCTGGAGTTCGGCGGCGGCGGCGAGGCGGACGGCGAGGTCGCCGGGGGCGACGTCGTCATCGACGCAGAGGAAGGCCCCGACGTGGCGGGAGAGGAAGGTGCGGCCGGCTTCGGCGGAGGGGGGCATGAGGAATACCCCGATGGCCGAGCTGGCGTTGAGTTCCTCCAGCAGCATGCCCAGGGCGGCGGGGTTGTTCGCCTCCCCGTTGGGGCGCAGGAGGGCCACGTCGGTCATGGTCATCTGCTTGCGCAGCGGTTCGGCGCCCCCGGTGGCCCGGAGTTCCCACTCCTCGGCGGCGGCGTGGCGGACGTTGGGGGGCACGGGGTCCTTGCTGACCCACAGCAGTCGTCGCTTGGCTCGCACGTCCGTCAAGAGAGGGCTCCTCTAAGGGCACGCTCCGCACCCCTCCTCGCTATCGGACCGGGGGGGAGGCCGCTTAAGCAGGAAGGGGAGGGGACCGGGGAATTGGCAACCGTTTCCCCCTTCGCAGACGGCGGCGGAGGCGGGAACGGTTGCGGGAACTGGGATTCCGCAGCCCGCAGTGCTCTCAGGGCTGCGTGACCTCGGGGGAGAAGTCCACCGTGTCCCCGACCTGCACCCCGGCCGCCGCCAGCTCTCCGGCGGGGACTTCGAGGGCGTAGAGGACGGGGATGCGGGAGGGGTAGTGGGTGCGGCCGCGAAGGTCGGGCTCGACGTACATGGTGTAGGTGGTGCGGACGACGCGGTCGGCGTCGATGAAGGCGATGTCGAGCGGGACGAGGCAGCCCTGCATCCAGAAGCTGTGCTCGTCGGGCTCCTGGAAGACGAACAGCATGCCCGTGCCCGGGGGCACCTCCTCGCGGTGGGCGAGCCCCAGCGCCTGCTGCGCCCGGGTCCTGGCGATTTCCACCTGCCAGGTGCGCCCGCGGATGGTGACGGTGGCGTCGGGGGGGACGGGCTTGGATTCGCGTTCACAACTCATGAGATTGGCGCTCAGCCCAAGCATAAGTAGCAGAAGCAGGGCGGGCAAGCGGGCTCTGGGCGAATCGTCGCGTTTTCCATTCCGCGGCCCCCTCTCCCGCAACGCCCATCGACGGCGTGGGTGGGAGGGCGTTGGGTTCGCAGGGGGGGCTGCGCCCGCTCCCAATTTCGATTCTCGACTTTCGATTTTCGATTGGGCTGTCGCCCTTACCACGGCCCCAATCGAAGTGAGCGCCGTTTGAGGACCGGGACACATCCTCGAAAAAGCGAGGATCTTGCGCGTTTGCAGTGCAGGGGGGTCACCCCCCCGGGGCGGGGCGTCGCTCCGCGTCGTCCCGGCGAGCAGTTTGGGGGCGTTGGGAGGGTGCGGTTCTCTCTGTGCCCGCGTGCCGTTGAGACCCCGGGTTGGGACGTCGCGGTGCATTACGCTCCGTCCGTGGGGAGTTCCAGGTGGGCGTAGCGGCGGAGCATGCGGGTCACCAGTTCGATGGGCAGTCCGACGACGTTGGAGAAGCTGCCCTCGACGCGGGTGACGAAGCGGTCGGCGGTTTCCTGGATGGCGTATGCGCCGGCCTTGCCGATCCACTCGCCGCTGGCGATGTAGTCCTCGATCTCCGCGTCGGTCATGGGGCGCATGGTGACGTAGGTGGTGTCGGAGGTGAGGTAGCGTCGGCCGTCGGGGCGGAGCAGGGCCACGCCGGTGATGACGGCGTGGCGGGAGCGGGAGAGGCGGTGGAGCATGGTGCGGGCGTGATCGGCGTCGCGGGGCTTGCCGAGGATCTCGCCTTCGAGGGCGACGATGGTGTCGGCCCCGAGGATCCAGGTGTCGGGGTGGCGGTCGGCGACGGCGCGGGCCTTGAAGAAGGCGAGGGCCTCGGCGAGTTGGGCGGGGGAGGCGTAGCCTTCGAGGTCGGCGGGCTCGTCGATCCGGGGGGGCACGGCGCGGAAGGGCACGCCGGCGGCCTGGAGGAGGTCGTGGCGGCGGGGACTGGAGGAGGCCAGGATCAGCGGGCAGGCCACGTCGATGCCCTCGGTGGGGCTGGGTCCGTCGGCGCTTTCGGTGATGTCGGTGGTTGCGGTGCTCATCATCATGTCATCCCACATGCGGAGGCGGCGGCGGCCGGTTCGGCCGTCGCCCACCCCACTGCGTGTTCTCTACAGCATACCCTCAAAGATCAGGGTCGTGTGCTCCTTTGCTTGCAGTTTCGTTAAACCCAACGGGCGGGGAAGGTTTCTCGGTTCCATGGGCCGGCGGGGCCGTGTTGCGAAACGGCAACACGTTGCCGTTCGTCCCGATGCCCCCCGCAGGGCGAGTTCCGCCCCTCCTTTTCGCGCCCGAGGCGCGAAAGCCGCGGAGCGGACCGCCCGGGCTCGGGCGCCCCTTGGCGTTCTTTGCGGCCTTTGCGGCGGATTCCGGCCTCCACAACGCCCGCCCCGCACCGAAGGGATGGCCGCATCCCCTTGCCCCCGCTGCCCCTCGGAGCGGCGGGGGGATGTTGCGTTTGGGCAACGCGCCTGCCCATTCGCGTCATCTTACCTGGCTTCCCACGGGCCGCGCACGGCGCAGGGCCTTGCGGCAGCGGCACTTGTGAGCAGGATCGCGCCGCGGAATCCTCCGCCGCCTGGCACGGGGGTTGCATAGAGTGAGGGACAGGCGGCTCGTGGAAGCCGCCGCCATCCCATGGAGGGGATCCGACAACCTTTGGATACTGGGAGGCTGCTGCCATGCAAGAGGCGGTGATCCGCGGGAAGATCGTGGAGTTGAACGAGTATCTCACCTGCTCGCACCCCGAGCGCGGGGACTCGTCGCGCACCGAGGGGCTGTACGTCTCCGACCGCTCCCCCACCGAGGCCACCCTCGACGACACCCTCGAGGTCCTCGCCCTGCACCTCAAGTACCTCGTCTTCGACCTCGAGTCCACCCGGCGGGAGAACCGCTACCTCCGCCAACTCCTCGAAAGCCAGCGTTCCCGCCGGCAGGACGACGACCGGGAGGGCTGATCCTTTCCCCTTTCGCGGGAACGGGCTCGCTCCTGGGCCCCGTTGGAGCTATAGTGAAGGTTCACTGTTTCTCCAAGGGGTCGCAGGATGAGTGTAGTGGAAGCGGACAGAGCGGAAACACCCGACGGTGGGCTGGAGCACGTGCCCGACGCGCTTCGCCGGCGCGTCCTGCAGGACGTGCCGCCCGAAACCGTCCTCGCCGCCGCCGAGGTCGACCGCGACGGCCGGGGGGAGTACGCCCCGGGGTACCTGGTCCTGACCGCCGACGCCCTCGGCCGCTTCGCGCAGAGCGACGGGGAGTGGCGGGGCGAGTGGCAGGCGCTGGAGGGGTACGACCGCTCGAAGATCGTCGAGGGCCTCGGCGTGCACTCGCTGCGGGTGTTCCACGCCGACCGCGTGACGGGCGAGCACCGCTTCACGCTCCGCTGCGCCCGTGAGGTCGCCCGCCTCCACCGCCGCCTGGAGAAGCTTCTGGAAGGCAAGGCCGACGAGGCCCGCGGCCTCAAGGAGCCCCAGACCGAGGACAAGAAGTCCCGCTGCGAGAAGTGCTCCCGCGTCATCCCCTCCTGGGCCGAACACTGCCCCGCCTGCATCTCCAACCGCAAGATCCTCTACCGCCTGCTGGACTTCGTCCGCCCCTACCGCCTCCAGACCCTCGCCGGGTGCGCCCTGGCGATCGTGCTGGCCATCCTCTCCCTCATCCGCCCCTGGCTCACCAAGCCGCTGTTCGACCGCGGGCTCGGGGCGCAGGAGGGCGTGGCGCCGGACTACGACGTGGTGGTGTTCTACACCGTCCTGCTGGCCGGGCTGATCCTGATCGGGGCCGTGGGCGAGGGCATCCAGCGCCGCATGATGGGCCGCCTGGGCTCCCGCGTCGCCCGCTCCATCCGCGACAAGGTCTACCGCCACCTCCAGCACCTGTCGCTGAGCTACTTCTCCCGCAAGCAGACCGGCTCGCTGGTCTCCCGCGTCACCACCGACAGCGACCGCCTGTGGGACTTCATCGCCTTCACTGTCGTCGAACTCGCCGTCTCCATCCTCACCGTCGTCGGCGTGGGCGTGGCGCTGTTCTGGATGCACTGGAAGCTCGCCTTTTTCGTCCTGCTGCCCGTCCCGCTGATGCTGGTGCTGATGACGGTCTTCCACAAGAAGATGCACCGCCTCTTCGACCGCTGGACGCACCGGTGGCACGACATGACGTCGGTCGTCACCGGGGCCCTCCCGGGCGTGCGGGTCATCAAGGCCTTCTCGCAGGAGGAGCGCGAGATCCGCCGCTTCGAGTCCAAGAACGGGCGCGTCTTCGACGAGGAGATGGGCCTGGCCGACATGTTCAGCGTCTACGGGCCCCTCATGGTCTTCACCACGCAGATCGGGTCCATCATCATCTGGCTGCTGGGCGGGTGGTGGGTGGTCCAGGGCGAGATCTCCGCCGGGACGCTGGTGGCGTACACGGGCTACATGATGATGTTCTACCGCCCGATCCACATGCTGGCGCACATGGACCGCGCGTTCAACCGGGCGGCCACCAGCGCGCAGCGGATCTTCGAGGTGCTCGACACGGCCCCGTCGATCTTCACGCCCCGCGACGCCCGCCCCGCCGAGAGCGTCCGCGGGGAGATCGAGTTCCGCCACGTGAGCTTCAGCTACGACGGGGTCCGCAAGGTCCTCAAGGACATCGACCTGCACATCCAGCCGGGCGAGATGATCGGCCTCGCCGGGCCCTCGGGCGGGGGCAAGACGACGACCATCAACCTCGTCTGCCGCTTCTACGACGCCCTGGAGGGCGAGGTCCTCATCGACGGGGTGGACGTCCGCGACTACGACCTGGGCCAGTTGCGCGGGAACATCGGGGTGGTGCTCCAGGAACCGTTCCTCTTCCACGGGACCGTCGCGCAGAACATCGCCTACGGGAACCCCGACGCGACGCTCGAGGAGATCCTCACCGCCGCCAAGGCCGCCAACGCCCACGACTTCATCGTGGGCTTCCCGGACGGGTACGACACGCTCGTGGGCGAGCGCGGGCACACGCTCTCGGGCGGGGAACTGCAGCGCGTGTCCATCGCCCGCGCGATCCTCCACAACCCCAGGATCCTCATCCTCGACGAGGCCACCTCCTCCGTCGACACCGAAACCGAGAGCCTCATCCAGGAGGCCCTCGACCGCCTGGTCAAGCAGCGGACCACCATCGCCATCGCCCACCGCCTCTCCACCCTCCGCAAGGCCGACCGCCTCGTCATCCTCGAAGGCGGGGAGATCAAGGAGGTCGGGTCCCACGAGGAACTCTGCGGCAAGCCCGACGGCATCTACGCCAAACTCCTCCGCATGCAGGCCGAAGCCCAGTCCCTCATCGCCATCCAGGGATGAGCGGGGAATTGCGGATTGTGGATTGCGGATTTGGATGGACGGTATGGACGGTATGGACGGAATGGACGGCATGGACGGGTGTTCCATTGCGTCCATACTGTCCATACTGTCCATATTGTCCATCCGGTCCCCGGTCCCCGGTTGCCGGTACTGCGGTCTCCAGTCCCTCACGCCGCCATGGGCGGTTCGTGGCGGGCGCGGGTGGACAGGAGCATGAGATCGCGGAGGGCGCGGGCGTTCTTCGCCGCCAGCCAGCGGCGCTCGAAGTCCTCGTCCTGCAGCGTCTGCGCGATCGCCGCCAGCGCCTGCAGATGCAGGTTCCGCTCGTCCTGCGACCCCGCCAGCAGGAACACCGTGTGCACCACCGGGGCCCCGTCGCTCCACCGCACGCCCCCGCGGATCCGCGCCAGCAGCAGCTCGAACCGCCGCGGGCCGGGAATCACGATGTGCGGGATGGCGATCATCGGCGTCAGGAGCGTGCTGGACTGCTGCTCCCGCTTGCGCAGGCGGGCGATGAGGTCCCCGGGGTCGAGGTTCACGCGCGGGCCCAGGTGCTGGGCCGCCAACTGCAGGAACTCCTCGAACTCCAGCCGCCGCTCCACGTCCATCACCACCGCCGACTCCACCAGCCGGTCGAAGCGGTCCAGCACGATCTCGTCCCGCTCGTGCACGATGTCCCGCAGCTCGCTCTCCAGCGATCCCGTCACCAACTCCCGCGCCGTCAGCCGCTCCAGCAGGTGCAGCAGGGCGGACTCCTGGCTGGTGCGCTGGCGGCCGTACAGCCAGTAGATCGCGATGCCCCCGACGATCAGCCCCGCGCTGAGCAGGAACGCCCCCATGCCCATGGACAGCAGCACCAGGCCCAGGCCCATCATGCCCCCGATCTGCAGCCACGGGTACAGTGGGGCGCGGAACGCCGGGCGGTAGTTCTGCACGCCCGACTCGCGGAGGATGATGACGGCGAGGCACGAGAGAATGTTGGCGAGGATCAGCACCGTCGACGCCGCCGCCACCAGCATGCCCAGGTCCAGCAGCAGCGACAGGAGGATCACCCCGCCCGTCACGCCGATCGCGACGTGGGGCGTCCCGAACCGCGCGTTCACGCGGGACAGGGGGGCGGGGAGCAACTGGTCGCGGCTGAGCGCCAGCAGGTACCGCGACGCCGACAAAATCCCCGCGTTCGCCGTCGAGACGAAGGCGAGGATGGCCCCGACGGTCATCAGGGCGTAGCCCAGCCCCCCCAGGATCGCCGCCCCCCCGTCCGACAGGGGCGTGAGGGAGCGGTCCAGAACCGCCGATTCGAGCACCCCGCTGGTGACGAGGACGGCGAGGGTGTAGAAGATCGTGACGATGACGAGCGACAGCAGCAGCCCCAGGGGGATGACGCGCCCGGGGTTGCGGACCTCCTCGGAGACGCTGGCGACGTTGAGCAGCCCCCCGTAGGAGACGAAGACGAACCCCGTGGTGGTGAGGATCGCCCCCACCCCGTGGGGGGCGAACGGGATGAGCAGGTCCCCCCGCGTCTGCGGGAGCCCCACGACGATGTACAATGCCAGCAGGAACAGGAGCCCCCCGACGATGACGACCTGGGCGCGGGCGGCCTCGCGGGCCCCGAGGAGGTTGAGCCCCACGAACAGCAGGCACAGCACCGTCCCGCTCACCAGCCCGTGGATGTGCATCAGCAGCGAGGCAAACGTCGCCATGCCCACCACCGCGAACGCCGTCTTGAGCGACAGCGAGAACCAGCTCAGCAGCCCCGCGACGGTCCCGACGGCCGGCCCGAACCCGCGGGTGATGAAGAAGTAGTCGCCGCCCGCTTTGGGCATGGCGGTGGTGAGTTCGGCGATGCTCAGGGCCCCGGCCGTCGCGAGGATCCCCGCCAGCAGGTACGACCATGCCACCCCGGGCCCGGCGGCGGCGTGGGCGAGCCCGGGCAGGACAAACAGCCCCGAGCTGATCATGGCCCCGCTGGCGATGGCGAAGACGTGGATCAGCCCCAGGCCCTTGCGAAGCCCCCGAGAGTGTTCGGCCGCCATGACGCCCCCCCGGGAAGGTCGGCGTTACGGGATCCCGGGGGGACCGGAGCCGGTGGCCCGGGGCCCCTGAACCCTGGAATCCCGGAAGTCCGCAGACCGTGTCGTCGCTTCCCTTGGTTGGTAGTGTACGCCGCGCACGACCCCCGCCGTGCGTCACGCATCATTCTACGCCCGGGGCGCCGCCCATCCCCACTCCCGCGCGGTCCCCGCACCCCCTCGCTCCCGCCCCGTCCCCAGTCCCGCCCCGCCCGCGCCCCGCCCCGCCCGCAAAGCGGGCGCATCAACCCCTCTCCCCGCGGGGAGAGGTGCCCGAGCGCAGCGAGGGCGGTGAGGGGGCGCTTCGATGTCAGTGTGCGAGAATCTGTTGTGAAACATGCCCGCCGGGCATACTGCGCTTTGCGTGCGCCTGCCTCCGCAAGCCCCTGGCCCTGCTGGCCTGGAGGCGCCCCCACACCCCCCCCGGCGCGGGGCCCACTCCCCCCCGGGCGAGGGGTTGAGGCCTCCGCCTTCTTCCGGTCCACGGCCCCCACTCCCGCGCGGTCCCCTTACCTTTCCGCCTGCGGGCGGAGGGTGTCGCCTTCGGGCGTCTGGGCGAGGAAGCTCACCGCCCATCCGCCGTGCGTGCTGCCCCGCGTGTTACTGCTCTTGAGCAGCACCGTGTTGGGGCCCTGGCGGAGGGGCGCCTCGATGGTGCGGGAGCGGAAGTCAGCGTGGTGGCCCAGGTCGATAGGCTCCCCGCCGTTGACGCGGACCGTCAGATCGTCGTCCCAGCCCAGGCGGAGCGTCGCGGTCAGGTCCCGCGGGGCGTGCAGCGTGGCGCGGGCGAGGGCGACGGCGGGGTAGGTGACCCCCACCCCGCGATGCCAAGGCCGATACGCGTGGTTGAAGTCCAGCCACCCGCGGAACGCCGCCTGCGTGCTCCACTTCGCCACGTCATACCCCTTTGCCCGCGACCCGTCGGTCAGCCACCAGGAGCCCTCGGCGTGGGCGGGGTCGTAGGTCTTCGCCGGGTCGAACTCCGCCTCGGGCCCCAGCGTGCGCTGCATCGCCCCGCCCTCGCCGTGGGCGAAGGGCCCGCAGATCCACCACGATCCGCTGTCGGGCAGGGGCAGGTCGCACGCCCCCCGGGGCAGGTCGGCGGCGGGCAGGAGTTTGGGGAACGGCGGCAGGCGGAAGAAGGGGCGGACCGGGCCCTCCTGATACCAGTACGCCGTCGAGCAGATGTCGTTCCGCATGCACCCGAAGCGGACGTGGATGGACTCGCGGAAGGGGAGGGTGTCCTCGATGAAGAAGCGGTACGCCCCGATCCGCTGGGCGGGGCGGGCCTCCCCGGTGTCCTCGTGGGTGTAGTAGGGCATGGCGGCGTGGTGGTGCGTCTCGGGCGGGTGCAGCGCGCCCCCGTACCCCGCCCCGAACGTGTCCTCCCCACCGATCCCGCGGAGGTACGCGGGGTGCTCGCCCTCCCCGTCGATGTAGAAGTTGTCGCCCCCCCCGTGCGACCAGCGGTCCACGTCGTCCAGCAGCCGCACCCCGTACACGAACCCCACGAACTGCCCGGGCCCGTCGGCGTCGAGGAGGAGGTACTCGGGGCCGTAGCGTTCGGTGGGCATCTCCCGCCGCCACCGGGCGCAGAAGCGTTTGGGCTCCCGGAGTTCCTGCCCCGGGTAGCGGTGCCAGTCGCACAGCAGGTAGACGTGCTGGGCCTCGTCGCCCGTCTCGACCTCGATGCGGGCGGACCGGGCGAAGGGCATGGGGAAGTAGCAGTTCATCCCGCTCCACGCCTTGGTGCTCAGCAGGGGGGTGTTGATGTCGTACCAGTTCTGCCCGTGGACGAGCCCGAAGAAGTCGCCCACGGGCGATTCGATCTGCGGGACCGGGGCGTCGTCGAAGGTGATCCGCAGGACGAGCTTGCGGTTGCCCAGCGAGATGGCCCCGGGGTGCTTGAGCGTCATCCACAGGTGGCGGATGCAGCCCGGACCCTCGAGGTCGGCGAGGACGGTCCGCTGGTTGGGGGGGACCGGCCGCGTGAGCGACCAGCGGGCCGGGACGGGCGTGGACGGGAGATCCAGGTTGAACATGCGGGGGCGCCTTTCGTATGTGCCGCCAACGGAACGGTGTCGTATACTACCGCACAGGAGGTGGAATATGCCCGAGTTTCGGATTTCGGATTTGGGGCACTCATCAGGGCCCTGCCGGAAAGCGGCCACACCCCCAGGCGTTCTCGCGGTGCTGCTTCTCGCCGCCGCCCTCACCGGCTGCGCCGCTCCCGCCTCCCCCCCTCCCGCCGCGCCGCTCACCGGGGAGGCGATGGTCACGCACGCCCAGTCCCGCGTGCCGGTGATCACCGTCGAGCAACTGCACGACGAGCTGGCGGCCAACCCGGACCTGTTCGTGCTGAACGTCTGCGAGTGGATCGAGCACGAGCGGCTCCACATCCCGGGGAGCGTGCTGATTCCCCGCGGGCTGCTGGAGTTCAAGATCGCCGCCAACGACCTCTTCCCCGCCGTCAACCGCGGCCGCTCGCCGCGCCGCGACCAGCCCATCGTCGTCTACTGCGCCGCCGGCGGGCGGTCGCTCCTGGCGGGCGAGACGCTGCTGAAGATGGGCTACACCAACGTCCGCTCTGCCCGCGGGGGCATCAGCGAGTGGAAGCGGATGGGGTATCCGGTGGAGCGGCACTAGCACTGCAGAAGCGTGGTGGACTGGTTGACTGGTGACTGGTTGACTGGTTGACTGGTTAACTGGTGACTGGTTGACTTGTGACTGGGTTGACTGGGAACTGGTTAACTGGTAACTGGTGAATGGAACACCAGTTAGCGTCGTCTTCTTGCCCAGCACTCCGGCAGATTCGCTCTTGGCTGTAAGCCGTTGCCAATCAACCAATCAACCAGCCAACCAGTTAACCAGTTAACCAGTTACCACTTCACGTCTTCCGTTGCGGTGCTAGTCTCCGGTCCCTGGCGTCGGTTCCTCGCGGGCTCTGCGCTCGATTTCCGCCAGCAGTTCGATGGCCGCCGTGGCGTGGGGTTCGGTTTCGAGGATGCGGCGGAGGCGGGCGGCGGCGGGGTGGTAGAGGCGGGCGTGGGCTTCGGCGAGGGCGAGGAAGTACTGGGCGCGGGTCTGCTCGGGGGCGAGTTCGACGGCGCGGCGGAGGTGGGCGAGGGCGGCGGGCCCGTCCCCGCGGAGCAGGTCGATCGCGCCCAGCCCCATCCACGCCAGGTGGTGGCGGGGCTCGAGTTCGAGGGCCCTGCCGAAGAGCGGGACCGCCTCCGCCGGCCGCTGGGTCTGCCAGTAGAACGCCCCCAGGTCGTGCCACGCCTGCGCGGACCGGGGCGCGAGTTCGGTCACGCGGCGGTAGGTGTGCTCGGCGAGTGGGAGGCGATTGGCCGCGGCGTACGCACCGGCGAGGCGGAGAAGGGACCCCGGGTTGTCGGGGCGGTGGGCGACGTCGGTGCGCAGGAGGGTGAGTTCGCTCTCGTAGGCGGAGTTGCGGTACACCACCAGGACGCACGAGGCCAGCAGTGCGGCCGCGAGGACGACAAGCACGCTCCGGGCGAACCCGCGGGCGAGTGCGGAGCTTGAAGCGAACGCTGGGGGGCCAACCACGTCCTTGCTCGCGCGGTTGGGTGGGGCGTGGCTTGCCCGCCGGCGTCCGTTGGCGGGCTCACGGGACCTTCGCAGCGCGAGGGGCGCGGCGGTTCCCGCGACCCACGCAAGCAGAAACGCCGCCGCCCCCAGCATCGGGTACGCCAGGCGGACCTCCGCGTACGCCCCGATGGGCAGCAGCAACTGCCCCACGACGAGCATGCACGCGAACCACCACAGCGGCGCCAGCGCCAGCGGGCTTCGTCTTCGAAGCCCCCACAGCAGCAGAATGAGCATGCCCGCGTGGATCCCCATGCCCGCCCAGGTCCCCGCATCGCTCCAGCCCGGCAGGGCGGGGGGCGTGTCGAACGCGGGCAGCGGGTGCGGCGAGACGAGAAACCGCAGGTACGTCCAACCCAGGGTCCCGAAGGCGGGGAGGCGCTCGACGAGGGAGGCCCCGGCAGCGGGGTTCTCCAGCAGATCCCAGGTGGGGTCAGAGCGGTAGTCCGGGGACGTGGTGATGAGCAACCGCGCGACGAGGTACAGGGCGAGGGGGAGGGCGAAGGCGAGGAGGGGGAGGAGGGGGGGGAGGGGATTTCTGATGTTCGGTTTTTGATGTTCGATTGGGGTCAGCACCTGTG
>JAWLCQ010000062.1:0-23753 GCA_041687095.1 Phycisphaerae bacterium | reverse complement strand
CCAGGAACCAGGAACCAGGAACCGGGAAGCGGACGTAACCCCTCTCCCCTCGGGGAGAGGTGCCCCGCGCAGCGGGGCGGTGAGGGGGCGCCCGGAAAACGAGAGCGGTCAGGAAGCAAGAAACCAGTCAACCAGTCAACCAGTTACCCAGTCCCCGAGGTGTCCGATGAGGGAACAACATTCCAACGCTCCCCGCCGCCTCCCGCATCGCCGGGGGGCGGTGATGATCGAGTTCGCCCTCGTCCTGCCGTTCCTCGCCCTCATCATCGGGCTCACCTTCTTCTTCGGGTGGTCGATGGTGAACCAGCAGCACGTGCGGTCGGCGCATCGGTATCTGGTGTGGCGGGACTTCTACGGCTGGGACGATCCCAACCGCCCCAACGCCAACCCCCTGACGCGGGAGGAGACGCTCAATCGCGACTTCTTCGCCGGGGGGGCCAACCCGCTGTCGCTCCACGGGTCGCACTCCGTCACCCCCGACGCCATCGAGGGCCTCCTCAACGCCGCCGGGTCCGGCAGCAGCGACGCCTACGACCTCGCCGTCGACAGCGTGCAGAACCGCTTCCCCCACGGCCTCCGCGCGAGCGTCCACGCCGACTTCCCCACCACCGTCGCCCTGTGGCAGCGGTTCACGGGCACCATCGAGGGCCGCCACGACCGCGAGGGCCGCTGCTGGCGGAGGCATGAGGTGAACTACCTCGAAGCCCTCCGCGACCTGTTCCTCACCGATTTCGACAACGCCGTCGGACGCCTCCAGGACGCGCAGTTGCAGGACGACCTCCGCTCGTTGTATCTTTGGCCCTATCACGCGATGAACATTGAAACCCGTCTGGAGAATTGAATGACCGAGACGCAGGATCGCATCGGCGAACTCCGTTCGCTCCCGTGCATCGTCCGCTGCCCGCAGAACCCCGTGCTCTCCGCCAAGGACGTCCCCTACAAGGCCGACCTGGTCTTCAACGCCGGGGTCGCCAAGTACCAGGGCCGCTACGTCATGGTCTTCCGCAACGACTACGGCTGGAACGGGTCGTGGAGCTTCGAGGGCACGAACATCGGCCTGGCCGTCAGCGATGACGGGGTCAACTGGACCGTCGAGCCCCAGCCCTGCTTCCGCCTCGAAAGCGACGAGATCCGCCGCGCCTACGACCCCCGCCTCACCGTCATCGACGGCCGCGTCTACATGTGCTTCGCCGTCGACACCAACCACGGCCTGCGCGGGGGCATTGCCGTCACCGACGACTTCCGCGACTTCGACGTCCTCACCATGACCATTCCCGACAACCGCAACATGGTCCTGTTCCCCGAGAAGGTGGGGGGGCGGTACGTGCGGTTGGAGCGGCCCTTTTCCACCTACGGCCGCGCCGCCCTCCCCGGGCGCCAGCGGTTCGACGCGTGGATGTCCTTCTCTCCCGACATGGTGCACTGGGGCGACGGGACGCTGCTGCTGGGGAGCGAGCAGGTGGCGTTCGCGAACGACAAGATCGGCCCCGCGGCCCCGCCCGTCAAGACGCCCCAGGGCTGGCTGACCACGTTCCACGCCGTGGACGTGGACCCCGCGAAGGGCAAGAACGGCTGGGAGGGGCGCTGGCAGAAGCGCTACACCGCGGGCATCATGCTGCTGGACCTGGAGGACCCGCGGAAGGTCCTCGGCCGCTGCCCGACTCCCCTCATCGCCCCCGAGGCGTCGTACGAGACGACGGACGGGTTCCGCAACGACGTCATCTTCCCGGGCGGGATGATCCTGGAGGACGATGGCGAGGTGAAGATCTACTACGGGGCGGCCGACACCGTCGAATGTCTCGCGACGGCGAACGTGGACGACCTGATCCAAGCCTGCCTGCAAGGGTAGGGCGAAAAATCGGAGGACCGCCCAGCGGGCGAATCAACCCCTCTCCCCCGCGGGGAGAGGGGCCCGAGCGCAGCGAGGGCGGAGAGGGGGGCCTCGCATACCAGCACAGTCCGGGACTTGCAGAAGACAATGCCCACGGGGCAGACAGCGCCCCGCGGGCATTGTTTTTCTGGTCCTCTGCGAGTTCGGGAGTTTGCCGGTCCTGGAGGCGCCCCCTCATCTGTCCCTCGACTTCGCTCGGGACATCTTCTCCCCCAGGGGAGAAGGGTTTCGGCTCTATCGCAGCTCGTTTCGCGGGCTTGGTGCGGGGGCGCGGTTGCGGGTAGACTGGCAACCATGCAGGACGTTGCCCGCCAGACGGTTCGCTTTCCCCGCCCGCTCCGGACGGTGCTGCTGTGCGTGCTGGCGGGGGGGGCGATCGGGGGGGCGCTGTGGGCGCATCATCGGTTCATCGCCCCCGCTCCCCACACCGGGGCGCTGAGGCCCGGTCCGGTCGGACGAGCCGAAACCCCGCCGCCGTCGGCCGATCCTGCCAAGAGCGACGGGGCGGACCCGCCGTCGGCCGATCCGCCTAGAGGCGGCGAGGCGGCCTCGCTGGTCGATCCCGCGAGGGCCGGGGCGGCGCCCTTGCCCGCCGACTCCCTCGTGGAGGGCCTGTTGGGCCCCTTGGGGGTGTCGGACGCGGCGGGGCATCCGGAGGGGGTCGCCCCGCCTCCGGGCGCGCAGGCGGAGTCGTCGCATCGCTTCGCCAACGGGGCGAGCGTGGCCCGCTACCGATGGGCGGGGGAGGTGGGGGCGGTGCGGGAGCACTACCGCCGCGCCGCCGAAGGGCAGGGTTTCTCGCTCGTCCGCGACGCTCCGCGGTCCGGGGGATGGCAACTGGTGTTCAAGAAGGGGGCGATGAGCCTGACGGTGGGCTTGCGAACGGATGCGCAGGACGCGAAGATGGTAGGGATCGTAGTCACGGCGGCCCCGCCGCCGACGGGGCCCCAGCAGCAGAGAGGAACGCCGAATGGCCGATGAGCAACCTGCGGTGCGGAACAAGGGCATGCTGATTGTCGCCCTGATTCTCGGGGTGGTGGTGGTGGCCATCTACAACATCCAGATCCGCCGCGTCCGCGCCGAAGCCCAGGGCGAGATGGTCTACGTGCTGCGGTTCGCCCGCAACATGGGCCCGGGCGACCAGCTCGACGCCGAGAAGGACCTCGCCGTCGAGATGACCCAGAAGAAGCACGGCGAGAACCTCGGGCCCGTCTGGATCCTCGCCACCCCCGACGAGCGCAAGCTGGTGGACAAGCTCTACCTGACCCGCAAGGCCCAGAAGGGCGAGTTCCTCCTCTACGCGCACATCTCCATGCAGCAGGACGCCACCCCCTCCGCCGAGATCGGCCAGGGCATGGTGGCGGTGTCGATCCCGGTGGACAAGCAGAACGTCCCGGGCGAGATCCTCAACCCCGACGACCGGGTGAACCTGCTGGGGCGCTTCCGCTCGGGCGGGTCGCACCGCGGGCTGTTCCGCGTGATCGAGGGCGTCCGCGTCCTCGCCGTCGGCGGGCAGGGCCTCAGCGAGGCGCCCGGGGGGCGTGCGGCCGCGACGGCCAAGGGCCTGCGGTCGTACCAGAACGTGACCATCGAGCTGACGCCCGAGGAATCGCTCCTGCTCAACGCCCTGCTGTCGCAACTGGACGGGGCGTTCACGCTGGAGGTCCTCAACCCCAACACCCGCCCCGCGGGGAGCTGGGGCAAGGTGGCCGCGCCGCTGCGGCAACTGCTGTCGAGCGGGTCGTAAACCGGAAGGAACGCCGTGGAGATCTGGGTCTACAATCAGTACACCGACCAGCGCGAGACGGTGAAGGTCGACGGGGAGTCGATCACCATCGGGCGCGATGACGCCGCCGACGTCCCGCTCCGCTCCGCCTTCGTCTCCCGCCGCCACGCCCGCATCTTCCACGAGGGCGGGTCGTACTTCATCGAGGCGCTGGGGCTCAACGAGGTCACCGTCGCCAACGCGCCCCTCCCGCAGGGGGGGCGGCGGAAGATCGACTACGGCGACGAGGTGCGGATCGGGGAGTTCAGCCTCTACATGATGGAGCCCGCCATCCGCCGCGTCGGGGCGGAGCGACACGGCGGGGGGCCCCGGCGGCGGGTGCTCGACCTCGAACAGAAGGTCCACGCCGAACTGCTCGACAAGCTCAACCTCCGCGTCACCGCCCAGCGCGGATCCGCCGACGAGCAGCACGTCGCCCTCATCAAACGCCATCTGTCGGAGATCATCGCCCTGCACCTGCCCAAGGTGGACGACGAGATGGCCGACCACCTCGCCCTGGAGTTCTTCTGGCGGGGCGTGATCACCGAAGTCGCCCGCCGCGCCACCGGCAAGCTCATGTACTCCTACGGGTTCGAGAACACCGACGTGCTCGACAAGAAGCTCGAGGACGCCATCGGACGCCTCGTGGGCGACGTGATCAGCCACTTCCCGCTCCGCCTCCGCCCCCACACGGTGAAGGAGGACGTCGCGGTCATCGAGAAGGCCTGGGGCGAGGTCTCCGCCCGCCTCCGCAAGCACGTGCCCCCCGCCCTCCGCGAGTACCTCGTCCGCCGCATGCTCTCCAAGGAAATCGAGGACGTGGTCCTCGGCTATGGGCCGCTCCAGGACCTGCTCGAGATGCCCAACATCAACGAGATCATGGTCGTGGGCAAGGACCGGATCTACATCGAGAAGGACGGGATGGTGCAGAATACCGGGCGGTCCTTCTTCTCCGAGGAGATCCTCCAGTCCATCATCGAGCGGATCATCACCCCGATGGGGCGGCGGATCGACCGGTCCAGCCCCCTGGTGGACGCCCGCTTGCCCGACGGGTCCCGCGTCAACGCCATCATCAACCCGCTGTCGCTCTCGGGGCCCACGCTCACCATCCGCAAGTTCGCCCGCATCCCCTTCACCATCGACGACCTCGTCGAGCGCGGCACCGCCACCCCCCAGGCCGCCGGGTTCCTCCGCGCCTGCGTCGCCGGACGCAAGAACATCATCATCACTGGGGGGACCGCCAGCGGAAAGACCACCACGCTCAACGTCCTGTCCACCTTCATCCCCTCGCACGAGCGGATCATCACCATCGAGGACTCCGCCGAACTCCAACTCCCCCAGGAGCACCTCGTCCGCCTCGAAACCCGACCCGCCAACGTCGAGGGCCGCGGGGCCTACACCATCCGCGACCTGGTCAAGAACGCCCTCCGCATGCGCCCCGACCGCATCGTCGTCGGGGAGTGCCGCGGCGCCGAAGCCCTCGACATGCTCCAGGCCATGAACACCGGACACGACGGGTCCATGACCACCATCCACGCCAACACGCCCGAGGACACCCTCATGCGCCTCGAGACGATGGTCCTGATGGCCGTCGAGATGCCCGTCCGCGCCATCCGCGAGCAGGTCGTCGCCGCCCTCGACGTCATCGTCCAGATGAACCGCGGGCCCGACGGGAAGCGGCGGATCACGCACATCACCGAGATCACGGGCATGGACCCCGAGACCACGCGCCCCATCATCGAGGACGTCTTCCTCCTCCGTACCGGGGCCCACCGCACCACGCCCCAGCTCCGCCACACGGGCTACATCCCCCGCTTCGCCGATGAACTCATCCACCAGGGCATGCTCGACGTGGAGGTGTTCACGTGATCGCCCCGCTGCCGCTGGCCGACTCCCTCACGCAGGGCGTCTTCGTCAGCGCCCTCATCTTCGCCCTCGCCACCGTCGCCGCCGCCCTGGCCTACCGCCCGGTCGGGGACCTGCTGCGGCGGCAGGAGCACACCTTCGCCGACATCCTCAACCGCCGGCTGCTGCTGGCCGTGACCCCGCGCTCCGCGACGGTCCTGACGCTCGTGGGGGTGGCGGTGCTGGCGGTGGGCGGGTTCCTCATCACCGGGGGGATGCTGGGCGCCTTCCTCGGGGCGGCCGTGGGCATCGTCCTGCCTCCCCTGGTCCTGCGGGCGTTGGCGCAGCGGCGGCTGCGGCGGCTGGAGGGGCAGTTGGTCGGGGGCATCCAGACGCTGGCGTCGGGGGTGCGGGCGGGGCTGAACCTCGTGCAGTCCATGCAGCTCGTCGCCCGTGACGGGCCCGTCCCGCTGCGGCAGGAGTTCATCCACCTGCTGCGGGAGTATGAGTACGGGGTCCCGCTGGAGGACGCGATGGGCAACGCGGCCCAGCGGATCGGGTCCAGCGACTTCCGCCTGCTGTTCTCGGCGCTGCTGACGCACCGCGAGCGCGGGGGCGACCTGGGCGAGACCCTCGACCGCATCGCCGCCTCCATCCGTGAGATCCAGCGCCTCGAGGCCCGCCTCGACGCCCTCACCGCCCAGGGCCGGGCTACCGCCCGCTGGCTCGGGGCCATGCCCGCCGTCGTCATGGGCATCCTCTACCTGCTCGTCGACCCCGAGGGCGTCATCCGCCTGTTCACCGAGGGCAAGCTCATCCTCTTCGCCGTCGTCCTCCTCAACGTCATCGGGTTCCTCTGGATCCGCAAGATCATGTCGGTGGATATCTGAGATGGCAGACGCTCCGCTCATCCTCGCCGCTTCGCTCCCCCTCGGGATGGACCCCTGGACGCTCGCGCTGTCCGTGGCGATGTTCCTCTCCGTCGTCCTGCTGGTCTACGGGCTGTTCTCGCAGCCCGGGCGGATCGAGATGTCCGACCAGCGGTCCGCCGCCCTCGCCACCGGGCACACCGATCGCAAGACGCTCTTCGAGAACCCCGCCCTGCGCCCCGTGCTGTGGCTGCTGCTGACGCTCGCGCACCGCTTCAACAGCCCGCAGCTCAAGCGCTGGGTCCGCGAGCAGCTCATCGCCGCCGGCAGCCCCAAGTACTACACGTCCGAGGAGTTCCTCGCCCTGTCGCTCTTCACGGGCCTGGTCATGGGGATCATCCTGGAAGTGCTGTACTTCGCGTCCTTCGGGCAGTGGGGGGGCGTGGCCCTGGGGATGGGGCTGGTCCTGGGCACGGTCCTGTCCATCGTGCAACTGCACGACATGGCCTCCAAGCGCGTGCGGCTCATCCAACGCCGCGTCCCCTACGCCCTGGACCTGATCGCCCTGGCCATGGGCTCGGGCGCCACCTTCACCGAGGCCGTCCGCACCGTCACCCGCGAGAAGACCGATGACCCCTTCAACGTCGAACTCCGCACGCTGCTGGCGGAGATGGACCTGGGAACGACGCGGCGGCAGGCGCTGATCAACCTCTCCGCCCGCATCCCCCTGGACTCGCTCCGGTCCATCGTCGCCAGCGTGGTGCAGGCGGAGGAGCTGGGGACGGCGTTGGGGGACGTGCTGCACGACCAGGCGACGCTCCTGCGCCTCCAGCGCTCCGTCCGCGCCGAGAACCTCGCCGCCCGCGCCAGCATCCGCGTGCTCATCCCCTGCCTGCTGCTGGTGATCGCGGTGATCCTGATGGTGTTTGGCCCGGCGATTGTGCGGGCCCTGCAAGGAGGACTGTTCTGATGGCCGATCCGAGACCCGAACTGCTGTTTGTCCGGGGCCCCCAGGCCGGCCACCGCGCCGTGGTGATGAAGGACGGCGCGGTCGTGGGGCGCGGCTCGGCGGCGGATATCCGCCTCGCCGAGCAGCACGCCTCCCGCCAGCACGCCCGCCTGCTGCACACCGTCGAGGGGTGGATCGTCGAGAACGTCGGGTCCAGCTTCACCTGCGTCAACGGCAAGAAGTACAAGTCCGGCAAGCAGATCCTGCTGGATACGGGCGACGTGATCGGGATCGGGCTCCAGACGGAGGCCCTCTTCGTCGCCCCCGGCGATGACCCCGACGGCGCCCTCGCCGCCTGGAAGGCCCAGCACGCGGACGCCCCCGACGCCGCCCCCGACACCGAGTCCCCAATCGCCCCCGACACCCCCGCCCCCGACGAGCCTCCCACCACCACCGTCCCCGACGCCGACGCCCCCGCCGCTCCGGCGGCCGCCCCGTCCAAGATGCGGAAGTACGCCCTCTTCGCCGGGCTGTACCTCGTGGGCATGGTCGTGCTGGTCGCGGTCCTGCTGTCGCTCCGCGGCGGGGGGGGGAGCGGGCCCAGCTCGGACCTGCCCAAGGTCCTCGCCCCCGCCGACATCGCCGACGCCCTCCGCGCCCCCCTGCGCCGCGCCCCCAACGCCCAGGAGGCCGCCGCCCGCCTCGAAACTGCCCGCGCCCTCGCCGCCCGCACCCTCCGCGACTCCGACCTCCACAACGCCGTCAAGAACTTCAAGCTCCACCTCGCCTACCTGGGCGCGATCCGCTTCGAGGACCCCGCCCACGACCTGGAGTACGACACCAAGCTCACCGAGATGATCCGCACCGTCACCCAGCTCTACCAGGAGGGCTGGATCCGCGAGAAGGACGGCAAGTGGGAGGAGGCCCACGCCCTGTGGGAGAAGCTCCTCGCCCTCGTCTCCCCCGACGCCGAGTGGGACAGCAAGGAGTACGAGGCCCTGCATCGCAACATCTGGAAGCACGCCGGGTACACCCGGTCCCACATGGCCGCCAAACGAAGAGGGATGTAGGCGGCAGTTTCCGCGTGACGCCCGCCGAGGCAATCAGTAGAATGCCTCCCGGTGGGCGAGAGGAACTCTCGGCCCGCCGGTCCTGCTGGTTTCTGGACGGTTCCAAGGAGCTTCCGCCATGCCCGAACTCGCACGTGGACTGGTTATTTCGCGATACCAGGACGTCACCGTGGTCACCTTCCGCGAGGCGTCGATCCTGGACGGCACGATCGTCGATGCCATCAGCCGCGACCTGTACGCCCTCATCGAAGACCGCGCCGAGAAGAAGATCGTTCTCGACTTCACGGCCGTCAAGTTCCTCGCCTCCCGCATGCTGGGTTCGCTGGTGACGATGCACAAGAAGTCGCTGGGGATCAAGGGCAAGGTGGTGCTCGCGGGGTTGCGGCCGGAGCTGATGAAGGTCTTCAAGATCATGAACCTGCACAAGGTTCTCTGCTTCGCCGACGACGAGGGCGCGGCGATGCGCGAGTTCGACGTCTTCACGGTCTGACCGGGCGAACCCGGAAGGGGAGCGGGATGAAACGGCAGATACGGATCTTCCTCGCGGGGGTGCTGGTCATCGCCCCGCTGGCGGTGACGGCGTACGTGGTGTGGGTGCTCGCCGCCTTTCTCGATGGGATCGGCGGGAAGCTCATGCGGGCGCTGGGGGCGGGCGAGGACGTGGAGATCCCCTTCGGGGTGGGCGTGCTGCTGATCCTGGGGATCATCTACCTCGTGGGCCTGCTGACGCACCTGTGGGTCTTCCGCGGGCTGCTGGGGTTCCTGGACCGCACGCTGTGCCGCCTCCCAGGCATCAAGGTGATCTACGAGTCCGTCCGCGACCTGATGCAGCTCTTCGGGGGCAATGCCGAGCGGATGGGCAAGGTGGTCCGCTACCGGCCCCCAGGGTCGGAGATGGACCTGATGGGGATCCAGACCAACGCCCGCCCGCTGGGAATCGCGGAGGAAGGCGGGGAGCCCCGCGTCGCGGTGTACCTGCCCTACGCGTACATGTTCGGGGGCCCGACGATCTACGTCTCGCCCGAGCACGTGCAGGAGGTCCCCCTGAGCGTGGACCAGGCCCTGAAGATCGCCGCCACCGCCCACGTCGGCGCCGAGGCGCCTCTCCCGCAGGCCGGGGCGGCGGGCAAGTCGAAACCATAGCGCGAATCCGGGGCGGTCCCGGGGTGGGTGTACGCTGGGTCGAAAGGTCGGCGGTGGACGCATGCGCGAAAGGGAAGCTGCCATGGGGAAGCACGTTGGGTGTGCAGTAGTTGTGGGAGTCCTCTCGTTCCTGGCGAGTGCGGTAACGGGCGAGACTCCCACATCCGGTCCCGCAGTGCCGTCAGCCGACAGGCGGTGCGACCTGGCGGTCTTGGTTGCTTCCGACGTGCAGGAGATTGCCCGAATCGACGCACCCGGAACCAGGGAGTTCGCCGCCGCCTTGGCGGATGTGCTCAAACGGCACGGGTTGGAGGTCCCTGCTTCGCTTCCGCAGCAGGAGCCCGCGTCCGCCCTCCCGGCGGTGACGCAGGAGCAGTTGGAGACGCTCCAGGGTCAGCCGGTCCTGAACCTCCTGGACAGGATCAGTTACGCGAAACCTGCGTCTGTCTCCTCCGAAGAAGGTTTGCTCCGAATCGATCTGCTTACGGCGTTTGCCTTGCATGCGCCCTCCATGGGGCTGCGGTTGCAGGCAGCCGGGCGCCTGCTGGAGCTTGCGTTCCCCGATGCGGAGGGTCGTGTGCCACCGGCGCTGGTGGTCGAACTCACGACCGCCGTTCGCCTCGCCAAGGCGGTTGTGCTCGAATCGCTGGCGGCCGCCAACGACGGACGCGACGCGTTCAGCATGCGAACCTTGGTCGGGGTGAAACTGGCCAGTGTCGCAACGCAGATGGTCACCGCGGATCTCCTCGCAAGCGAAAGCCCGACGCTGGAGTCGCTGAAGCAGGCGCGGTCGCGGTGGGCGGAGGAGTTCGCCTCTCTGGCGAAGGACTCCGCGAATGAGCGCGTCGTGAAGGTGCTGGGGAATGTGCAGACGTACTGCTCACGGATCACCGACGCGGAGTTGGAGAGCCTGCTCGTCCGCCACGAGTGTCGGCAGCTCCTCCTGCGCTTCTTCCGTGCCCTGGAGGCGCGGGACGTTCAGGTGCTGAAGTCGGTGCTTGCCCCCAAGACGGCCGCCAGTCTGGTGGACAGCGATGCAGACGCCTTGGCGAAGAGCCTCTTGGGCGGGATTCCGCGGAAGGTTCTGATGGTGTTGGTGGGGGAACTCCAGCGAGTCGGCAGTCACGAAACGCGCGTCTCCTGCACGGTCGTGTGGACGGGCGACGACGGGAAGGAGCGGACAAGCTGCCGACAGGTGCCTGTGGTGAAGACCGAGGATGGCTGGCGGGTGGGGGCGGAATGATTCGCAGGGCATGCACGGGGCGGAGCGAGGGGAGTCGTACGCGCGCGGGATGAACACCAAGTTGTCCCGCCCCGCCCAAGCAGCTCCGCTTCTGCGGTGGCTGCTCGTCCTGCACCGCCGCCGAAACGACACCGCCCCCGGACGCGAGCGTCCGGGGGCGGTGGGAAGATGCGGGCGGTGCCGTGGCGGGAGCGCTTACCAGGGGAGTTGGATGCGGTCCCCGCGGGTGAGCTTCTCGTGGCCTTCCTTCTTCTTTTCCTTGGGGTCGGGGGCCTTGTCCGCCCGGCCGGACTGGATGATGGCCTCGAGGCGCTCCTTGATCCACTTCTCGCGCTTGGCGACCTCCTCGCGGTCGTCGTTGACGAGGAGCATGAAGGTCTGCTTGTTGCTCAGCGGGATCTTGCCGCGGCTGGTGAGGACCTTCTCGCCGCTCTTGGCGACGAAGGTCTTGACGATGTCGCGGAGGGCCTGGTCCTCGGCGAGGGTCCAGTTGGGGTCGATGTTCTCGTAGAGGTAGATGATCGTCTTGAGTTCGATCTTCTCCTTGGGGACCTCGGGGGGGAAGTGGATGCTGGGCCACTTGTCGGGGTTGGCGAGCCACTCGGAGGTGATGATGGCCCCGATGGCGTGGGCGGCGCGGTCGTGGCACTCGGTCTCTCTGTACCAGTCGAACCCGTCGAGGCGGAACATCATGGCCGTCAGGCGGCCGCGGGTCGAGGCGTGGTAGATGGCGGTGAGGTCCGCATAGAACTCCTGCAGGTGCGAGTAGAAGACGCTGTGGTCCCACCAGAGCTGGATGATGGCCTTGATGGGCAGCCCGAGCGTGACGTAGTTGTGCCCCAACTCGTGCCAGATGATGGCCTCGGCGAGGTTGCCCTGGCTGATGCCGTGCTTCGTCGCCAGCCAGCCCTTGACAGCGTCGGCGTTCTCGACGAGGTTGGGCTTCCAGGTGACGATGATGTGGAGGCACTTGCGCTCCTGGTCATAGCCCACCGGCGCCATCATGCCCAGCATGTCACTGGGCATGTAGTTGGCCATGAAGGTGCGGTTCCAGATCTCGGCCTTGAAGCTGCGGTTGGTGGAGGAGCGGCAGTCCTTCCACCACTTGGGGCGGCAGTCCTGGGACGCTTCCCGCATGTAGCGGACGTTGGCCTGCTGCTCCTTGGTCATGAAGCGGTAGTGCTTCGAGGACTCCTTGACCTTCTCGTCGAACTCATCCCACTTCGCCAGCAGGAAGGCCTTCTCCATGCCCGGGTAGAACTCCTCGGCCGCCTTCTGGGCCTCGAGCTTCTCCCGCTCGCGATCCGACATCGTCTCGCCATCGGCGAGCGCGAACGACACGGAGCCCACCAACAGGACTCCAGACAGCAACCAACCCAGTGCGAGCAGACGTTTCATGATACCGTACCCCTTGAAAAAGTGTCCGGGCGACGGCCGCAGCGGGACCCTCTGCCTCGCCGCCGACCATGACCAAGCAACGAAAATATACGCCCGATCCCCCGGGGAGTCAAAAAGATTCGGCGCTGCGGCCCCCCCGGGGGGCTGTCTCTGTATCACATTTTTCGCTGCCCCCTCCCGCCCACGCCGGGCTTGCTCGAAGCGCTCCCGCCCCCTCCCGGGCTTGTCCCGGGGGAGCGAAGGTCGGGCCAGCTACCCGCGACGCCTCGTCTTCCTTCTGTTTCTTCTTCTTCCGCCCCCCCCTGGGCCTGCCCCAGGGGAGCGAGGGTCGGGCCAGCTACCCGCTCCTCCGGGTCCGCTCGGCCCGCCATGGCTGTCCCGACCTCCGCTCCACCCGGACGAGCCGGGCGGGGGCGAAAAGAAGAAGCAGCGGGAGCCAGGGGCCGGCGTTGTAGGTGGCCCGACCTCCGCTCCACCGGGACAAGCCCGGGCGGGCGGGAGACGCGCCGGCGGGGCGTGCGAGTCCTCCAGGTCCAGAAGCGCCGAAATGTGATAAAGAGACAGCCCGGGGGGGGGCATGGGTTGGAGAGGGTTTCCAGGGCCATCAGGCCCCACCTGCCCCCCGGGCAGGGGCGAGACGCCCCTGCGACACACGGGCAAGATGCCCGTGCCACGACGTTGCGATGGCTCTGGCGGTGGGGAGCGGACACTGGCAAAGGGATCGCACAGGCGGTAAGACATAGTAGGCCCGTGGTTCTTGGGGCGCCTCGAAGCGGGGCGCCCCACGCGGTGACGGGGCAAGAGGCGAAGGGAAGCAACCATGACACTGGGTTCACGACTGATCGAAGGCTCGATGCATCGCCGCCGCCTGGTGACGTGGGCGACGGCGGCGGTGACGCTGCTGATCGCCGCCCTGGCGGTCCTGCCCTCGCTGTTCCCGGGGGCGCTGCCGCTGCTGCACACCATCACGGTCGACACCGACCCGGAGAACATGCTCGCCGCCGATGAGCCCGTCCGCCGCTTCCATCACGAGATGAAGGAGCGGTTCGGCCTGTACGACATGGTCGTCGTCGGGGTCGTCAACGACGAGCACCCCGAGGGCGTGTTCAACCCGCAGTCGCTGCGGAAGATCCACGAACTCACGCTCTTCGCCGAAACGCTCCGCGGGGAAACGCTCGCCCCGGGGCTCGACGAGGACGAGGGCGTGATTGTCCGCGACCTCATGGCGCCCTCCACCGTCGACAGCGTCGAGCCCGCCCCGGGCAACATGATCCGCATGGAGTGGCTGATGGCCGCCCCGCCCGCCACGCAGGCCGAGGCCCTCGCCATCCGCGACCGCGCCCTGCGGATCCCTTTCCTCCGCGACACCATCGTCAGCGGGGACGGCAAGGCCGTCGCCCTCTACCTCCCGCTCACCCGCAAGGACCTCAGCTACCGCGTCTACGACCGCCTCAAGGGGAAGATCGCCCAACTCGGCGGCCCCGAGCAGTTCCACGTCACCGGCCTGCCCGTCGCGGAGGACACCTTCGGGGTCGAGATGTTCCTCCAGATGGCCATCTCCGCCCCCGCCGCGATGGCCGTCATCTTCGTCCTGATGATGCTCTTCTTCCGCAAGGTCCTGCTGGTGGTCTCGTCGATGCTGGTGGCGATGATCTCGGTGATCTTCACGATGGGCGCGCTGGTCATCGCAGGGTTCCCCGTGCACATCATGAGCAGCATGATCCCGATCTTCATCATGCCCATCGCCGTCCTGGACAGCATCCACATCATCAGCGAGTTCTTCGAGAAGTACCCGCAGTTCCGCGACAAGCGGCAGACCATCCGCGAGGTCATGAACGACCTGTTCTCGCCCATGCTGTACACCTCGCTGACCAGCGCCGCGGGTTTCGCCTCGCTCGCCCTCACCCCGATCCCGCCCGTGCAGGTGTTCGGGGTGTTCGTGGCGATGGGGATCCTGGTCGCGTGGGTGCTGACGGTGACGTTCCTCCCGGCGTTTCTGACGTTCCTGCCCGAGCGGTCGCTGGCCAACTTCGGGGCCAAGGGCCACGCGGAGGGCGAATCCCACGGCCCGCTCTCACGCTTCCTGCAGGCGATGGGGCGCGGCACGTACCGGTGGGCCAAGCCCATCGTCGCCGCGGCCGTCCTCGTGCTCGTCCTCGCCGGGTGGGGCATGAGCAAGATCGTCGTCAACGACAACCCGGTGAAGTGGTTCACGCCCACCCACCCCATCCGCGTCGCCGACCGCGTGCTCAACGAGCACTTCGGGGGCACGTACATGGCGTACCTGGCGCTGGAGGCCGAACCGACGCCCTACGCCCCTGACGTCCTCGCCGACCGCATCGCCACGGCGGCCAAGACGCGCCGCGAGTCCCTCAATGATCTCGCCGCCCGCATGGGCGAAGCGGCCCGCACCGCCGCGAGTGATGCCAATACCCCCCTGCAGATCCTCGACGCCGCGCGCCAACAGGTCCGCCCCGACGTACTGAGCGCGACGGACGAGCAACTGTCCGCGTACAGCGCGATGCAGGACTTCCTGCAGTTGGAGGAGCTGGCGCTGACGTACGCTTCGCCAACGACGACGGAGTCGTACGCGGAGCAGTTCGCCCGCTCCGCACGCGAGTTCGCGGTCGAGGTAGGGGACCGCCTGCAGCGGGTGGGCGAGCATGCGTACGAGATCGTGAAGGCGAATCCGCCCACGCGCGAGGCGTTCTTCTCGCGGTTGGAGACGGGGACGAATCCCAACGCCCCCCGACTGCTTGTCACGACGGAGCGAAGCGGATACGGGCGTCCGGGGGGTGACGCGGGATCGCCTGTTGATCCTCCTGCTTCGGAAACCCAGAGCCCCCCGTCGTCTGATGGTCCCTCCCTTCCGCCCGGTCTGGAGGAGAGCGGGAGCGATTCCGGTCCGTCCCTGCCCGCGGGACTGAGCGCAGACGGTGGGGCGGGCGGTCCCTCCCTGCCCCCCGGGCTGGATGCGGGATCAGCGGAGGAACCCTCTCCGCTTCCTGACACCGAAGCGCCCAACCTCCGCGAGCGGACGCTCCGCGGGCTGGTCGAGCTGTTCCTCGACGAGCAGCGGTCCGAGGGCGAGTACTTCAAGGACCCCGCGTACCTGGCGCGGATCGAGCAGTTGCAGGAGACGCTGGCGACGGCCGGGGCGGTGGGCAAGTCCAACTCGCTGGTGGACATCGTCAAGACCGTCAACCGTGACCTGCACGGGGGCGATCCGAACTTCATGGTCATCCCCCCCAACCGCCAGGCTGTCGCGCAGGCCATCGACCAGTTCCGCAGCGGGCACGACCGCGTGAAGGACGACGTCTACCACTTCGTCTCGCCCGACTACCACTCGGCGAACATCTGGGTGCAGCTGCGAAGCGGGGATAACCGTGACATGGAGTCCGTCGTGCGGACGGTGGCGGCCGGTCCGGGGACGGACCTGCCCGTTCGCTCCGACTGGTTCGGGCTCACGTACATCAACGTGGTGTGGCAGGAGAAGATGGTCACGGGCATGCTGGAGGCCTTCGCGGGCAGCTTCCTGGTGGTGTTTCTGCTGATGACCGTGCTCTTCCGCTCCGCCCTGTGGGGCCTGCTGAGCATGATCCCCCTCACGGTCACGATCACCGCGATCTACGGGGCGATTGGGATCGTCGGCAAGGACTACGACATGCCCGTGGCGGTGCTCAGTTCGCTCACGCTGGGGCTGGCCGTGGACTTCGCCATCCACTTCCTCGCCCGCGGGCGGACGATGTACGCGGCGAGCGGATCGTGGAAGGAAACGGCCCCGAACGTCTTTGGGGAGCCCGCCCGGGCGATCTCGCGGAATATCATTGTCATCGCGGCGGGGTTTTTGCCCCTGCTGCTCGCCCCGCTGGTGCCCTACCAGACGGTGGGGATGCTGCTGGCGACGATCCTGCTGGTGAGCGGGGTGGGGACGCTGCTGCTGCTGCCGGCGTTGGTGCGGCTGCTGGAGCGGCGGCTGTTCCCGCAGCGGGAGGAGCATCGCCTCGCGTGCCGGTGCGGGACGTGCGCGGTGGCGGCGATGACGGCGGCGGCGCTGGGGGTGCTGAGCGTGCGGCAGTACACGTCGCTGGGATGGAACGGGCTGGTGCTGCTGGCGGGGGGCATTGTGGCGGGGGGCGTGGCGGCCTGCTGGCTGTTGTCGAGGCGGAGCCGATGCGCTCTGCCCGCGGAGAACGGAAAGAACCCTGAGGCGAATGCACAGGAGAATCATCATGCAGTTCGGTAGAACGTTTCTGACGGTAGCGGTGCTGGCGGCGGGTTCGATCCTCGCGATCGGAGCGGCCGCGGCACAGGGTGACAAGGCAAACGTGGGTACCCAGCCCGCGGACGCGCTGGCGAAGGACCTCACGGTCGACGAGATCGTCAACCGCGCGAACCACGTGTCCTACTACCAGGGCAAGGACGGGCGGGCGGAGGTGAAGATGACCATCACCGACGCGAGCAAGCAGAAGCGGACGCGGGAGTTTACCATCCTCCGCCGCGACGCCGATGCGCCCGGGGAGGGCGAGGGCGACGCGTCGCAGGCGAAGAACCTCCAGCTCGACCGCAAGGCGACGGGCGAGCAGAAGTTCTACGTCTACTTCAGCCGCCCCGCCGATGTGAACAAGACGGCGTTTCTGGTGTGGAAGCACCTGGACAAGGACGACGACCGCTGGCTGTACCTGCCGGCGCTGGACCTGGTGAAGCGGATCAGCGCGGGCGACAAGCGGACGAGCTTCGTGGGCTCGAACTTCTTCTACGAGGACGTGAGCGGGCGGAACATCGACCTCGACCGGCACGAGCTGGTCCCCGAGGAGACGAACGCCACGTACTACGTCCTGAAGAACACCCCGAAGGACCCGTCGAACGTGGAGTTCGCGTACTACAAAATGTGGATCCACCGCTCCTCGTTCGTCGTGGTGCAGACGAGCTACTACGACCGCAACGACAAGGAGTACCGCCGCTACAACGCGATGAAGGTGGAGAACGTCGAGGGGTATCCGACGGTGGTGAAGTCGGCGATGTCGAACCTCTCCGACGGGTCGAACACGATCCTGGAGTACTCGAACGTGGACTACAACGCGGGCCTGCCCGAGGACATCTTCGAGGAACGCTACCTCCGCCGCCCGCCGGTGAGGTTCATCCGGTAGGGGGCGCGAAGATGGTCCCCCACGCCACTCGCGGCAAACGGCGGCCGCACCCCCTGCACCGCGGGTCTCCTGCCCCGCGTTGGCCGCGAGCGATGCGGGGGAACGTCTAGGATGGTCGCCGACGCCATCGGTCTCGTGGCCGCCCGCCCTTTGGAGTGCGGCGGTTCACCGCCGCTTTTTATCGCGTCAGGGATTGAAAAGGATGCTGCCTTCGCCGAATCGCCCTTGTCGGCCATACGGTTCTTCTCCGAATCGCTCGTGGTGGTCGGAGGCGGGTCGGCGGAGGCATCCGCGAGTGACGACTGACGGCCCATGAAAAGCGGCGGTGAACCGCCGCACTCCAAAGGCGGTAACCGCTGCGCTCCATGGGGCGTCGCGGTTTGGTCCGGTCGCCTCGTGCGCGACGTGGAAAGGAGAGAGCAGGGAAATGTCGAATGGAACCACGCCCCCAAGGCCCCCCGACTGTGTCGGGGGGGTGGAAGAGGCTGTCAAACGACACCGAAGCCCAATCGGCATTTGCAGGTTCATGCTGCCCGCCGTCGTGCTGTTCGCGCTGCTCTCCGCTCCCGCCCTGTCGGCCGACGGACCCGCGCTGCCCCCTGGCCTGGAGGACGAAACGCAGTCCGCCGCCCCCGCACCGTCCGGTCCCGCGCTGCCCGAGGGACTGGAGGCGGGGGATGGGGACACGTCCGCCGCATCACCCGCCCCGGCACTGCCGGAGGGTCTGGGCGGAGAGGGGACCGGTCCGTCGCTCCCGCCCGGGTTGGAAGGGGGGACCGGTCCGTCGCTCCCGCCGGGACTGGAGGACGCCACCGAGGACGAGACGGAAGCAGCGCCCGGGGACGAGGACGAAGTCGCTGACGCGTTCGACTGGTTCGAGTTCTCGGGCTTCTGGGACACGCGCGGGGGCGTGCGGACGCAGGAGGACCCGCACGAAAAATGCGCCTCGCTCGGGGAGACCCGCCTGCAGCTCGACGCCGAGGCCCGCTGGGAGAACGTCTCCGCCCAAGTCGTCGCCGACTTCCTCTACGACGCCGTCGACGACGACTGCGAACTCGACCTCAACACCGGCGATGGCTGGATCGATCTCCGCCAGGCGTGGCTGGCGTTTACGCCCCTGAACTTCCTCGACGTGAAGGTCGGGCGGCAGATCCTCACGTGGGGCACGGGCGATCTGCTGTTCGTCAACGACCTGTTCCCCAAGGACTGGCAGTCGTTCTTCCTCGGGCGGGACGTGGAGTACCTCAAGGCGCCCTCCGACGCCCTGAAGGTCAGCGCGTTCAGCGAGTTCGCCAACGTCGACCTGGTCTATACCCCGCAGTTCGACCCTGATCGCTACATCACGGGACGGCGGATCTCGTACTGGAACTCCACCCTCCAGCGCCGCGCCGGCCGCGATGCCATCGTCGAGGTCGACCGCCCCGACGACTGGTTCAAGGATGACGAGTGGGCCCTCCGCGTCTCGCGCAACGTGGGCTCGGTGGAGCTGGCAGCTTACGGGTACTGGGGGTTCTGGAAGAGCCCGGCCGGGCGGACGCGATCGGGCCTGCGGGCGAGCTTCCCGCCCCTGAGCGTCTACGGTGCCAGCGTCCGCGGTCCGCTGTGGGGCGGGATCGCCAACGCCGAAGCCGCCTGGTACGACTCCCGCGACGACCGCGACGGGGACGACCCGCTCATCAACAACAGCGAGGCCCGCCTGCTGGTGGGGTACGAGCGGGACCTGTCGCAACTCGCCCGCGACCTGAAGGTGGGGCTGCAGTACTACGTCGAGATCCTGGCCGATCACGACGCGTACCTGCGGACCCTTCCCCAGCCCGTCCGCGACGAGGCCCGCGCCGCCTGCCGCCACGTCCTGACGTTCCGCGTTACGCAACTCCTGCTGAATCAGAACCTCACGCTGTCGCTGTTCGCGTACTACTCCCCCAGCGACTCCGACGCCTACCTCCGCCCCAGCGCGAGCTACAAGATCGACGACCACTGGACCGTCGAGGGCGGGGCGAACGTCTTCTTCGGGGCGCACGACTACACGTTCTTCGGGCAGTTCGAGCGGAACTCCAACGTCTACGCGGCCGTGCGGTACGGATTCTGACCGGGCACGGGGGGCGGTGTCCGCAATAGAATGGGGCACCATGGGAAGTGGATTCGGTCCTTGATCCGCACCGGGGGGTGCCTCACACTGGGGACGGAATTCCCCGTGGGCGGAACCGGCGGGGAGGGAAACGCGTTTAGAGGAGCGGCGGCGAAGGTCGCCCGGTCGGAATGGCCGATATTAAACAGTTTGAGGAGATCGCCGTCCCGTACACCGATGCCGTCTATCGGGCGGCCATCGCGTTGACCGGCGGGAACCGCGAACGGGCCGAGGACCTCGTCCAGGTGACGTTCCTCAAGGCCATGGAGCGGTTCCGGTCGTTCGAGGCCGGGACGAACATCCGCGCTTGGCTGCTGCGGATCCTCCGCAACACGTGGATCGACGAGTTGCGGCACCGACGGGTCGCCGGGCCCGAGGTCCCCGTGGACGAGCACTTGCTCGGAAGCCCCGAGGTGAATCCCGAGACCGCGTGGTCCAACGCCGAGGACCTCCTCGACAATTTCGCCGATCACGAGGTCATCGAGGCCCTCAGTGAACTGCCCGAGGATCAGCGGATGACGCTGTACCTCTCGGACGTGGAAGGCCTCTCGCAGGAAGATGTTGCGGAAGTGATGGACGTGCCCGTCGGGACGGTGAAGTCCCGAACCTTCCGCGCCCGCGCCGCACTCAAGGAGCGCTTGGAAGCCTACGCTCGTGACCTGGGCTTCCTGGGACGGATGGAATGATGCGCTACGAAGACGAACAACTCGAATCGATGGTGCGGGCCGAAACGCCGATTCCCAACGACCTGCCCGGCGATGCCCGGGTGGAGGTAAAAGCGATGGGGGCCATTCGCTCCCGCCTGTCCGGGGCGTTCAACGACGTGCACGCCCCCGCCGCCCTCACCGACCGCATCCGATCCGCCGCACGCTCGGCCGTCGCGGTCGCCGAGCCCCCCAGCCCGTTCATCAGCCCCCCCGTCACCGCACCCAGCGCCCCCGTGAGCGCCCCGGCATCGACCCCCATCCCCCTGCACCGCCCCGCCGCCCGCTTCCCGGTCTGGGCGCGTTTAGGCGTGGCGGCGGCGGCCGTGCTGCTGCTGAGCGTGGGCGGGCCCATGCTGTTCCTGTCCCCGGAGACCGCCTCCGCCCAGCCGATCCTCACCGACATCCACCGCGCTAACCTCGCGCAGTCCGACGGGTTCCACGCGATGCAGGACCCCACCGCCGTCTGCGCCCGCCTGTGCGAGGAGACGGGCATCACGCCCGCCATTCCCGCCGGAGCGGTCATGTTAGGCTGTAGCGCCCGGCGGTTTGGGAAGGGGGAGAAGCCCACGTATCTCGTTCGCATTCCGGAGGGGGAAGTCTCCATCATCGTCATCGACGAAGCCCCCGAGAGCCTGCAACTGAATGGCCGCATCGCGCGCGGCGCGACCACCTACCACGCGTGCAAGCACGACGGGTGCCGCATCGTCTCCGGCCGCATCAACAACCTCACCTACATCGCCGTCAGCGAAGCGCCCCACGAGGCGATGATCGACCTGCTGGAACGCATCCGCGACGGGCAGTAGGGGCTACGGGGTGGCCTCGGGGTTGGGGCTCAGGTAGCGCAGGACGATGCGGCCGATGATCTGGCGGCCGCGGTCGTTGGGGTGGGTGCTGTCGCGCATGTAGGTCTGGACGTCGCGGCCGCACTCGCGGAAGTACTGGTCGGCGGCGCCTTGCACGTCGAGGAACTCGCACTTCTCCTCGAGCGCGACGCGGGCGAGCTGCGAACGGTAGTCCCGCCCGTTGGGATCGACGGCCGGCGTCCAGTCGGGGGCCGTGGGGGGCTTGTAGTCCCACCCGTACGGGCCGCTCATGAGGGCGATCTCGATCCCGGGTTTCGCCTCGCGGAGTTGGCGGACGACTTCGCGGACGTACTCGGCGCGGCGGTTGCAGACCCCGCCGATGATCACCAGGTCGGGCTGGTAGTCGAGCACGTACTCCTGGATGCGTCCCTTCTGGCGGTAGAAGTCGCACCCGGTCCCCCCGCGGACGCTGGTGATGACGTTGAGCTGGGGGTTGTCCCACGCCTGGGCGAGCAGGGCGGGGAGGAGGGAGTTGCCCGTGTCGTTGACGATGCTGTCCCCGAGCATGACGATGCGGAGGGGCTTGCGGGCGCGGAGGGCGGCGATGGCGTTGGGGATGAGGGCCCAGCGATCGGCGGGGGGCTGGTAGTTCAGCGGGGGGAGCGTGGCGTACAGCGCGTCGGCCCAGGCGATGGCGGCGGCGGGGGCGACGCGCTCGACCTGGACGTCGTCGACGTGCAGGGGGGCTTGGCCGGCGGTGCGGAAGCTGACGAGGCCCTTGACCGCACGCGCCTTGGCGCGGAAGCAGATTTCGAGGGTGGTCCAGCCCTCCGACGCGTCCAGGCCGCTGTAGTGGTCGGCCGGGAGGGGGGCGTCGTTGGCGTCGCGGAAGACGGCCCCGCAGTAGGCGCGATCGGCGCAGCGGTAGCGGAGGCGGATGCGGTAGTGCTCCCCGGGCGTGACGTCGAAGGCGGGGGAGACCCACCCGGCGAAGTCGCGGGAGACGGGCGTGACGAGGTAGGCCGTGCCGTCCTCACGCCCGTGGAAGCCGCTCGCATCGATCGGCCGGCGGGACTCGTAGACCCAGCCCGAACCCGACGGGGCGCTCTCGAACGTCTCCTGCAGCAGCGGCTCGGCCGACAGGAGGGCGGGGGGGGTCAACAGCACCAGCGACAGCAGCCACAGTCGTACGGTCGTCATACAGCTTACTCCAGACCGGAACTCGTGAGTCCTGACGGTGCGCCTGAGCGTTCCACGTCACTCCCCCAACGCCGTCCGAGGGCATTGGGTGCGGAGGCACACTACGGGTTCTCACCCGGGATCTTTTCGCTCGCGGCGTCCAGGTTCGCCTCCGGCGGGGCGGAAGACGGAGATAGATACCGCACCAGGACGCGCCCCATCAAGGCCCTGCCTCGATCATTGGGGTGCACGACGTCCCGCATGCACGTCGCGGGGTCGAGCTTGGTATCGCGGAAGTACGCGTCCAGGGCGCCCTGCAGATCGAGCAGTTCGCACTGCTCCTCGAGGGCGATGCGGAGCAACTGGCTGCGGTAGTCCTTGCCCTGCGGGTCGATCGCGGGCGTCCAGTCGGGGGCCGTGGGCGGTTTGTACCGCATGCCGAACGCGCCCGTCAGCAGGAGGATCTCGGTATCGGAGGCGGCGCGGATCTGGCGGACGACGTCGTGGACGCTCTCGGCGGACTTGTTGCTGATGCCCCCGAGGATCACCAGGTCGGGTTTGTGGTCCAGCACGTACCGCTTCACCATGCCCTCCTTGCGGTACGTCTCGCAGCCGGTCCCGCCCTCGATGGACGTGACGATGGCGATCTGGGCCGTGGGGTAGGCGCGGCGGAGCAGGACCTCCCAGGCGGAGTTGTCCAGGTCGTTGACGATGCTGTCGCCCAGCAGGACCACCCGCAGGGGCTTCCCGTCGCGGAGGGCCTGCATCGCGCGGGGGATCCGCTGCCCGCGGCCGGCGGGGGCGGCGTAGGTCAGGGGCGGGAGGGCGCTGTAGAGCGCGTCGGACCAGGCGAGGACCTGCTCGTCGGTGACGGCGGCGACGGAGACGTCGTCCACGTGCAGCAGGTTCCCGCTGTCCCCGCGGAAGCGGACCCGCCCGCTGCGCGACCCCTCGCGGGCGCGAAAGCAGAACGTGTAGGGCTGCCAGTCGTCGGAGGCGGAGATCCCGCAGTACTGGTCGGAGCGCATCTCGTCGCGGTCGGCGTTGCACCACAGGGCGGCCGCGAAGGACTGCCCCGTCGCCTTTGCGCGGAAGGAGACCTGGTAGTAGGCCCCGGGGGTGGTGGGGAAGTCGGGGCTCTGCCACCCGTCGTACTGCCCGCCGGAGGCGGCGTGGAGGCAGCGGTTGTCGGTCTGGGCGTCGGGGCCCCAGGAGGGCATCTCGCGGGTGTGCCCGCGGTAGGTCCAGCCCGTGTCGCGGGGGTCGCTCTGGCCGTCGGTACTCACCAGAACCTGCCCTCTCGCCGTCAGCGGCAGCAGCAGCAGGCACGTCAGCATCACCAGGTGGCGGGGAAGGCGTCGCATGGTTTCTCCTTTGCGGGCCCCTGTGTGGTGGCCCCAGAGAGTTGGAACCCGCCAGGAACGAGCGCGGACCGCGCGAAGTGCCGGGGGCGGGCGACTGGGTGAGCGCACTTCGTTTCTCGCAGGGGCAAAGGGACGCCAAGAGGGCAAGGGTCTCTCAGGAAGGCAGATGACGTGGGTGCCACGGCTGCGCCGTTTGCAGCCGTGCTGCCGGGAAGGACACGGCTGCAAACGGCGCAGCCGTGGCACCCG
>JAWLCQ010000061.1:0-23855 GCA_041687095.1 Phycisphaerae bacterium | reverse complement strand
CTCCCCCCGCCGAATCCGTTTGCAGCCGCCCGTGCCGGCGGATACCGTATGGTGTCCCCGCGGGCGTTGCGGGACGACGGCGGGAGCCTTCCGGGTTCCCGTGCGTCCGATGCACGCGCATGCACCGCGCCCCGGGCGTCAGACAGGAGAAGGTCCCATGAACGATATACCGGGCAGTGACGAGGAACGGATCGCCGGGAGCAAGATCCTGGTGGTGGACGACAACCCGCAGAACCTGGAACTGATCGTGGCGTACCTGGAGACGATGGACTGCCAGGTGACGACCGCGGGCGACGGGGTGGAGGCGCTGGAGAAGGTTCGCCAGGACCCTCCGCACCTGGTCGTCCTGGACATCATGATGCCCCGGATGAGCGGGTTCGAGGTCTGCCGCAAGCTCAAGGGCGATCCGGCGACGCGGGACATCCCGGTGCTGATGGTGACCGCCCTGAGCGAGTTGGGGGACATCGAGCGGGGCGTCGAGAGCGGGACGGACGACTTCATCACCAAGCCCGTCAACCGCCTCGAACTGGTCACCCGCGCCAAGACCCTCCTGCGGGTGCGGCACCTGAAGGACGAACTCGATCGGACGCTGGCGTTTCTGAGCGAGGTCGAGGCATCGCAGCGCGAACCGGCCCCGTGATTTCGCAGTAGCAATGGGGTCCCTTGCACCCTGGGAGGTCGCTCATGAAGTTGCATGGTTTCGCTCCGCTCCTGGCGGGGCTGCTGGTTGCCCTGTCGGCCGTGCCGGCGCTGTATGCGCAGGACGCCGCCCCCCCCCCTGCCCCCGAGGCCGCCCCCGCCCCGGCGGCGACTGCGGAGGCTCCGCCGCCGCTGGAGATCGCAGACAAGACCGTCGCCCCCGACGGGACGGTGGTCGCGACGCTTGAGAACGGCCTGACCGTGCTGATCAAGCCCGTGCGGACGGTCCCGGTGGTCAACGTCCGCTGCTACGTGCGGACGGGCGGGATGTATGAAGGCCCGTGGCTGGGGACGGGCATCAGCCACCTCACCGAGCACCTCGTCGCCAAGGGCGCCGTGCACGACATGGGCCCCGGGGGGACCGCCCCCGCCGCCGCCCAGACCACCGGGCGCGTCAAGCAGATCGGCGGGCAGTCCAACGCCTTCACCTCCCTCGCCGTCACCTGCTACTACATCTCCGCCGCCTCGGGCAAGACCATGGACTGCGTGGACCTCATCGCCGACTGGATGGCGAGGGCGAGCATCACCCGCGAGGACTTCGAGCGCGAGCACGGCGTGGTCCAGCGGGAGCTGGAACTGGGCAAGGACAGCCCGGAGCGGCAGCTCTGGTACGCGCACGCCCGGAACCTCTTCGGCGACCACCCGGCGGCCGTGCCGGTCATCGGATACGCCGCCCCGCTCCGCGAACTCGCGTACGAGGACATCCTGGCGTACCACGCGCGGATGTACATCCCGCAGCGGATGGTCTTCACCGTCGTCGGGGACGTGGACGTGGAGAAGGTGCTGGAGCGGACGCGGCAGGTCTTCGCGGGCTTTGAGCGCGGCCGCGTGCCCGAGACGCAACTGCCCGAGGTGGGCCCCGTCACCAGCGTCCGCCGCGTCATCACGCCCCACAAGGAACTCACCGAGGTCATGCAGGAGATGAGCTTCCAGACCATCCCCCTGCTGCACGAGGACCTCTACGCCCTGGACGTGCTGAGCTTCATCCTTTCGCAGGGGCAGGCGTCCCGCCTCGTCCAGACCCTCGAGCGGGAGAAGAAGCTCGTCACCGCCATCGATTCCTCCTCCTGGACCCCCGAGTGGGGCCGCGGGGCCTTCAGCGTCTCCTTCCGCACCGGGCCCGACCTCGTCGACCCCGCCGAGGCCGCCGTCCTCGCCGAACTCCGCCGCCTCGCCGAGCAGGGCGTGACCGCCGATGAACTCGCCCGCGCCAAGCGGCAGAAAATGGCGATGTTCGTCTCCGAGCAGCAGTCCGTCGAGTCCATCGCCGCCTCCATCGCCACCGACTACATGGCCACCGGCGACGTGGGCTTCTCCCGGAACTACACCGATCGCATCCAGGACGTCACCGCCCAGCAGGTCCAGGCCGTCGCCCGCAAGTACTTCGACCCCTCCCGCATGGCCGTCACCCGCCTCGTGCCCGCCGCCACGTTCTCCGTCGCCGGCGCCGACGCCCACGCCGCCACCCAGGGCGAGATCCAGACCTTTACCCTCCCCAATGGCCTGCGGGTCGTCCTGCAGCCCACCGACGCGGTGGACCTCGTCTCGATGGTCCTGGCGACCAAGGGCGGGATCCTCTGCGAGGACGCCCAGACCAATGGCCTGGGCACGCTGATGGCGACGATGACCACCAAGGGCGCCGCCGACCGCTCCGCCCAGGACATCGCCGCCTTCTTCGACGAGGCGGGCGGCTTCCTCCGCGCCGACTGCGGGAACAACACCTTCTACTGGCAGACCAAGGTCCTCTCCGACCGCTGGCAGGAGTCCGTCCGCGTCCTCGCCGACGTCGCCATCCGCCCCACCTTCCCCGCCGCGGAACTGGACATCCTGCGGCCCAAGGCGCTGCAGGCCATCGAGCGCCGCAACCAGGACCTGCTCGGGCAGGCCTTCACCGTCGCCAAGGACAAGTTCTTCAGCGGCTCGGCCTACGGGCTGCCCGCCACGGGGAGCACGGAGGTGGTGCAGGGGGCGACCGTCGAGCAGCTCACCGCCCACCACGCCCGCTGCGTCCGGGCCGGGTCGAGCGTGCTGGCGGTGATCGGCAACTTCGACCCCGCCGAGGCGAAGGCCCTCATCGAGCAGGCCTTCGCGGGCCTGAGCGGCGGGGAGACGCCCATCACGCTGCCCGACGCCCCCACGCCCCCCCAGGGCGACCCCCTCGCCGTCCTCGAAACCCAGAAGACCGGATCCGCCGTCGTCGCCATGCTCCCGGGCATGACCGTCACGAACCTCGAGGACCGCTTCCCGCTGAACGTGCTGGACACGATCATCAGCGGCTACCAGTTGCCCGGCGGGTGGCTGCACCAGGAACTGCGGGGCAAGCAGCTCGTCTACGTGGTGCACGCGTTCAACTGGCCCGGCCTGGCCCCCGGGGCCTTCATGACCTACGCCGCCACGCAGCCCCAGAAGGCGCCCGAGGTTGTCGAGATCATCCGCAAGAACCTCCGCCGGGCCGCCACCTACACGCCCACGCAGGAGGAGATCGACCTGGCAGTGAACTCGATCCTGACGGCCGAGCTGCTGGGCGACCAGAACCTCCCGGCCTTGGCGATGACCTCCGCGTTGGATGAGCTGTACGGCCTGGGCGCGGACTTCCGCATGAAGACCGAGGAACTCTACCGCAAGATCACCCCCGCCGACGTCCGCCGCGTCGCGGAGAAGTACCTGGGCGTGGAACCGTTCTTCCTCGTGACCACCCCGCAACCGGCAGCGTTCGAGGGAGAACAGGCCGAAAGAGAGTAGCCCCCCTGCGGGGAAATCCGAAATCCGAAGCTCGAAATCCGAAACAAATTCGAAAGACAAAATACGAATGACCGAAACGGTTGAGGACAGCCGGACCTGACCACGAGTCCAGACCCGGTTCCCGGTTCCCGGTTCCCGGTTCCCGGTTCCCGGTTCCTGGTTCCCGGTTCCTGGTTCCCGGTTCCCGGTTCCCGGTTCCTGGTTCCTGGTTCCCGGTTCCTGGTTCCCGGTTCCTGGTTCCCCCGCCCTCCCGTTTCAAACATTCCCATTTCGTATTTCGAATTTGTTTCGTATTTCGGATTTCGAGTTTCGGATTTTTCCCCTCCGAAGGGCCGACGGTGAAAGGACGGACATGAGCGAGCAGGACATGCTGGACCGGTCGGTGCGCGAGTTCGCGGCGGCCGTGGCGGCCAAGACGCCGACGCCCGGTGGCGGCAGCGTGGCCGGGGTCGTCGGGGCGCTGGGCGTGGCGCTGGGCGAGATGGCGCTGAACTTCACGCGCGGCAAGAAGAAGTACGCGGAGCACGAGGAGTTCTACGCCCACCTGGGAGCCCGCCTCCAAAGGGCGCGGGCGATGTTCCAGGACCTCGTGAGCGATGACATGGCCGCCTATGGCATGTACGCCGAGGCGAACAAGATGGACGACGGGGAGGCGAAGGACGAGGCGATGGCGACGGCCGTCGCGGCGGCGATCGACGTCCCCCGCGAGGCCGCCAAACTCGGCCTTGCCGTCCTGCAGGACCTCCAGGAATTCGCCCCCCGCAGCAACCCGTGGCTGATCACGGACCTGCTGGCGGCGGGGGTGCTGGCGGTGGCGGCGGTGCGGCTGAGCGACTACAACGTCCGCATCAACGTTCCGCAGGTCAAGGACCTCACCGCCGCGGGGGAGATCAAGGAGTCGTCCGCCGACGACCTCCGCCGCGCCGAGCGCATCCTGGCGGAGCTGGAGGAAGCGGCGAAGGAGCACCTGGCGTAGCATGGCCAAGGAATTCAACATCGCCAAAGTGACCGGGACCTGCTGCGCGTGCGACAAGCAGCTCGAACCGGGCAGCGAGGTCGTCGCGACGGTCTGGGAGGTCGGGGAGGAGTTCGAGCGGCGGGACTACTGCCCCCCCTGCTGGGAGTCGTTCTCCGCCAACCCGCCGGCGGCGGACCCCGCAGCCGAGCCCGCCGCGGACGCGCCTGCCCCCAACCCTTCCGCCGACGGCGAGGCCGATCCCGTGGCACAGGCGTCCCGCCCGTGCCCGGAAAGTGAGCAGGGCTCGACAGGCGAGGAAGCCTCCCCCAGTCCGCAAGAGCCTGCGAGCGAAGGCCACGGGCAAGATGCCCGTGGGACGCATGGGCAGGATGCCCTTGCCACGGAGGACCACCAGACGCCTCCGCCCTGCCCCCCCTCCGACGCCCCTGAAACGCCACAGGACGTAGAGCCCCCCCCCACCGAATCCGCCGAGGGCGCGGCCGTCCGCGCGCGGCCCGCTCCCGGGCTGTTCCCGTTCGGGGTGTGGCGGACGGCCGTCCCCGTCCCCACGGAGAAGAAGCGGCTGTTCGTGGACGACGAGCTGCTGGTGAACTTCTTCGATCGCCTCGAGGACGCCGCCGAGCCCGCGAAGATCAACTTCCGGTTCGTCCTCGCCCTGATCCTCATGCGCAAGCGGCTGCTGACGTACGAGCGGGCCCGCAAGCGGGACGACGGGGTGGAGGTCTGGACGCTCCGCCTCCGCGGCGACGACCGCCGCCGTGAGGTCCTCAACCCCGAGATGGACGAGGACCAGACCGCCCAGGTCAGCGAACAACTCAGCACGATCCTTCAGGGCGAGCTGTAGCGGGACAACCGCAGACCCGCCTCGATGCCGTTTTTTGGAGTGCGGCGGCTGCGACGCCGCTTTGACTCTTCCTCGCCGTCCAAGCCAAAGCGGTGTCTTCGCCACCGCACTCCAAAAGGCGTCCGCCGCGGTTGCCGGCGTGCTCCGGCAACTCCTCGATTGCCTTGGATGCCTCCCCTCCACAGTTGCTTCTCAGCCCTCCTGCGCATACTGTACGCGTCACCGATACACTTCACGTGTAACGGTTCGGACTCGAACGGGGAGGAGTAAGGTATGTCGGACATCGAAGACAAAGCGAACGGAACGTGCGGAGTGCGGATCGGGGATCGCGCGCGGTCGGCGATGGCGGTGCTGCTGGCCGGGATCACGGTGGTGCTGGGGGGCTGCCCGCAGCCTCCCCCCCGTCCCGAGGCCGTCGTTCCGCGTGAGATCGTGATCGCAGAGTACAACGACCGCGCCGCCGCCATCCCTCGCCTGTGGGCGAGGGCGCGGATGCAGGTCCACCTCGAGGGGCCCGAGGGGACGGTCAACTGGGGCTCGACCCTGGGCCTGAGCAACGCCATCCTGATCCTGGAGAAGGGCTCCGTCCCCCTGGGGCCCCACAACCTCTTCCTCCAGGGCAAGGAGGCCGGACAGACCGTCTTCCAACTCGGGGCCACCCTCGAAGATCAGGTCTACTACTACTGGTATGACGTCTTTGGCCGGGAGCGAGGCGGGATCGTCGTCCCCCTCGCACTCGCCGACTCCCCCGAGGCCCAGCGCCTCCCCGTGGACCCGCTGCAGATCCTCTCGATGCTCTGCGTTACCGCCCTGCCCGCGACGTTCACCGATCTGCCCGTCGTGGGGATGACCATCGACGAGTCCGACCCCTTCGAGCGGGCCTACGTCCTGACGTACGTGGACCGCACCCCGCCCGACGGGTCCATCGGGTTCCGCCGCGAGATGCTCCTGCACTGGTCCGTCGACGAGCCCCGCCTCCCCTTCCGCATCCACCTCCTGGACCGGCGGGGCGTGCGAACGGTGACCGCCGACGTGGGCGACTGGGAGCCCATCGACGTGTCGGCCGAGCCCAACCCGCCCGCCAACCCGCCGATGATGCCCACGAAGATCGACATCACGTTCCCCGAAAGCGGCAGTTGGATCCGCCTCCGCCTGTCGAAGATGACGACCGACCCGGAGGTGTTCGACCCGGACGTCTTCCTCCTGTGGGAGTGGCTGCCGTTCGAGCGCAGGCTGCTGCGGGTCATCGGGTCGCCCCCACCACCAACGCCGGCGGCCGAGGAGAACCCCACGTGAGGACAGGGATGGTGCGATGTGTTCTGGCGGCGATGGCGGTGTGCGCGGCGGCGGCGGGACCGGCGGGGGGCGATGAGTTCTTCCTCGCCGGGAGCGATGCCGCCGTCTGGATCGTCCGCGCCACCGAGGAGGGCAGTGCGTTCGACGTGGTCGCCCGCCCGCTCGACGGACGATGGGTCTGGGTGCAGGAGAAGTTCGCGGGCGCCCCGTCGGCCGTCGCGGCGGTGGAGAGGAGCCTGCACGTCCTCCTTCACGACCCGTTCGGGTACGTGATCTTCCGGGCGAGGCCGAACGGCTTTATGCCGGGGCGGATCCCGTCGGGCCCGGAGTGGTCGGGCGAGGCGCGCCCGCTGGCGCTGCTGGCGGGGGAGCGGATCGGGGAGATCGAAACGCCCAGCCTCCTGGCGGTCGTGCCCCTCCGCACCCAGCGGCCCCTGCCGACGACGGCCCCGGCCGCGGAACCACCGTCCGCACCGGACCCCATCGCCGAACCGGCCCCGCCGCCCGCGGATCCCGCCCGCGAAGGGGAACCCCTCGCAATCCCCGCACCCGACGGCGCCGCCACCGCGCCCGCGGACGCTTTCGGGGACGACGACGCTCCCGCAGACGACGCCGCACCCTCCCTGCGGGCCGCTCAGCCGCGGCTGGGGATCCTGCAGTACACCGGGCTGGAGTGGCGGGTCCTGACGGAGGTGCCCCTGGACCTGCTGCCTCCCGGGGGCGAGTCGCGCATCCTCGCCGCCTCCACTCCCGGGACCCTCCACCTGCTGGCGCTGGCGCCGGACGGATCGGCCGCCCCCCGCCTGCTGCGGTACTCGCGGGGGGCGTGGGAGGCGGCGCCCCTGCCCGAGGTCCTCCCCGCCGGACGGGTGATCGCAATGCTGGCGGTCAAGGGTCGCCTGGTCTTCGCCGTCACCGCCCCCGCCCCCGAGCAGGGCCGCCGCCTGCTGCGGCTGGCGGTGATCCCTGTCACCGCCCCTGCCACCCAACCCACCACCGCCCCCACCGACGCCCCTGCCGTTCACCTCGCCATGCGCGAGGGCCGCCCCCTCACCGTCCCCGCCGACGCCCTCCCCCGCGTCGCCCCCTTCGGTGACGCCATCGCCCTCCTGTGGAGCGAGGGGGACGTCCTCCGCTTCGCCACCGTCGACCTCTCGGGGGCCCTCCGCATCCAGGAGCCCGTGCAGATCTTCCACCGCGCCTCCGGGCAGGAGCAGGCGCAGCAGGTCCTCCAGGGATTCTTCTGGGCCCTCCTGATCGGCACGTTCGTGCCCCTGGTCCTGCTGCGCCCCAAGAACCCGCCCGGGCCCTTCACGCTCCCCCCCCAGTTCATCCCGGCGAGCCCGGCGCGGCGGCTGGTGGGCCTGCTGGTCGACATGGTTCCGGCGATCCTGTCGGGATTGATCTGGCTGGCGATCTTCCCGCCCCCGGTGCTGACCATGGCGGAACTCGCGGCCATCTGGCGAGGGGAAGTCCCCCTCCCCCCCGCCCTCCTCTACACGTGGCTGGTCCAGTTGTCGTTCCTGCTGGTGTACAGCATCGCCATGGAGTGGCGGTTCGGGGCGACGCTGGGCAAGATGCTCGTGCGGACCCGCGTGGTGACCGACGACGGGAAGCGCCCGGACCTGCGCGGCGTGCTGCTGCGCAACCTCTGGAAGGTCATCGAGTTGTCCCTGCCTCCCATGATGCCCATCCTGCCGCTGGTGATCTTCTTCAACCGCAACCGCCAGCGCGTGGGCGACTGGCTGGCCCGTACGACCGTCGTCGACGCCGCCCCCCAGCCCCTCCCCCCCCGCACGCCCCCCCAACTGCGCGAGCGAACCCACGGCGAACCCGACGGGCCCGACCGGGAGAATCCCCACCACCAGGACACCGAGCGGGAGACTGCCCCCCCCACCGACGCCGAACCGAACCTTCCCGAATCCGACACCACCGAACGCGGGGAACCATCCGACTCCCCGCCTCGCAGTTGATGGACGAGTAACCGTTCACGCCTTCGCAAACAGCAGCGAAGGCGTGAAGAAAAGGGCCCGCCGGGATCCGAAGGCGGGAGAGGCGGAGGCGGGACAGGCGCAGGGAGCCTCGCAAAAGGGGACTGGCTCCGCAGCGGCATGCTTTTTGCCGCGCAGGTGCCTGTCCCCTTTTTCGAGGCGGGGCGGGACTCATCGCCCGCACTCCCGTGAACGGGTACACGGACGCCTACTTCGCCTCCCCGCCCTCGTCCCGCGAGTGCGAGACTGTCCTGCGGGCCGTGCGATACTCGAACGTCGGGGACGCCAGAGGGGTATGGCACGAGGCGCAGGATTCCTCCGTCACGGGCAGGACCGTCCCGTGCCTACCCGCCTCGTCGAGGTTCACCAGGTGGCAGGACTGGCAGGTGACGTTCGCCAGGTGCGGGGTCTTGCCCCCCGACGCGAAGCCTCCGGGCAGCTCGAAGGCCGTCGTGTGGCATCGGAGGCAGCGGCGGTCGTCCTGTCGATCGATCCTGGCCAGGCCCGCATGGGCGCGGGCGTGGGCGGACTGCTTCCAGTGTTCGTGCTCGGCGGTGTGGCAGGAGGCGCAGCGGTCGGCCCCGACGTACTCGATGGACTTGGCGAGCTTCTCGGGCGAGCGGGCCCACTGCTCGGCCGCCAGGTACTCGCGGTAGAGGCGGAACATCGACGGGTTCTCCGCCCACCGGAGATCGACGGGCTCCCAGCGGAGTTCGAGGTCCGCGATCTTGCCGTTCTCACAACGGAGGGCGATGGCGGCGAGGACTTGCCAGTCACCCACGTCGATCACGGGCACCCCTTCCACCTCCCGCACGGGCTTCCCCGGCCGGGCGCTGTGCCCGCGGAGGATCAGGTCGGGCTTCATGGCGGTTGCTCGTTTGAGCGTCGCGTCGGTGCCGTGGTGCACGAGGACGACGACGATGGACTCGGCCTGCAGAGCGGCGATGCGGCGGGCGAGGTCTTCGGGGGGCGTGAAGTCCAGTTGCTCGACGCGCTGGGCGTTGACGAACCAGAACTCCTCCCGGGGCAGGTGGGAGAGAATGGCCAGGCGGGCCTCGCCGAACTCGCGGCGGACGACGGGGGTCAGCGGCGGGTCGTCGTTGGCGTCGCGGGAGCGGACGGTCGTGGAGAGGTAGGTCAGTTCGCCCGGGGCGAAGACGTCCCGCATGTGGGCGGCGGGGACGGCCCACTCCTGGTCGCCGAGGACCAGCACGTCGTAGGGCAACTGGCGGTATCCGCGGAGGACGTAGCGGTTGCGGAGGTGCATCGGGTCGACCCACAGGGCGTCGCCCAGGTCGACCATGAGCGTGTGGGGGATGGCGTGGCGGTAGGCGGCGGCGAGGCTGCTGCGGCGTGCGAGCCCGCCGGTGGACGCGGCCGGGCATTCGCAGAGTTCGAGCATCCCGTGCGTCCCGCCCGACACGAGCAGCACGACATCGGGCTGCCCGAGCGCGAAGGGCTTGACCGTGTTGGCGGCCGCGGGGGCCTTGGCGGGCGGGGGCGGCGCGTCGGAGCGCGGGGCGGGGGATTCATTGCAGGCTGGCAGGAGCAGCGCCACCCCCAGCAGCACCGCGCGCACCGGCCACCGCCTCGCCGCCGGAAACCCGCCCACTCGTTGAACGCTGTACCGTGACCGCATGGTGGCAAGCGTACCAGACGGCAGGCGGGACTCAAAAGGGCAAACCGCGGGGAGAGCTATCGCCCCGGGACGTCCCGAGGGCGGGAGCGTGGGCTCATACGCATCCCAGATAATTCGCAGGCAGCGTCGATTGGACGTGGTTGCTCCGCTGCGCTCCGCAAACCACGGCACCCACCCGAGGCACCCACCCGAGGATTAAGTGGTACGCGTATCACTTGTCCTCGTTGACCGCCGCCACAGTCTCGCCGTTGCGGAGCTGCTTCATCCGCAGGAGGAACACGGCCGTGCGGAGCTGCACGTCGGTGTCGTACTGCTCCTGGAGGTCGCGGGCGAGTTCGGCCTCGTCGACTTCGGCGTCGAGGAGGTCGGCCTTGCGGCGCATGTCGAGCATGAGCTTGCGCATCTCGGGCGTATCGGGGATCTCGACCTGGGGCTCGACGCCCCAGATGGCGGCGTCGTCCTTGCGGTGGAGGCAGCGGCCGCTGGGGAGGTAGTAGTAGGCGGTCGTAAGCTTGAGGTAGGCCTCGTGGCGGGGGATGGGGATGACGTGCTGCACGCTCCCCTTGCCGTAGCTGCGGCGTCCGACGATGAGGCCGCGGTTGAGGTCCGCGATGGCCCCGGAGACGATCTCGCTCGCCGACGCGCTGAACTCGTTGACGAGGACGACGAGGTCGCCCGCCTGGTAGCTGCCCTGGGGCCCGGCGGTCCAGGCGCGGCGGGTGGCGTGCTCGCCCTCGGTGGAGACGATTGTCCCGTCGGCGAGGAACTCATCGCAGATCATCCGGGCGGTGTCCAGCAGCCCCCCGGGGTTGAACCGCAGGTCCAGGATGACCGAGCGGACCCCGTTGTCCTTCAGGGCCGCCAACACCCTCGCCATGTGCTCGTGCGAGTCGCGGTAGAACTGCGTCAGGCGGATGTAGGCGATCTTGTGCTCGGGGTCGATGAGGAAGTCCCACTCGCCCCCGTCCCCCCCGGGCACCCGCCGCCAGCCCTTGACGGTGCGGATGTGGATCTGCTCGCGGACGACGTCGAGGTCCATGGGCTGGGCCTCCCCGGGGCGCTGCACGCGGAGGGCGACCTTCGTGCCCTCCTTCCCGGTGATCATCCGCACCAGCTTGTCCAGGTCCAGGTCCTCCGTCCGCCGCCCGTCCACGGCGATGATGAGATCGCCCGTGCGGATGCCCATCCGCAGGGCGGGCGAGTCGGCGAGGGGGGTGACGACCTTGAGGGGCTCCCCGTCCTCCTTGGAAATCTGGATGCCGACCCCGCAGAACTCGCCCATGGTCTGCTTGCGGAAGTCGTCCAGATCGTGCGGCCAGACCATGGCGCTGAACTTGTCGAGTTCCTCCAGGAACCCGTCGGCGAACTCCATGGCCAGGACGGAGGTGGGGATCTGCACGCTGGCCTCCGACGCGCGGACCACCGCGTTGAGGGCCAGCCACAGGTGGGTGGCGTCGACGCGGTCGCGCCGCATGACGTCGGTCATCTGGGCGGCGATGGCGGCGAGGAAGGCTTCCTTCTTCTCGGGGTCGGCGAGGCCGGGGAAGGTCTCCTCCACCCCCGGGGTCTGGGCGAGCACCTGGATGCTCTGCAGCGCCCCGTAGACCACCTTGCGGAACTCGGCCGGGCCCAGGGCGGAGACGTAGTGGTCGTCGAGCTGCCGGATGGCCGTGCGGACCATTTCGGCGTCGACGCCCTGGGTCATCTCCTGCCAGCGGGGTTCGGCGGGTTCGGAGGCGGGAGCGGTCGTGGGCACCTGCGGATCCTCGGGGCCCTGCGAGACGACGTTGGGGTCCACAACCCCCATCGAGGCGACGTTGGGGTCGTCGCCAGGCTTGGCGGTGGTATACATCCCCAGCGCCCGGACGTGGCGGCGGACGTCCTTGAGGCGGGCGCGGAACTCCTCGTCCCCGGGCTCGAGGTCCTGGAGGCTGGCGTAGGCGGTGAGAGCGTCAAACCAGCGGGGCGGGTCGGCGGTGATGGCGGCCTCGGCCTGTTGGCGGACGTGCTGAAGGAAGTCGGTGTACCAGTCGTACTGCTTGAGGTCGGCGGACTGAGCGACGAGCTGGCGGGCGATGCGGGCCCGCATGAGCCCGATGCCCCAGGGCTGCTCGGAGACCATCATGTTCACGTCCGTGAACGCGTTCTCCATACCGTACTCCACGTGGCGGACCTGGCGGGCGCTCTCGCGGCGGGCGGGGATGTCGTCGGTGGCGACGGCGGCCCAGGCGGTGTGGGCGGAGAGGAGGGCGGCGTCGAGGGCGGCGGCGCTGCGGCGGAAGGCTTGGGCGTAGGGGCCATCGTCGCCCTTGAGAACGGCGACGGAGTCATCGAGGGTGGTGCGGCTTTTGGCGATGGCGTCGAGGGACTTCTGGCGGAGCGCGACGGCCTCGTCGGGGGTCATCCGTTCGAGCAGGTCCTCCCCGCGCGCGATCCCCCCGCGGGCCTCGACGAGCTTGGCGACCTGGTCCCGGAGGGTCTTTTTGCGCTCGGGCTCGGACTCGTCCTTGAAGTAGTCGAAGGCGACCATGGCGTCGCGGATGCGCTGCCCGGTGCGCTCGAGTTCGGCGGCGCGGGCGGCGTCGTACTTCTGGCGGTAGGCGGCGTACTCCTCGACGACGGCGAGGGCCTCGGCGACGGCGGCGTCCTCGGGGGCCAGGCCAGCAGCCTTGCGGAGATCGGCCAGGGCGCCCTCGTAGTCGCCCCCCATGGCCCGATCCACGGCCGCCACGCGCAGCGTCGTCGCGTGGGGCCCTGACGGGATCGACGTCGGAACCGCCTCCGGGGCCGCCATCATCGGCAGCGCGGCCGACAGCAGCATCAGGGCGGTGAGGAGGGGCAGCATCCAGCGATGTCTCGTCCGTGTGCGGTACTTCACTTCTGACTCCTGCAGGGTCAAACGATCCTTTGCAATCATCCCCACCATTATAAACTCCCGAGACCCCCGTCTGGTTCGCGTAATCCCGCACATTGTCCCCGCCGGTTCCTACGGGCCCTGCAGCAGCTCCGGGGCCTCGGCCAGTCGGCGGAGGTCGTTCTGCATGTTGGGTCTGTCCCGCGGATCGTGCTTGCGGCCGTTCATCTCCGCAAAGGCCCGCTCCACGTCCCAGCCCTGACGGAGTATACGATACGCGGCCACGGCGTACCCGGTGCGGTCGATCCCGCCCCAGCAGTGGATGACGACGGGGTCGGGCCCGTCGAAGATCTCCAGCACGCGGCGGAGTTCGGCCCGGGGCGGGGGGGTGTTCGAGAACCACGCCAGCGTCGTGACCCGCATGCCCAGGTCGGGCGGAGGCAGGGGGATGCGGGGGTCGTCCCCGATCAGCCGCACCACGTGCCGCACCCCGTACCGCTCGTGGAGGTATCGATACCACCGCTCGTCGGGGCGGGAGGAGCGGAAGACGCGGCCGGGGACGACGGCCTGGCAGTTGTAGGCCCGCTCCAGGCAGCCCAGGCGGTCGCACACCGCCTTGCCGATCGGCCCATACGGGGCCCGCCACCACTCGAAGGCAATGCCCCCCCCCCCCCCCCCCCCCCCCCCCCCACCCCCCCCCCCCCCCCCCCCCCCCCCCCCCCCCCGCCCCCCCCCCCCCCCCCCACCCCGCCCCCCCCACCGCTACCACGCCCGCCGCCACCATCGCCACCACCCCGCGCACTGCCCACCGCCGCACGCGCAAGCGCGCGGACGCTCGGGCAACGGGGACCTTGTCATGGTTCAAGCTCATGGCCCTACTGTACGGGCCGGCCCCCCACTGAACAACGCCCTGCATACCGCAGTCCCTCCCGCAGTACACTCCCGCAGTCAGGCCTTGACCGCCGCGCTCCCATGGGCGACACTGTGACGCTTTCGTCGGACCCACGAGAGAGACACCGGAATGATCGAACCGAATCGCATCCTGCTCACGGGCGGGGAGGGACGGCTGGGGACGGAGCTGCGGGCGCTGCTCCCGGGCGTCATCGCGCCCCTGATGAGCGAGATGGACATCACCGACCCCGCCGCCATCGCCGCGCACCTCGACCGCCACCGACCCGACGTGGTCGTCCACGCGGCCGCGTACACCGACGTCGCCGGCGCCGAGACCAAGCGGGAGCTGTGCTGGGCGGTCAACGTGGATGGGACGCGGAACGTGGTGCAGGCGGTGGCGGGGCGGGGGCTGCAGTTGGTGCACATCTCGACGGACTACGTGTTCGACGGCACGCGGGGGGGGTACGCCGAGGACGCCGCCCCGGGCCCGACGATCAACTACTACGCCCTCACCAAGCTCGTCGCCGAGGCCCTCGCGCGGTTCGCCCCCCGGCACCTGGTGCTCCGCACGAGCTTCCGCCCCCGCGAGTGGCCCTACCCCAAAGCATTCACCGACGTATTTACATCGCAGGATTACGTGGATATCATCGCCCCCGAGATCGCCCTGGCGATCCGGCGGTGCGACGAGATCCCCTACGCCACGCTGCACGTGGCGACCGAGCGCAAGAGCGTCTTTGACCTGGCGAAGCGCCGGCGGCCGGACGTGCTGCCGGGGTCCAAGCGGGACGTCGCCGTCCGCCTGCCCGACGACGTGTCCCTGGACGTGTCGCGGTGGAACGAGTTGAAGCGGCAGTGGGCCCACGAGGCCTGATGCCAACCGTGGGATGGTCGGGCCAAAGTCCGAAATTCGAAGCACGAAATCCGAAACAGATTCAAAATCCGAAAGACGAATGACAGAAACACCGACCCGAACGTGTGGGGACCCAGGTTGATGATTTTGGATTCCCTGGTCCCCTGATCCCCCGGTTCCTGGTTCCTGGTTCCCGGTTCCTGGTTCCCGGTTCCCGGTTCCTGGTTCCTGGTTCCTGGTTCCTGGTTCCTGGTTCCTGGTTCCTGATTCCTGGTTCCTGATTTCCCGCCCAAAGGCGGTTCGGGTTCGCGAAAAGGAGCAGCAGCAATGTTCAATCCCCGGACAGTTGTCGTCACCGGCGGGGCCGGGTTCATCGGGTCGTGCTACGTCCGCTGGTCGGTCCGCGAGCACCCCGAACGTCGCATCGTCGTCCTGGACAAGCTCACCTACTCGGGCAACCTCGACAACCTCGCGGAGGTCAAGGACGCCATCACGTTCGTCCACGGGGACATCGCCGACCCCGCCGCCGTCGCCCAGGCCATGGACGGGGCGGACGCGGTCGTGAACTTCGCCGCCGAGTCCCACGTCGACCGCAGCGTCATGGACCCCCGCCCGTTCGTGAAGACCAACGTCGAGGGCACCCTCGTCCTCCTCGAACAGGCCCGCCGCCAGGGCAACGTCCGCTACCTGCAAGTCTCCACCGACGAGGTCTACGGGGACCTCGAGCCCGACAGCCCCTCCTCCGTCGAGGCCGACATCCTGGGCCCCCGCTCCCCCTACGCCGCCACCAAGGCCGCCGCCGACCACCTCGTCCTCAGCTACGCCATCACGCACAAACTCGACGTCGTCCTCACCCGCGGGGCCAACACCTACGGCCCCTACCAGTACCCCGAGAAGATCATCCCCCTCTTCGTCACCAACGCCATGGAGGACCGCCCCCTGCCGCTGTACGGCGACGGGTCGGCGGTGCGGGACTACCTCTACGTCGAGGACCACGCGGCCGGGATCGACACCGTCCTCACCCGCGGGGACAGCGGGCACGTGTACAACCTCGGGGCGCGGTCGCAGATCAATGGCCGCACCGTCGCCGACACCATCCTCCGCCTCCTCCAGAAGCCCGAAGCGCTCAAGGCCTTCGTCACCGACCGCCCCGGGCACGACTACCGCTACTCCGTCGACCCCGCCAAGGCCGAATCCCTCGGCTGGGCCCGCCAGTGGACCTTCGACGCCGGGATGGCCGAGACCATCCGCTGGTACACCGAGAACACCTCCTGGTGGCGAAAGGTCAAGAACCACGAGCACTTCCGCGAGCACGAGAAGAAGTGGTATGTGGATCGGAAGTCCTGACCCCAGTGCGCCGACGGGCGCGGATGGTGATCGGACGCCCCGCTGGCGCGGAGGCAATTGCGGATTGCGGATTTGGCTGACGCTCCGTTTGATACGCGTTCCAGTGAGTTCTCGGGCGGGTGCCGTGGTTTGCGGAGCGCAGCGGAGCAACCACGCCCAATCGATACTGCCTGCGAATGATCCGGGATGCGCCTGAGATCCCACTGCGGAATACCCGCGACGAAAACGGAAACGCCCGTTGGACCGTCCCTAAGCCCACCGACTGCGTCGGTGGGATTCCCGAGATGCCCAACAGGGCTCCCGCGCGAATCCGAATGACCACGGGCGCGAGAGCGTGATGGAATCCTTGGAGGCACCTCCTATGCCCGAGCGCGGCGCCAGCCCCGAATCCGAAATCCAAAATCCGCAATCCGAAATTCCTCTCCGGGTCTCGCTCCTCCTCCCCCACTACCAGCCCCCCCTGCTCGCCCGCCTGTGCCTCCGCTCCCTCCGCCGCTACACCCGCGACGTCCCGTGCGAGGTTCTCGTCGTGGACAACGGCTCGCGGGATGGGGAGTCGATCGAGTACCTGCGGTCGGTGCCGGTGGATCCGCCTCATCGAACGCCGCCCCGAGGACGTGAACCCCGACGGGGCCATCGCCCACCGGGAAGCCCTCGACCTCGCCGTCCTCGAAAGCACCGGGCCGTACCTGCTGTCGTTCCACACCGACACCATCCCGCTCCGGGAGGGGTGGCTGGGCTGGCTGGTCGGGGAACTGACGCGGGAGGAACGCACCGCCGCCGTCGGGACCTACAAGTTGGAGAACAAGCCCCTCAAGCGCCTGGAGGCGTGGGCGATCCGGCGGCTGTCCCCGCGCTCCTCAGCCGCCGAACGCCGCCGCGAGTACATCCGCTCGCACTGCGCCCTGTACCGCCGCGCCGTGCTGGAGACGCTGCACCTCACCTTCGGCAACGCCGACGGGCAGACGACGGGCCGGAACGTCCACTTCGGGCTGGAGGAGGCGGGCTATACCGCCAGACTGCTCCCCGTCGGGGAGATGCTCCGCTGGGTCGTGCACCTCAACCACGGGACGGTGGCGATGGTGCGCGACCGCGGCGGATCGCGAAAGACCGTCGTTCACGGCACGCGGCGGATCGAACGCTTCCTGAGCCGTCCGGAGGTGCGGGCGGTCTACGAGGACGAATCGCTGGACGGGTGACGCAGTGGGAGTATGTGCAGCACGCGCGTCCGGTCATCGACGTACATATTGCGTCTCCGCGGCCGCGAGGACCTCGTCCCGGAAATACCGACTCAATTCCCCGGGAGTTCGGAGATCGGTGCGACGCCCCAAGATCGTGGAGAGTTCTTCCTCCATCTCCGCCATCGCCAGCAGCCCCACCGTCGCGTCGGGCTCGAACTCGACGAGCACGTCCACGTCGCTCTGGGGCCCGAAATCCTCGCGAAGGACAGACCCGAACAGCGAGAGCCGCCGGATGTGGTTCCTCTCGCAGAACTCCGCGAGGGCGATGTGAGGAATCTCGATCTGCACGCTCATGCTGCGGCCACCTGCTCCAAGGAGAAGTGCCTCTATTGTAGCACCGCCATCCCGATGCGCCTTCCAAGCCGTCCTCTCGCCGTATCCGTTGGGCGTGGTTGCTTCACCTCGCCCCACAGACCGCGGCGTCCCTCCTCGACGCAGCGGGCGCGGCGGTCACGCAGTTCGTAGTGCTGCCGCGGAAACGGCCGTGGAACCTTCAGGACGTCGGGGGGCAGGGGACGCCACATTCCTATCCCGTGCATCCCGTGCATCCCTGCTACTCCTTCCGCCCCGCCTTCGCCAGGCGTTCCTGAGCGGCGTGCATGTCCTCGGCGGTGGGGGCCTTGCCGCTCTCCATCATCGCGCGGAAGCAGTCGAAGAGGTACGTCGCATCGTGCGGGCCGGGCGAGGCCTCCGGGTGGTACTGGACGCTGAAGACGGCCTGGTCCAGGTGCGTGAAGCCCTCGACGGTGTTGTCGTTGAGGTTGATGTGCGTGACCTTCGCCCCTGCCTTCTCGAGGGACGCCTCGTCGGCGGCGAACCCGTGGTTCTGCGAGGTGATCTCGACCTTGCCCGTCGCGCGGTTGCGGACGGGCTGGTTGCCCCCGCGGTGGCCGAACTTCAGCTTGTACGTCCGCCCCCCCACCGCCCACGTCAGGAGCTGGTGGCCCAGGCAGATCCCGAAGATCGGCACCTGCCCGACGAGCTTGCGGAGCGTCTCGATGGTGTACGTGACGGCCTCGGGGTCCCCGGGGCCGTTGGACACGAACACGCCCTCGGGCTTGTGTTCGAGGATCTGCTCCGCCGACGCGGTGGCGGGCACGACGTGCACGCGGCAGCCGCACTCGACGAGGTTGCGGAGGATGTTGGTCTTGGCGCCGCAGTCGATGGCGACGACGTTGAAGACGCGGGTTCCGTGCTCGCGGTGGCCCTGGGCGAACTTCGAGTCGTACCCCTCGGCCCAGTCGTAGGCGTTGGCGGGGGTGACGCGCGGGACGAGGTCCATGCCCTTCATCGACGGGAGGTTGCGGGCGCGGCGGACGAGTTCGGCGTCGTCGAGCACCTCGGTGCTCAGCACGCCGTTCATCGCCCCCGCGACGCGGAGGTGGCGGGTGAGGGCCCGCGTGTCGACCCCGGCGATCCCGATGACGTTCTGGGACGCGAGGTACTCCCCGAGGGACAGGTCCGCGCGGAAGTTGCTCACGACGGGCGAGAGTTCCTTGACGACGAACCCCGAAACCTGGACGCGCTGGTCGTGGGCCTCGATGTCCTCGCGGTTCACGCCGTAGTTCCCGATCAGCGGGTAGGTCATCGTCACGATCTGCCCGCAGTAGGACGGATCGGTCAGGACCTCCTGGTATCCGCTCATGGACGTGTTGAAGACCACCTCGCCCGAGGAGGTCCCCGTCGCCCCGAACGCCTCGCCCGTGAGGACGAACCCGTCCTCGAGGGCCAGCTTGCACACCGTCTTCGCCGCTCTATCGATCATCGCCATTGGCTCCTGAGTCCACAAACCCTTTGGAAGAGTCCACGAATGCCACGAATTTCACGAAGAACTCGCTGCGAGGGAACCGCTTCCTTTCCCGCCTCAGTTCGTGAAATTCGTGCCATTCGTGGACTACTCGGCCCCGCAGCACTTCTTGTACTTCTTGCCCGACCCGCAGGGGCAGGGGTCGTTGCGCCCGGGGGCCTTGTCGGCCTGGAGGGGCTCGACCTTGTCGGTGCTCTTGATCAGCTCCTCCTCGGCCTCGATGTCATCGGTAGACCGGGTGCGGTTGTCGAAGCCCTGGAGCTGCTTGTCCATCTGCTTCCTGCCGAAGCGTTTCGAAATCGGGTCCTTGGCCATATTCCATCTCTCCAGTCCGCGAATCACGCGACCTTCACGAGGGGAGGCGCCCGGCGCTTCGCCGGGCACGTCTGCCCTCGTGTCGCTCGCGACGTTCGCGGCCTACTCGTGTCCGTGGCACTTCTTGTACTTCTTCCCGGACCCGCACGGGCACGGGTCGTTGCGTCCGACGCGGGGCGTCTCGCGAACGATCGTCTCGACCTTGGGCAGCTCGCCCTGGGCCGTCTGCTGGTCCATCTCCTGCGCCAGGTGGTCGTACCCGCTGAGCTGCTCGTGGACGGCCCCGCTGATGTTGTAGGCGCTGGAGACCTCGGCCTCGGGGGTGAGGCGGACCTTGAAGATCAGGTCGGTCACCTTGTCGCGGATGCCGACCCACATGGTGTCGAACTGCTTGGCGCCCTCGCGCTTGTAGGCGACGCGGGGGTCCTGCTCGGCGAACCCGCGGAGGCCAATGGCGCTCTTGAGGTGGTCCATCGCCAGCAGGTGGTCCACCCACGACCCGTCGTAGATCTGCAGCAGGATGAACCGCTCCAGGGCCGTCATCTCCCGCCGCAGGAACGACCGCCCCACCTCCGCCAGCCGCTCGAAGGCGTTCCCGTCCAGCGAGGCGGGGTCCAGATCGGTGTCGAACCGCTCCCGCGCGAACGCGACGGCCGCCTCGGGCGTCGGGGCCTCGCCCACGCCCTCGCGCACCGCCCGCTCGATCCGCCCCTCGGCGCTCCACGCTTCGGCGAACTGCACCAGGCGCTGGTGGATCTCGGGGATCTTCATCCCCTGCAGGTCCTCGGTGGTCAGGGGGGACTCGTACTTGCGGCGGGCCCAGTCGGCGAGGGCGTTGAGGGCGTAGACGTTGTCCGCCCCGCTGTGCCCGATGGTCATCTCGATGGCGTGCTCGACGGGGTAGACCACCTCCCGCCGGCGGTACTCCTGCTCGACGCGCTGCCGCAGCGCATCCCGCGCGGAGGCGGGACCGCCCTCCAGTTCCTTCGGCGAAACGGGGAGCCCGAACTTGTTCTGGGCCCACTCCGCGAGGGACTCCTCGGGGAAGCCCGGCTCGAGGTAGGCGATGAGGGGGGACAGGTCGGCCTGGTCGATCTTCTCCGCCGCCGCCGCCACCAGCGCCTCATGCACCTCCTGCGGGTTCATCGCGCGGAGTTGGTTCTGCGACAGCGAGACGTTGAAGCGGCTCATCGCCCACGCGCTGAGCCCGCGGAGGTCCCAGGCCTTGGGGTCCTCCTCGTCGGACATGTACTCGCCCAGCGTGACGGAGACGACGTTCTCGGCCTCCTCCTTGGCGCGGGCGCGGAGGTCGCCCTCCAGGGCGGGCAGGTCCTCGGGGGCGTCGGCGGAGACCTGCGACTCGTCGAGGCTGATCTGCAGCGTCGAGCGGGACCACTCGGCGATGCAGCGGCGGGAGTAGGACCCGCTCAGATAGGTCTCGATGCCCTCGTCGATGGCCTCGTCGATCATCTCCCACACGAGGCGGTCGAGCTGTCGCCCGGTGAGGATCTGCTGGCGCTGCCCGTAGAAGCCCCGCCGCTGGTAGTCCATGACCTCGTCGTACTCGAGGAGGTTCTTGCGCATCTCGAAGTTGCGCTCCTCGACCTTCTTCTGCGCCCGCTCGACCCCGCCGGAGACCCGGCGGTCCTCGATGGCCACGTCGCCCTGCAGGCCCAGCCAGCCCAGGACCTTCAGCGTCCACTCCCCGGCGAAGACGGCCATCAGGTCGTCCCGCAGCGACAGGAAGAAGCGGCTGGACCCGGGGTCGCCCTGGCGGCCCGAGCGGCCGCGAAGCTGGTTGTCGATTCGCCGCGCCTCGTGCCGCTCCGTCCCCACGATGTGCAGCCCGCAGGGGACCACCTCCGGGCAGTCCTTCTTCCCGCGTGCGGGGAAGGCGCTATCGAGCTTGGGCTTGAAGCAGTGCGCGCAGTTCGTCGCCGGATCGTACTCCGGGCAGTGGATGCAGCACTTGGTCGTCCCGGGCGGGTAGAGATCCTGGACCGCCACGCCCAGTTCCCCGAACGTCTCGACGGACGGGACCTTGCACTTGTCGTAAACCACCCCGGGCCCGAGCTTGATGTCGGTCCCGCGCCCGGCCATGTTCGTGGCGATGGTGACGGACCCGACCATGTGGTCCGAGTCCTTCTTCAACGGGTGCTGGGTCCCGGCGAGGGCGACGATGTCGGCCTCGCGGGCGGCGTTCTCGGGGCGGGCGTTGAGCACCTCGTGCTGGATTCCGTGCCGCCGCGTGAGGGCCTCGCTGATCCGCTCGCTCTTCTCGACGCTCGTCGTGCCCACCAGCACGGGCCGCCCCCGCTTGCAGACCTCGTTGATCTCCTCGACCATCGCGTCGAACTTGGAATCGACGGTCCCGTAGATGCGGTCCTCGTGGTCCACGCGGTTGACCGGGCGGTGCGTGGGGATGGAGACGACGTCCAGCTTGTAGATCTTCAGGAACTCCCCCGCCTCGGTCATGGCCGTTCCGGTCATGCCCGCCAGCTTGCGGTAGAGTTTGAAGTAGTTCTGGATCGTCACCGTCGCCATCGTCTGGTTTTCCTGCTTGATCGGGACGCCTTCCTTGGCCTCGACGGCCTGGTGGAGGCCGTCGGACCACTCGCGTCCCTGCATCAGGCGCCCGGTGAACTCATCGACGATGACGACCTTCCCGTCGGCGACGACGTACTCCTTGTCCTTGAGGAAGACGACGTGGGCGCGGAGGGCCTGCTCCATGAGGTGGGGCCACTCCATGTTCGCCCCCACGTAGAAGCTCCCGACGCCCGCGATCTCCTGGGCCGCCCCCACGCCCTCGTGGGTCATGTAGACGGCGCGGCGGTCGAGTTCGACCTCGTAGAACTTGGTGTGGCGCTGGAGTTCCTGCTCGGCCTGGGCGAGATCGGACTCGGCCTGGGCCATGCGGGCGGCGATGGATTTCTTCTCCTCGTCCCCGCGGGCCTTTTCGGCCTCCCCGTTCAAGGCCTTCATGTCGCGCTTGATCGCCTCGACGCGGCGGTTGGCCTGGTCCCAGGGGCGATGGAGGCGGATGACTTCGCGGGCGACGCGGTCGGCGCGGCGGAAGCGTTCGGTGTCCCCGTGGGCGGGGCCGGAGAGGATCAGCGGGGTGCGGGCCTCGTCGATGAGGATGCTATCGACCTCGTCGACGATGGCGAAGTCCAGCGACCGCTGCACCTGGTCCTCGGGCGAGAGCTTGGTGTTGTCCCGCAGGTAGTCGAACCCGAACTCGCTGTTGGTCCCGTAGGTGACGTCGCAGGCGTAGGCGACCTTGCGCTCGCGGTTGGGCATGTGCGCGCGGATGAAGCCCACGCTCACGCCCAGCAGCTCGAAGACCGGGGCGGCGAACTCCGCGTCGCGCTGCACGAGGTAGTCGTTCGTCGTCACGACGTGGGCGTGCATCCCCTCCAGGACGGCCATGTAGATCGCGGGGTAGCACGCGATGGTCTTGCCTTCCCCGGTGGCCTCCTCCGCGATCCACCCGCCGTCGAGAACCTGCCCCGCGACGAGCTGCACGTCGAACTGGCGGTGGCTGCGGGCGCGGCGGGAGGCTTCGCGGATGAGGGCGAAGGCCTCGGCCTTGACGCTGTCGCGGGCTTCCCCGCCCTTCAGCCGCTCGCGCAACTGCTGCGACCGCTCCCGCATCCCCTCTTCGCTCAGCGCGCGCATCTGCTCCTCGAGCGGGTTCACCCGTTCGCGGACGAAGCGCAGATACCCTCGGACCAGCCGCTCGTTGCGCGACCCGCCGAGGGCCTTCAGAAACAGGGCTTTGACGAATCCAATCATGGTGAGATTATACCAGTCCACCCCCGCCACGGCACGCGACGACAGTCCCTGAGTTTCGCATACCTCCCCCGTCAGGTCAACACGACCCGTGCCCCAATTCCAACGGCCGACCGGCGCCGGGCGTTCCCCGCGCCACCAGCGGATACCGCTCTCGGCGGAGAGGGTGTACAATGGAAGACGTACCAAGCCCCCTGACAGAGCGAGGTCCCGATGACGAAGACCGTGACGGCATATGTGGAGTACGACCGCGAGACGAAGCTGTACGTAGGCATCGTCCCGGGCATTCCCGGCGCCCATTCGCAGGGGGCGACGCTCGACGAGCTGCAGGCGAATCTCCGGGAGGTCCTTGCCCTGCTCCGCGAGGAATTCGGTCTGGGCGAGAAGGAAGTCATCGTCGACGAGTTCCTCCGGGGGATGTAAACCAGCCTGCTCCTATCCCCTGTATCTTCTGCATCCCTGCTCTCTCTTCATCTGCACTGCTAACCATTCATTTCTTCTCCTGTGAAGAAGATTTTCATGCGGCTGCAAGTAGTTTGGCGATATCGGCTTGCCCGGCGGCGAGCAG
>JAWLCQ010000060.1:15842-24652 GCA_041687095.1 Phycisphaerae bacterium | reverse complement strand
CCGTTCGCGGCTTGGGGGTGCTGCCCCCCGGCCGCAGCACCCCCAAGCGGCAAACAGCGCCGCTTGAGGGTGGCACCCCGGGAACGGTTACGAGCTTGCGATGGCCCTGGGGACGACGGGGCGGGGCTTGACGGCAGACGCCAGTGCCCGTATTGTACAGAACGTTCGTTCCGTGAATGATCGCCGCGCTGTCCCCGCCGGCGCCCGCTCGCCGGTTCTCCGATGTCGGTTGCGGAACGGGTGCCACTCTCAAGCGGCGCCGTCTGGCGCTCCGGGTCACCTGGGTCGGGGCCCCGGAGCTGCACGGAGGGTGCAGGTTGAGGGTGGCACGCGTTCCGCAAGGGATGGCCGAGCATCGTCATTCCGCGTCGGCTGCGAATCTGCGGACGCCATGCAGCGCGGGCGGGCCCAAGGGTCCGCCCGTGTGCGTTCACGGATCGACGGGGGCGGGTTCGGCGGGGGCGGGCTCGGCGGCGAGGGGAGCGGGGAGGGCGGAGCGGCGGTCGACGGTGCGGGCGAAGGTGATGTACAGCGCGGCGAAGGCGAGGGCGGAGACGGGGGTCACCATCAGCGCCCAGCGCAGGCCCACCGCATCGCCCAGACGTCCGATGCCCGTGAGAAACAGCAGCAGCCCGCACGCGCAGGCGATGTTGCACAGGCCCCCGATGACCCCGTGGCCCTCGGGGACGGCGTCCATGAGCTTGGCGGCGAGCGAGGGCCACCAGCCCCCGACGGCGAGGCCCATGACGAAGGTGACGGCGAAGATCGCCCAGGGGGCGGACAGGAAGACCAGGCCCGCGTAGCACGCGACCATCGCCACCGCCCCCGCGAGGATCAGGCTCAGCGGGACGCCCCGCCCGCGGACGCCCAGCAGCAGCCTCGCGGCCGTGAAGCCCACCATCATGCACGTCAGCGCCAGCAGCGCGCTGTCGCGGGAGAATCCGCCCTCGCGTTCGAGGTAGTCGGGGACCCAGGTGATGGCGGCCATCTCGGCGCCCATGAGGGCGACGAAGCCCGCCAAGGCGATCCAGATCGGGCGGAAGCTCAGCACCCGCCCGACGCCCCGCAGGTCGAACCGCGCCCCGTTGAGCGTCGTGGGGACCACCCCGCGCAGCCCGTGGTGGAACAGCCCCGCCCACGCCAGGTGCACCACCGCCGACACCGCAAACGCCAGCCGCCAACTGCCCGTCGCTCCGATCGCCGCCAGCACCGCCAGCGGCGCCAGCAGCCGCCCGATCCCCTGGAACCCGTGCAGCAGGTTCAGCCCCGCCGACCGCCGCGGGCCGTACAGCGCGCTGACCGTCCCGTTGATCGACTGCGAGAGCCCGTTGGCCCCCTGGAACGCCAGCAGCGCCGCCACGAACCAGCCCGCCGTCGGGGCCCACCACATCAGCGCCCCCGCCCCCGCGCAGCCCAGCATGGCGATGGCGAGCACGCGTGAGGGCCCGTAGCGGTCCACGAGGTACCCCGACGCGATGCTCGCCAGGGCGAACGCGAAGGCCACCGACCCCAGCAGCGCGCCCATCTGCGAGTGCTCCAGGGCGAAGGTGTCCTCGAACCGCTTTGTCAGCGCGGGGATGATCCCTGAGCCCAGCAGCCCGAACAGCAGGTAGTACGAGTGGCAGATCAGTTTCGGGGGACTGTACGTCATGGGAGGGAACTCGGCGCCGTCGCGCACCGGCGGCAGGGGGATCCTCGCGGGGCTCCTGGTTTCACAGGGCGGCATTATACCCCCGCCCCCGCCTGCGGCAAGCGGGGATGCTCGCGAGGCCCCGGTCCGGGTGTGGCCGGTTTTCGGTGGGCCCTTTGGCCACGGCATCGCGCGTGGGGGGGGCAGATCCGAAACTCGAAACCCGAAATCCGAAACAAATCCAAAACGGCAAATCCGAATGACAGAAACGGGCTTCGGGTCTGTGGGAGTCCGCTTTGCAAGCGATACGTCCTGTGACGGGGCTGCGTTTGGGATTTCGGTCCTTCGGGTTTCGGATTTGTTTCGGATTTCGTGCTTCGGATTTCGCCGGTCCAGGCGGGTTCCCGATGCCGTCCAACCCTCCCCGCCCGGTGCCCCACCGTTTTCGGCCACCCCCCCCCCGCCCCGTGGCCCGCTGCCCCCTGTGCTTTCGCCCTCCGCTTCGGTAGACTCTCCGCTCCGATGCCCCAGCCCGCCCGACAGCACGACGCCTACGCCGCCCTCCGCATCCCCGCCTTTCGGCGGCTGCTGATCGGGGGGCAGCTCGTCGCCATCGGGACCGCCGGGCAGGGCGTCGCGATCGGGTGGGAGATGTACACGCGGACGGACGATCCGCTGGCGCTGGGGCTGGTGGGGCTCGTGCAGGCGATCCCGATGCTGCTGCTCACGCTCCCCGCAGGGTACCTCGCGGACATCCTCGACCGCCGCAAGCTCATGATCGCCAGCATGCTCCTGACCAGCGCCACGAGCCTGGGGTTGGCGGCGTTCAGCTACTTTCAGGGCTCGATCGCGGTCATGTACGCCCTGCTGCTGCTCGACAGTTGCGCGTTGCGGCTGGGCTGGCCGGCGCGGGCGGCGCTGCTGCCGCTGCTGGTCCCGCGCGACGCGTTCGAGAACGCCATGAAGTGGCGGACCAGCCTGGGGCAGATCAGCGGGATGGTCGGCCCGGCGGTGGGGGGAATCATCATCGGCTGGTCCATCCCCGCCGCCTACGTCCTCTCGGCGGTCAGCACGCTGCTGTACATCCCCGTGCTGCTGTCGCTGCGGATCACCGAGGGCCCGCGGGCGGTCCGGGGCCCGATGTTCCAGCAGGTGGCCGAGGGCGTGCGCTTCGTGTGGCGGAAGAAGGTGCTGCTGGGGGCGATCTCGCTGGACATGTTCGCCGTCCTGCTGGGCGGGGCGGTGTACCTGCTGCCGATCTTCGCCCGCGACCTGCTGGACCTGTCGGGGACGGGGCTTTCGCCCGAGCGGGCGCTGGGGTGGCTGCGGGCGGCCCCGGCGGCGGGGGCGCTGGTGATGGCCCTCGTCCTCGCCCACGCCCCGCCCTTCCGCCACGCCGGGCGCACCATGCTCCTCGCCGTCGCGGGCTTCGGGGCCGCGACGATCGTCTTCGGGCTCTCCCGCAACGTGTGGCTGTCGATGGCGATGCTCGCCCTCACCGGGGCGCTGGACAACATCAGCGTCGTCGTCCGCCACACGCTGGTGCAGCTCGCGACGCCCAACGAGATGCGAGGCCGCGTCTCGGCCGTCAACGCCATGTTCATCAGCAGCTCCAACGAACTGGGCGGGTTCGAGAGCGGGGCGGTCGCCCGCCTCTTCGGGGCGGTGGTGAGCGTGGTGTCGGGCGGGATCGGGACGATCCTCGTCGTCCTCACCTGGGCCGGCCTCTTCCCCCACCTCCGCCGCATCGGAACGCTCGCCGAGGTCGAGAGCGAGGCCCTCAGCGAAACCACGCCGCTGGCCACCCCCCCCGGCGGGGAGGACGGCGTGGGGCCTCCCGCCCCGCCGATGTCCTGACCGCGCTCGCCGCTACTCGCTCTCGTCCGCCTCGGCGGGGGGGGCTTGGAGGAAGAGGGCGAGGGCTTGGGCCAGTTGGCCGCCGAAGGCGCGGAGGGCGTCGGGAGTCACCAGGACGTCGCGGACGTTGGCGTAGGGGACCTCGATGGACGTCGCCAGGCGGACGCCCGGCCGCCGAGCCATCCACTTCGTACACGAGCACTGCTCGTCGGTGATCGGGCCGGCGTTCCAGCGCTGGCCCCACGGCAGGTCGTCTTGCTGCGCGTAGGGTAGGGGCGCGGGGGCCTGGCGCTCCAGGATGCGCCCGAATCGCCGCTGGGCCCGCCAGTTGTCGGGGAACGGGCTGCCGACCTGGTAGATCCACTCGTTGTACTCGCCGTGGATCCATGGGCAGTGCAGGTCGACGGTGACCTCGGGGGGGAAGGGCCCGGCGGCGAGTTGCATGAGGGCGGCGGTCTGGGGGTAGCGGGGGGTGGCGATATAGTCGCGGTTGTGGTCGTGCCCGTGGCGGTCCTTGCCCTGGTCGCCGTCCTCCACGCCGTCCTTGTCCACGAACGGGACCGCCAGCAGGTGGGCCTCCTGGCGCAGCCACGCCTCGGGGGCGCCCGGGGGGGCGTGGGCGACGGCGTGGAGGAGCCCCTCGAGCACGAAGCTCGCGCTGCTCTCGCAGGCGTGGTGGCGCGCGGTCAGCAGCACCCGGTGCGCGGCCGCCGGGGCCCCGACGGACAGCGTTTCGACCTCGCGCCCGGCGGGGGAGCGGCACAGCACCCCGGGGCGGATGCCTTCGCCCGACCGGGCGAGGAAGGCGTCGAGGTCGGCCTGGAGGTAGGGCAGGCAGAAGCAGAACTGGACGTCGGTGTCGCTGGGGGCGAAGGCGTAGGTGAAGGCGGGGGCGGGATGGGCCTGGCGGCCGAGCCAGTGCCACGAGCGTCCCCCGTCGCGGCTGACGCAGGGGCCTCGCGTGCCGATCACGTCCCAGTCGGTGAACTCGAATCGGAGGGTTCGCCCCTGGGCCCCGCGCACGGCGAATCGCCAGTAGAACCACCGCGTGGTCGATCCGCGCTGGTCCTGGCGGATGTACGCCGCGTCGTCCTCGATGCGGTCCACGATGATGTTGCCCGCGGGGACCTCCGCGGAGATCGTCCAGTTCATGGCCTTGCTCCAGGGCGTTGAGGGGGTCAGGTCGGGAAGGCGCCCGTGCGCCGGAACGTGTGGATCGCCGCCTGGGCCTGCTGGTCGAGGTGGCGGAGGTAGGCGCGGTGGCGGGTGAGGCGGGCGAGGAGGGCGTCCATGCGGCCGGGGGATTCGGTGAGGTTGTGGGTGTCCTTTTTGGCGTCGCTGGGGTGTCGGGTGCGGTTCCACTCGGCGTCGACGGCGTCGGTGAGTTCGCTGACCTGGTCGAGGATTTCCTTGAGGATGTCGGCGGCGGGGTCGAGGGCGTCGAGGACGCGTTGGCGGTCGTATCCGCGGTCGTAGAGGGTCTTGGCCTGCTCGTAGCGGGTGAGGGCGTTCTGGAGGCGGAGGGCGTTTTCGAGGGCGGTGGCGGCGAGGCGGGCGGCGAGGGCGGCGGCGTCGAAGGCGGGGCGGTGGGCGGTGACGGAGTCGGCGGCGTGTTCGAGGGTCTCGGCGGCGGCGACGAGGGCTTCGGTGCGGGCGGGGAAGCCCTCGGAGGCGGCGAGGTTCAGGGCGCGATGCACGTCGGCGGGGGTGTCGTAGAAGAGGTGGCGCATCTCCTGCATGCGGAGCGTGAGTTCGTGCGCCTTCCAGAGGGCGGCGGGGACCTTCGCGTCGTCCACCCCGAAGTACTCGCGGCAGAACTTCCTGACGAAGGGGACCTTGGCGGTGGGTTTGCCGGTGCGGAGCATCTGCCCGGTGTAGGCGAGGGCGAGGAGGTTGGCGTCGCGGAGGGAGCGATAGGGGCACCACCAGGTGTTCACGACCCCGCGGACCCCGCGGGCGGCCCACTCGCGGGCGAGTGCGGTCATCCCGTCCATGTTGACGAAGTTGTTCGCGTGGGGCTGCAGCACGTGCCCGTGGAAGCACAGGGCGGGGGCGAGGATGACCTCGAAGCCCGCCTTCAGCGAGCGGTCGACGGCGTCGCGGGGGATGGACCAGTAGTTCCAGTGGCACAGGGTGATGTCGGTGGGCAGTTCGTCGAGCATGGCGGGGTCCTTCTCGACGTGGTCGGCCCACATGATCATGCGCTTGCCCAGGCGGGTGGCGATGGCGTGGATGGCCTTGGTGTGCTCGACGTACAGCCACCAGGGCTTCTTGCCCTTGGTGCGGGCGGAGCAGCGGCGGCACTCGGCGAAGGAGACCTCGTCGAGCCCCACGTGCAGCCAGGGGGAGGGGAAGAGTTCGGCGACTTCGGTGAGGATGTCGTCGAGGAGGCGGAGGGTGTCGGGGTTGGAGGGGCAGACGGCGTTGAAGCCCTGGCGGTCCCCGTCGGCGAGGTGGGCGTACTGGGGCAGGCGGGTGATGTACCGGGCGTGCCCGAGGGACTCGACCTCCGGGACCACGTCGATGCCGACCGCGGCGGCCTCGGCGATGAAACGCTGGGTCTCGGAGCGCGAGAAGGCGAAGGGCGTGGCCAGCTCCGGGTGCGACTGGAGCTTGAGGGCGAACCCGCCGTCGTCCACGAAGTGCCACCAGATCGTGTTGACGCCCCATTCGGCGAGGTCGGGCAGCAGGTCGAAGTAGAACTCGTGCCGCTCCGTCAGGCGGGCCGGGTCCAGCATCAGGCCCCGGATCTCGACCTCGTTCCTCCCGCGGGTTCGCTTGGACCGTTCGGCCATGGTGGGCTCCTTCGACAGGCGTTACACGCGCTGCAGGCAGTTCTCTCTCGCCGCCGATTGTCCTACCGTTCCGGCGGAGATTCAATGGGCGCGGGGGACGGGGTGCAGATATAGTTTGCCCTATGGCATGGGCAGTCCTGTTCCTGAACGCCTTCGTGATCCTCCTGTCGGCCCGTCTGCGCTACGCGGACGCCGGCCTCCCGTACGCCTTCCCCATCCCGATCGCCCCTGACGCGTGGTGGTGGTTCATCGCGGGCAGCGGGGTGCTGGCGGTGGTTTCGCTCGTACGGGGGGTTCGCCAACTGCGGTCGGGCCCCGACGCTCACCAGGAAAGCAACGGACCGGGTGCCACGGGTTCGCAGAACCCGTGTCCTTCCCCCGAGCACGGCTGCGAACAGCGCAGCCGTGGCGCCCATCGGTTGCGGTCGGATTCCCGCGCCCCCGACACCCGCGAGAAGCGGATGGCGCTGATCGAGTTGCTCGCCGTGCCCGCCTTCCTGCTCTACGAGTGGGCCGCCCTGCCGCCCTACGAGTGGCGGCCGACGGACTGGATGGCCATCGGGTTCCTGCTGCTGTGGATCGGGGCGGGGTTCTGGCGGGACCGCGGGGCGTGGCGCGACTGGGGCCTGACGCATGAACGCTTCGGGCGGGCGGCGAACCTGCTGGTGATCCCGACGGCGGTGATGCTTGCCGTTCCGCTGCTGGTGGGGCACTTCGTGACGGGGGGGGAGGGGGACCCGGGGCGGCTGGCGGTGGCGCTGGCGACGTACCCGCTGTGGGCCTTCCTGCAACTGCTGGTGTTCCAGGTGTTCGTCGTGCGGCGGCTGAAGGTGCTGGGGGCGTCGAGCGCGTCGATCGTGCTGGTGGCGGCGGGGACGTTCACGCTGGTGCATTGGCCCAACGGGGTGGTGATGGCGGCGTGCTTCGGGGGGGCGCTGGTGTGGACAACGGTTTACCTCCGCGCCCCCAACCTCTACGCCGTCGCCCTCTCCATGGGCCTGGCGGCGGGGATGTTCCACAACACGCTCCCGCGGAAGGAACTGCTCCACAACCTCCGCACGGGCCCCATCTACGTCGAGCGCCTCCTCGACGCGGAGCGCCTCGAACGCGAGGACGCCGCCCTGCCGCTGATCCCGCTCGATGCGGGCCTCTGAGGCGGCCGCCCCCGCCCGGGCGCGCCCCCGGGGCCCTTGCAGAGCTCGATTCGCCGGGTGCCACGGGTTCGCAGAACCCGTGTTCCGCCCCCGCGCTCGCACGAGCACGGCTGTAAACAGCACAGCCGTGGCACCCGCGACTGGGGGCATCCCGACAAGGGCGCGTCTCCGGGCGTCCCGGCCAGAGCGCCCCTGCTCTGTCTCGACCATCTGTTCCCGAGGAATCCGCCCCATGCCCGCGCTATCATTGTCCCGGACTCGCAGACCCAAGGTGCCATGAGGGAACTTGCTACATGCCGCTCAAACGACTTGACGCCAACCCGCTCCTGACCCCCGACGACCTGACGCCCACCCGCGATGACCTGGAGGTGCTGTGCACGCTCAACCCCGCGGCCGTGCGGTTGGACGACGGGGAGATCCTCCTGCTCGTCCGCGTGGGCGAGCGCCCCGCCGCCGAGCGCGGCAGCGTGGGGTACGTCTTCTTCGACGCCGACCACGGGGAGATTCGCGTCGAACGCATCCGCCTGGACGACCCGCTGCTCGACACCGCCGATCCCCGCAAGTACGTCTTTCGCGGGCGGACGCTGCTCACGAGCCTCTCGCACCTCCGCATCGCCCGCTCGCGCGACGGGCGCCACTTCACCTTCGATCCCGCCCCCGCCCTCCTGCCCGCCACGCCCTACGAGGCCTTCGGCTGCGAGGACGCGCGGATCACGCGAATCGACGGGACGTACTACGTCTGCTACACCGCCGTCAGCGGCCGCGGGGTGACGGTGGCGATGGCGAGGACGGACGACTTCCGCACGTTCGAGCGGTGCGGGATCATCTTCCCCCCGTACCAGAAGGACGTGTGCCTGTTCCCCGAGAAGGTCCGCGGGCTGTACGTCTGCCGCCACCGCCCGTACATGAACGAGTTCAACCCCGCGAGCATCTGGACCGCGTACGGGCCGGACCTGGTGTCGTGGGGCAGGCACGAGATGACGCTGGCCCCGACGCGCGGGACGTGGGAGTCCGAGCGCGTCGGCGGGGGCGCCCCGCCCATCCGCACCGACGAGGGGTGGCTGGAGATCTACCACGCCTGCGACGTCGAAGGCCGCTACGCCCTGGGGGCCATGCTCAGCGACCTCGAACACCCCGAGCGCCTCCTGACGCGCACGCAGGACCCGGTGCTGTGGCCCGAGACGGACTACGAACTCACGGGCGTGTTCGCCAACTGCGTCTTCTCCAACGGGCTCGTCGTGGACGACGACGGGACGATGACCATCTACTACGGCGCCGCCGACCGCATCTGCGCGGGGGCGGTCACGACGGTGGACGAGATGGTGCGGGCGGCGAAGAACGCGTAGGGCGTGCAGAGGGGGCAGCGGCGCCCAC
>JAWLCQ010000060.1:0-15832 GCA_041687095.1 Phycisphaerae bacterium | reverse complement strand
GCGGGCGGGGGGCGCGGGGCCCCCTCCCCCCCGCCCTGCGATGGGGATGATCCAGAAACCGCAATCTCTCTGCAGCGATCTGAGTTAGTATGGCCACTGACATGACTGACTTGGCTCTCAGTGGAGTCTCTGATGCGTCTGCTCATTCTGTCTGCGATCGTATGTGTTGGGTCCGCCTTGGGAGGCTGCGAACCTCGGCCGGAACCCTTGGACGAGGCACGCACTGGACGTGACTTGAGGTATCTCTGCTTGATGATTGTCGAGGTCGAGCGTGAGACAGGTACTCCAGTTCCGGTCACCGTTGCCGACCTTGTTCGCGAGCTGGACAGATGGTGGGGCGTCAGTACGCCGGCCGAGGACTTCATCGACGTCGCGGGAGGCACAATCCGGGATGCGTGGCACAAGGAAATCGTCCTCATAGCACGTGGACGGCTTGTGATTGGAGTCGGCAGTGCGGGGCGAAATGGGATATGGGAGGAGGGGGCGGGTGACGATATTGTGAAGTGGGTTGGGCGGAGCCTAGCCCCCACTTCTATGCCGACTCCCAGTGCCCCCCCGTACGTCAGACCGTGAAGGGGCGCAACAGGGACACACGGAGGGCTTGGTTGCGCCCCTTCGGGCTCAGCCCGTTTCCCCCGCAGCATCTGCGCGCAGTGGGGCGCATGTGCGTAGGCGGCGGAGCGGAGCGCAGCCGTTTGCGCGCGGGACGATCGCCAGTGTACGCCCCCCGCGCACGTGGCTGCGCTTCGCCGCCTGCGCGCCCTGCAGTGAGAACCGCAGGCTTCCTGCTCACCCGCCGATCCGCGGGGGTTTGTCGAGGATGGCCATCATCGGGGTCGCGCAGTAGACGCGGTCGCGGCGGGCTTCGCTGACCTGCTCCAGGATCCCGAGCGACTGGAGCTTCTCGATGGCGCGCTGGGCGGTGGTGAAGGCGACGCCCAGGCGCTCGGCGGTGCGGTTGATGGTCCAGAAGGGATTCTCGGCCAGCAGGTCCACGAGGGCTGTTACGTTGCGCGAGGCGTTGCCGGCGACCTGCGAGCGCCAGGTCGTCAGCAGGGCGTTGATCCGCTGGGCGCGGTGCAGGGCGTCGGCGGACATGCGGGAAACACCGTGGAGGAAGTACTCCAGCCACTCGCCCCACGCCGCCTCGTTCGTGACGGCGGCGAGGCGATCGTAGTAGTCGTTCCGCGTCGCTTCGAAGAACGCGCTGAGGTACAGCAGCGGTGTCGGCAGGATGCCCCGCTCGATCAGGAACAGCGTGGTCAGCAGCCTTCCCACTCGGCCGTTGCCGTCCAGGAAGGGGTGGATCGCCTCGAACTGGTAGTGCAGCATGCCGATCTGCAGCAGTGGCGGGAGCGTGTGGTCGTGCAGGAAGCTCTCCCACTGGCCCAGACAGGACATGAGTTCATCCACCGGGGGCGGAACGTACCTGGCGCTCTGGAGCGTTCCGCCAGGCGCGCCGATCCAGTTCTGACTGCGGCGGAACTCGCCCGGGGTTGCGTGGTCGCCTCGCACACCCTCCATGAGCCGGGCGTGCAGCTCGCGGACCAGCCGCAGCGACAGCGGCAGCGAGTCCAGTCGCTGCATCCCGTGCTGCAGGGCGACGACGTAGTTGCCCACCTCGCGCAGGTCGTCGGGGCTCCGCTGCACTGCTGCCCCGGCGTCAGCGGCGAGCAGGTCGCCAAGCGTCGCCTGCGTGCCCTCGATGCGGCTGGACAGGACGGCCTCCTGCGCCAGGAACGGCCGCATGAGCAGGTGCGGGTTCGGGAGCGAGCGGCCCTCGCCGGCGAGTTGCCCCACGAGCCGGTCGGCCTCCGAAAGCGTCCGGACCAGGCGGGGCGTAAGCTCCACCTGCGGGGGGAGCGGGGCGGGCACGAACGCCTCGTAGCCCCCCGGGCACGCGACCAGTCGTCCGGAACCGTGGGGTCTGCTCTTCATGCTCAGAGCGTACTTGCGGCGGCGAAAACAGGCAAGGGGCTTATTATCGAAAAACGAGCCCATCGAAAACAGTTGCCGGCTGTCGATCGACTGCTCCGGGGCCCCGCGCCCACGGGACCCCTCCGCGCTGCGTCCTGTGCACGCCCTACTCGGCAAACGTGGTTGCTCCCGTCTGCGCCAAAGCTCCGCCGAGGCAAGCCGCTGCGCTTCGCAGGCCGCGGGACCCCGCTTCGCAGGTCACGGCACCCAGCGAGGGGCGCAGCGGCGAAGAAGGACGCATGCGAGCGGAGGGCGAACGTGCTCTAATGGAGGCATGTCGCGGATTCGCGTATGCCTGCTGCTGACCGAGCTTCGCCCGTGCGGGGCGGAGCGGATGGTGTATCAGCTTGCGACGCGCCTGGACCGCTCGCGGTTCGAGGCGCGGGTGGTGGCCCTGCGCGGGGGCGAGGTGGGGGACTGGCTGGTCCGCGCGGGCGTGGACGTGCGCGTGCTGGGCATGCGGGGCAAGCGCGACGCGCATCGGCTGGCGGGGCTCCCGCGGCTGCTGCGGGAGCGGCCAATCGACATCCTGCACACGCACCTCTTCCACGCCGACTTCGCCGCCCGCCTCACGCTTCCGCTCCTCGACGTCCCGCACCTGGTGCATACCGTGCACGTGGCGGAGCGGCGGTGGCGGCCGTGGCAGTTCGCGTTCGCCCGCCTGACGGACCCGCTGTGCGACCGCGTCGTGTGCGTGTCGCGCGGGGTGCGGAACCATCACGCCGCCCTCGCCCATCTCCCGCCGCACCGGTACGTCGTGATCCCCAACGGGATCGACACGGCCGCGTTCGCCCCCGACCCCGCCGCTCGCGTTTCGCTGCGCGGGCAGTGGGGCGTGGGGGAGGGCGAGACGGTGGTGGCGTTCGTGGGGAGGCTCGATCCGCAGAAGGGCGTGGACGTGCTGCTGCGGGCGTTCGACGAGGTGGCGAGGCGGAGGGCGGACGTGCGGTTCGTGCTGGCCGGGGAGGGGCCGCTGCGGGGACTGGTGGAACAGGCGCTGCAGCGGGACCCGCTCCGCGGGCGGGCGCGGTATCTGGGCTTCGTCCGCGACGTGCCCGCGCTGCTGGCGGGTGCGGACGTGCTGGCCGCGCCGTCCCGGTGGGAGGGGCTGCCGCTGGCGACGGTGGAGGCGATGGCGGCGGGCGTGGCGGTGGTCGCGACGCGGGGGACGGGGCACGAGGAGGCGGTGGCGGACGGGCGCACGGGCGTGCTCGTGCCCATCGGCGACCCCGGCGAACTCGCCAACGCCCTCGATGGCCTCGCCGCCGACGGGGAGCGGCGGAAGGCGATGGGGCTCGCCGGCCGCGTGCGGGCGCGGGAGTGCTTCGACATCGCGGAGAACGTGCGGCGGCACGAGCGGCTGTACGAGGCGGTGGCGGGGGGGGAATCGCGGGTTGCGGATGGCGGATTGCGGATTGCCGCTCGCAGGCGGCCGTGAGCGATCGGTGCAACCGCGGAGCCGGAAAAAGGGGACTGGCTCCGCCGCCGTTTGGCGGTGCCTGTCCCCTTTTCCCGGCGGTTCACTCGCGGGGGGCGTTGCAGAAGGGGACAGGCACCTGCGCGGCGAACCGCGTGCCGCTCCGGAGCCAGTCCCCTTTTGCCGGCGGTTCTCGTGCGTGGTGGCTCGGAAAAGGGGACAGGCACCTGCGGGGCGAACCGCGTGCCGCTCCGGGGCCAGTCCCCTTTTGCCGGCGGTTCTCGTGCGTGGTGGCTCGGAAAAGGGGACAGGCACCTGCGGGGCGAACCGCGTGCCCCTTCGGAGCCAGTCCCCTTTTCCGGGCCACCGTTTTCGAGCCCCGTTTCCCGCATCCTCTTTCCCGCGCCCGTTACCCGCGTCCCGTGTCCCGAGGCTTTTTTTGCGGCGGCGCAGGATTTCCTTAAGGAAACCCGTTCTCCCATCCGAATCATCGAATACGACGGGTTCTATCCGTCGGGCGGTTTCGCCGCGAAGGGCGGCGGAGAGGTTGGTTGACAATACGGCAGGATCGCCCCGCGACGGCGGCCGAAGATTTTCTCAAGTTCCCCCCGGGCCCAACATGTAGGGACCGCGGGGAGGGGCCGGCCCCGGTCCTTGGGCCGGGGCGGCGGGAGAGGAACCTGGGCGGGCGGATCCCGGCACGGTTTTTCCCTTTTTTTTGTAGACGGTATCCCTGTTTGTGGTGTACTTTCCCTTTCAGTCCCAACAGGTGGCGACGAGGGCCTATCGATGGCAGTCTTGTTCGGGGAATTTGATACGCGGCTGGATTCGAAGAATCGCGTGGCGATTGCTTCGTCCATTCGCGAGCAGATCAGCCCCGACGAGGACGGCCGGGACTTCATCATGATCCTGGGCCCGGATCGTCACGTCTGGTTGTACCCCGAGCTGTATTACCGCCGGCTGCTGTCGACGATGAAGCGAACACCGCTGCCCACGCGGGAATCGACGTCGCTGAGCCTGTTCTTCGGGATGGCGAGTCCGGCCAAGCCGGACCCGCAAGGACGCGTCGTCATCCCGCCGAAGCTACGGGCGCGAGCGAGGCTGACCGAGGAGGTGACCGTGGTGTGCAACAACGATCACCTCGAGGTCTGGCCGCGAGAGGATTGGGACACGCGGGTCCAGGACGGACTGGAGAGCTACGGAGACATGCTCTTCCAGGCGGCCGACCGGCTGGCGGAATCGATGAACGGCCCGCAGGATGTGAGGCCGTAGGGGCCGCGAGGCCCGAGGGTGATGGATTGCCCTTTACGACCCGGTAGGTAAGGATGCACGACATGCTCATCCCCCAGTGGACGGAGTGCGAGACGAACGGCGGGCAAGGACGCCCGGCGTGCGGTCTGGCCGAACTTCGCCGCGAACTGGCCCAGCCGTCGACGTGCCGCGACGCCGACGGACTCCGGCAGCGCCTGCTGGAACTGGTGCAGCGCCTGGGGCGGGTTCAGTCCCTGGGGGATGAGTATGCCCGGGTCGAAGTGTCCGAGCACGTCGCGACGCGGTTGACAACCCCGGTGGTCGCCTAGACGGAGGTGAGTGTGGACGGCGCGGTGCGGCACGTGCCGGTCCTGCGGGACGAGACGCTGGCCCTGCTGGACCCGGCAGGGCGGGGCGTCCTCGTCGACGCCACCGTCGGCCTCGGCGGGCATGCGGAGGCCCTCCTCCTCGCCGCCCCCAACGCCACCCTCCTGGCGATCGACCTCGATGAGCAGAATCTTCTCGCGTCCCGCCAACGCCTGGAGCGGTTCGGGCCGCGCGTCCGGTTCTTCCACGCCGACCACGGCGAATTGCCGGCCGTGCTGGAGGCGGCCGGGTACGAGCGGTGCGACGCGGTGCTGGCGGACCTGGGCATCTCGTCGAACCAGTTGGACGACCCCCAGCGGGGGCTGGGCTTTTCGGCGGACGGGCCTTTGGACATGCGGCTGGACCGCACGCGGGGGCGGACGGCCGCGGATTTGGTGAACGGGCTGGGCGAGGTCGAGTTGGCGAACGTGATCTACCAGTACGGTGAGGAGCGGTACTCGCGGCGGATCGCCCGGGCGATCGTCGAGCGGCGGCGGGGGGGGCGGATCGAGCGGACGGACGAGTTGGCGCGGCTGGTGGCGGGGGCGTATCCGGCCCCGGCGAAGCGGACGCGGACGGGCGTACACCCGGCGACGCGGACGTTCCAGGCGTTGCGGATTGCGGTGAACGATCTGCTGGGCTCGCTGGAGCGGCTGCTGGAGGCGCGGCCGGGGGTGCTGGCGGTGGGGGGGCGGGCGGCGGTGATCAGCTTTCACTCGCTGGAGGATCGCGCGGTGAAGCAGAGCTTTGCGGGCTGGGCCCAGAGCGGACAGGCGAAGATCCTGACCCGCAAGCCCCTCACCCCGACCGAGACGGAGATACAGGCCAACCCGCGCTCGCGCTCGGCGAAGCTGCGCGGGGTGGAACGGATTGCCTAGAGGCGGTTGCAGAACCGGTTGCATGGCGGAGCCCGGATCGAGGAAGATGCATACGGAGCCTCTTCCCGTTTCGCTCCGCGGGTGCGGCGGCGCCCGCGGTGGGTTGTGCAGCGGTCGCGTGAAAAGGACGGAGCCGGACAGATGACTCGCGAAACAAGGATTGGACTGCTCGTCGGGCTGGTATTCATCGTGCTGTTCGGGCTGGTGATCAGTGGGCTGACGGGCTCGTCGTCGGCGCCGGTGTCGGGCCCGCCCGCGATCGAGCCCGAGCGCCCGCTGGTCGTGCTGAGCGATCCGCATCGGCGGGGCGGGATTCCCGAGGCGGTCGTCGTCAGCCCCACCCCCATCCTCCGCGAGCGCCAGGACGGGACGGTGGACGTCCGCGTTGACGCCCATGGGCCCAGCGGGTCGAACCGCCTGGCGGCGATCGAGACGCTCGTCGCCCGCCCGTCCGCCCCTGTTGGCGTGCCCGGGGGGACGCGGGACGACGCGGTCACCGTCCCCGTCGAAACCCTGCGCCCCGACGCCCCCTCGGTCCCCCTGATCGTTCCGGCGCCCCGCGTGCGGACGTACGTGGTGCAGCAGGGCGACTCCCTCATCCGCATCGCCGCCAAGGAGTACGGCGAGGAGCGGAAGATGGAGTACAAGCGGATCTTCGAGGCCAACCGCGACAAGCTCACCAGCGAGAGCACCGTGGTCGTCGGGCAGGAGCTGATCATCCCCCCGCTGCCCGGTACGCTGCCCCCGGTGACGGGCCCCGGGGGCCCCAGCGAGTCCGCCCCCCGCCCCCGCCCCAGCCCTGCCCCCGCGCGCACCCCGGCCGGGGGCGTGCGGCTGGTGACGTTCGACGAGGTCGAAGGAGCGCTGCGCGACTACCCCGCCGCCGGCACGGCCACGCGGACGTACGTGGTTCGCCGGGGCGACTCGCTGACGAGCATTGCCCGGCGGGAGATGAGGGATGATTCCCCCGCGGCCGTGCGGAAGCTCTACGAGGCGAATCGCGACAAGCTCGACTCCCCCGACAGCCTTCCGGCGGGCGTGGAGTTGGTGATCCCACGCGGGTAAGAGCCTGTTTCAGTAACCCGATTCCACCGCCAAGAACGCGAAGATCGCAAAGAAAAGTGGGCGTAAACAGAGGAGATTCCACTCCCTCTTCGCGGTCTTTGCGACCTTTGCGGTGGTTTTTGAAACAGTCTCTAAGAGAGTGTTTGGCAAGCGATCGGACGTGGGCGCCTGGCGCCCCGCGTGCGTGTGGCGGTGCGGAAAGGACGTGGGTCGGATGCGGCTGAGCCTGGTGATCGTGCTGCTGACGGCGACGGCGGTGTGCTTGGTGCACGTCCGCCGCGAGCAGGCGCGCGCGCGGCACGAGGAGCAGGGGCAGCGGATCCGCCAGCTCGAGCTTCGCCGCACGCTGTGGGATCAGGAGGTGCGGATCGGCCAGTTGACCGCGCCCGACAAGGTCCGCTGGCGTGTGCGGCAGATGCCGCTGCAACTCGTCGACAAGCATCGCGTCCCCGAGCCCTTCGTGACCGTGCAGACCGAGCCCGACCCCGCCGTCCCCGAATGGAACCCTTGACATGCCCGTTGATCGCCCGCTTCCCCGCCGCCTGGACCTCTGGAAGCTGAACGCCCTGTTCGGTCTGCTGATCCTCGCGGTCGTCGCGCTGGACGCGCGGCTGTTCTTCCTGATCCGGGACGAGCGCCCTCGCGGGTTGGCGATGGCGGAGCGCCAGCAGCGGATGCGCGTGCCCATCCCCGCGCGGGTGGGGAACATCTACGGGGTGGCGGGGCGGCGGTACGTGCCGCTGGCGACCTCGCGGCAGGTGCCCTCCTGCTACATGGACCCCTTCCTCCTGAAGGACAAGGAGCTGGGCGACGTTGCCATCGCCCTCGCCGACGCCCTCGCCCTCGACGCCGTTCAGCTCTACCAGACCCTCCACGAGCGCCGCGACGCGCGCTTCGTCTGGGTCAAGCGGGAACTCACCGCCGCCGAGGCCGCCGCCGTCCGCGCCATCAAGTGCCCCGCCATCGGGGTCACCCACGAGTGGCGGCGGTCGTACCCCAACGGGCCCCTGGCCAGCCAGGTGGTGGGCTTCCGGCGGGTGGACGGGGTGCCGGGGGCGGGGATCGAACTCAGCCAGTCCGCCCACCTCCAGGCCAGGGACGGCCGCAGCGCCCTGCTCGTCGATGCGCACCGGCGGGCGATCTGGCCCCTGCCGGAGGAGTCGCTCCTGCCCGAGGACGGGGGGCACGTGCTGCTGCATCTGGACGTGGTGGTCCAGGGCTACCTGGAGGAGGCGGTCGCCTCCGTCGTCGGCAAGTACGGGGCGAAGTGGGGCGCGGGCGTGGTGGTCGATCCCCAGACGGGGGAGGTGCTGGCGATGTGCTCGCTGCCCTCGTACGACCCCGACGCCTACGGGTCCGCCGACCCCAACGACCGCACCAACCGCCCCGTCAGCTCCCCCTACGAGCCCGGCAGCATCGCCAAGCCCCTCTACGCCGCCCTCGCCGTCGAGAACGGGGTCCTCCGGTGGGACACCCGCATCTTCTGCGAGAACGGCGTGTACCGCGCCCTCAAGGGCGGGCGGATCAGCGACCACGGGCACGCCTACGGGCCCCTCACGCTCGAGGACATCATCGTGCACTCCAGCAACATCGGCATGGCCAAGCTGGGCGAGATGGTGGGCAACCGCGGGTTGTACGAGTACTCCAAGCGCCTGGGCTTCGGGGACCGCACGGGCATCGACGTGCCCGGGGAGGACGCGGGGATCCTCCGCCCCCTGGCCAAGTGGGACGGGTACTCGCTCCGCCGCATCCCCTTCGGGCAGGAGGTGAGCACGACGGCGATCCAGATGGTCATGGCCTACGCCGCCCTCGCCAACGGGGGCGAGATGCTCCGGCCCCGCCTGGTGGCCCAGGTGCTCGACGGGGCGGGGCGGTCGGTGTGGCGATCGGAGCGGACCGTGGTCCGCCGCCTGCTGCGGCCGGCCGTGGCGAGGCAGGCGCTGGAGGTGATGCACCAGGCCGTCGAGCGCGGGACGGGCAAGACCGCCCGGATGAGGCACTGGACGAGCTGGGGCAAGACGGGCACGGCGCAGATCGGGGACCGGCGGGGATACGTCAGCGGGGCGTACGTCGCCAGCTACGTGGGCGGGGCCCCGCTGGACAACCCTCGCGCGGTGGTGCTGGTCTCGATCTACTGGCCCGACGCGAAGGTGGGCTACTACGGCGGCACGCTCGCCGCCCCGGCCGTCAAGGACGTGCTGGAGAAGACGCTGACGTACCTGGACGTGCCCCCGGATCAGGGGCTGGACACGGCGGCGAGGTAGCGATCCTGACCGGGCAGATTCGAAATCCGAAACTCGGGATCCGAAACAAGCTGAAAAACAACAATACGAAGGACTGAAACGGCGGATGCGAGGACCAGTGGATTCGGGAGTTCCTTTCGCGGTGGAAAGCGATCCGTGGGGCGTTGCCCCGCAGGGCGGGCGTACCGCCCGCCGCTAAACAAGCAGTCGAACGCACAAACGAACTAGCGATTCCCGGACTCCCGGTCCCAGGTTCCCGGTTCCCGGTCTCCGGTTCCCCAGTTTTCCCTCCCTGCGGAGGATGGCTTCGGGCGAAGTGCCCGACTTGGGTAAGATGTCCCTATGCAGTTTCGTGAATTGATACATACGGCGGAGGTGGCGGTTCGCGAGGTGCGCGGGGACGCAGAGATCGGTGATGTCTGCGTCGATTCCCGCCGCGCCCAACGGGGCTCCTGCTTCGTGGCCGTCCGCGGGTCGCAGGCGGACGGGCACGGGTTCATCCCCGCCGCCCTCGCCGCCGGGGCGTCCGCGGTCGTGTGCGACGACCCCTCGCACGTCCCCGCGTCCGTCGCCTGCGCGGTCGTGGATGACACCCGCATCGCCGCCGGTCGGTTGGCGCAGGCGGTCCGCGGGTGGCCCGCCCGCCAGCTCACCGCCGTCGGGATCACCGGAACCAACGGGAAGACCACGACGGCGTACCTCGTCCGCGGGATGCTCGAGTCGCTGGGCCATCGCACCGGCCTGCTGGGCACGATCACCTACGAGACGCACCGCCGCTCCCATCCCGCCCCCAACACCACCCCCGACGCCGTCCAACTCGCCGCCCTCACCGAGGAGATGGTCTCCGCCGGGTGCAGCCACCTGGTGATGGAGGTCTCCTCGCACGCCCTGGACCAGCACCGCACGGGCGGGATCGAGTTCGCCGCGGGCGTGTTCACGAACCTCACCGGCGACCACCTGGACTACCACGGGACCATGGACGCCTACGCCGCCGCCAAGCATAAGCTCTTCGTGCCCATGGGCCCGCAGCAGGCGGCCGTCCTGAACCGCGATGATCCCTACTTCCCCGGGTTCGCCGCCGCCGCCCGCAACGCCCGGGTTCTCGGGTACGGGCTGGGCGAGGGGTGCGACCTGCGGGCCGAGATCGGGGCCACCGACGCGTCGGGCACGCGCTTCACGCTGCACTACGGCGGGCGCAGCGTCCCGGTGAACACCCCGCTCATCGGGAAGCACAACGTGTACAACCTGCTGGCGGGGGCGGGGGTGGGGCTCGGGCTGGGGCTCGAACTCGACGCCGTCGTCCGCGGGATCGAGGGCATCGCCCGCGTCCCGGGGCGGCTCGAGCGGGTCCCCACCTCGCGGCCCTGGAGCGTCTTCGTGGACTACGCCCATACCGACGACGCGCTGGAGAACGTGCTGGCGGCGGTGCGGCCGCTGACGCGGGGCCGCCTCATCGTCGTCTTCGGGTGCGGGGGCGACCGCGACCGCACGAAGCGCCCGCGGATGGCCCGCGTGTGCGAGCGGCTGGCGGATGTCGTCGTCGTCACCTCCGACAACCCCCGCACCGAGGACCCCGCCGCCATCCTCTCCGAGATCCTCACCGGGTTCGCCCCCGACACCAATGGCCGCGTCCGCGTCGAGCCCGACCGCCGCGCCGCCATCGACCTCGCCATCGACACCGCCCGCGAGGGCGACGTGGTCCTCATCGCCGGGAAGGGCCACGAGGACTACCAGATCCTCGGGACGACGAAGATCGACTTCGACGACCGCCGCGTCGCCGCCGCCGCCCTCCGCCGCCGGGAGGCCGCCCCGTGAAGCCCCTCACCGCCGAACAGATCCGCTCGGCCGTCCATGGCCGGTGGCTCACGAACCCCCGCGACGTGCACGTCGGCGGGATCACCACCGACACCCGCTCCGCCCAAGCGGGCGAGCTGTACCTCGCCCTCCGCGGGGACCGCTTCGACGGGCACGACTTTCTCCCGCAGGCCGCCGCCGCCCGCTGCCCCCTCGCCATCGTCCACAAGGACGCCAAGGCCAACCCCACCGCCCTCGCCGCCTTCCCCGCCGGGCTCATCGGGGTCGCGGACACCCGCAAGGCCCTGACGGATCTCGCCGCCTACCACCGCTCGATCGCCAACGCCTCCGTCGTCGCCGTCACCGGGTCCAACGGCAAGACGACGGTGAAGCGGATGGTCCACCACGTGCTCTCGCAGTCGATGCGGGGCTCGTGCAGCCCCAAGAGCTTCAACAACGACATCGGGGTGCCCCTGACGCTCCTGGGCGTCAACGCGGGGGACCAGTACGTCGTCTGCGAGGTCGGGGCGAACCACCCCGGAGAGGTCGACGACCTCTCCCGCCTCACCCGCCCGCACGTGGCCGTCATCACCTCCATCGCCCCCTGCCACCTCGAGGGCTTCGGGTCCATCGAGCGGATCGCGGTGGAGAAGGCGTCGCTGCTGGCGGGGCTGGAGTCCTCCGGGCTCGCCGTCGTCTGGGGCGACAGCGACCTGCTCGACCGCGCCCTGCGGGCCTACGACGCCCGCGTCGTCCGCTTCGGATGCTCCGAGGGGTGCGACCTGCGCCTCACGGGGTACGAGCCCCGCGGGCTGTCGCAGCGGTTCCAGGTGAACCACCGCCTCTGGGTGGACCTGCCCCTGCCCGGGCAGCACAACGCCCTCAACGCCCTCGCCGCCCTCGCCGTCGCGCAGCGGTTCGGGATCGCCCCCGAGGACGCGGGGGCGGCGATGGCGAGCTTCGGGGGCGTGGAGATGCGCCTCCAGTGGTCGCCCGCCCCGGGCGGCGGGGGGGTGATCAACGACGCGTACAACGCCAATCCCGGCAGCGCGATGGCGGGGATCGAGGTGCTGGCGTCTCAGCCCGGGGCCCGCCGCGTGCTGATCCTGGGCGACATGCGCGAGCTGGGCCCCACCGCCCCCGAGCTGCACGCCCAGACCGCTTGCGAGGCGGCGCGGCGGGGGGTGGAGGTGGTGATCGGGGTGGGCGAGTTTGCCGGACCGGCCGCCGCGGGTTGCGGGGCGGCGTGCCCGGCGGCGTTCGGGAGCAAGGAGGAACTCCTCCCCCGCCTCGCGGAGCTGCTCCGCCCCGGGGACGTGGTCCTGCTCAAGGGATCGAGAAGCACCCGGATGGAGGAGCTGGTCGCTCCGGCGTTGGCGGCGTTGCACGCGGCGGCGCCGGCGAGGGCTGGCGACGGGCAAGGGAGCGTGACGTGATCTGTCTGTTTCTCGAGGGCAACCTGCTGCTCCGCATCATGGGCGCCGCGGTCGTGAGCTTCCTCGTCGTCCTGCTGCTGGGGCCGCGGACCATCCGCTACCTGATCAAGCAGAAGATGGGGGACAACCCCGAGTTCGACCACGCCGACCTCAACGAGCTGACCCGCCACAAGTCCATGACCCCCACCATGGGCGGGGTGCTGATCCTCATCGCCATCGGCTTCGCCGTCCTGGTCTTCGCCGACGTGGGGAACATGTACATCCGCATGGCGCTGCTGGCGCTGGTGTGGCTGGGAGGGCTCGGGGCGGCCGACGACTGGATCAAGCTCCGCCGCTCGGCGGGCAAGGGCTCGCGCGACGGGCTCAAGAGCTGGGAGAAGCTCCTGTTCCAGATCGGGCTCGCCGTGCTGCTGAGCATCTACATGTACCGCTACGGCAGCGAGAGCGGGATCGACGGGGTGAACCCCGCCCACAGCTTCTACCTGCCGTTCTACGCCTCCCCCGTCTTTCTAAGCCTGGGGGCGTACGTGGGCATCACCGTCCTGACGATGGTGGGCTCGTCCAACGCGGTGAACCTCACCGACGGGATGGACGGGCTGGCGAGCGGGTGCGTGATCATCGTCTCGCTCGTGCTGCTGGTGGTCTCCGAGATCGTCGGGGTGGCGAACTGGTCGTCGTTCTTCCACCTGCCCCTGGTGGCGGGCTCGGCCGAGATGACCGTCATCTGCGCCGCCATGATCGGGGCCTGCCTGGGCTTCCTCTGGTACAACGCGCACCCCGCGCAGGTGTTCATGGGCGACACGGGCTCGCTCGCCCTGGGCGGGCTGATCGGCTATATCGCGGTCGTCACCCGCCAGGAGCTGCTGCTGATGATCGCCGGGGGCGTCTTCGTGATGGAGGCCGGCAGCGTCATGCTCCAGGTGGGCTACTACAAGTGGACCAAGCGGATGAGCGGATCGCTGCAGGGCAAGCGGATCTTCCGCTGCGCCCCGCTGCACCACCACTTCCACCTCGGGGGGTGGACGGAGACCAAGGTGGTCACGCGGTTCTGGGTGCTGGGGATCCTGTTCGCGGCACTGGCGCTGGCGACGCTGAAGATGAGGTAGGCTGGAGAGGAAAAGGGGACGGGCTCCGGAGGGGCGGCTGTTCGCCCCGCAGGCGCCTGTCCCCTTTTCCCGAAGGGCCGGGAGACGGTTGGCGTGGATGGGGGGCTGGGCGCGGGCGAAAGGTGGTCGCGATGGCAAGGAAGCAACGGACAGCAAGGCTCGCCCCCCTGCGGGAGAACCCGCGGGGGCAGTCGCTGGTGCTGGTGACGCTGGCGCTGATGGGCCTGGGCGTGGTCATGGTGCACTCCGCCCTCGCCAGCGTCGCCGACCCCGGGGACTGGTACAAGCGGGTCGACTACCGCCAGACCCTCTTCGCCATCCTCGCCGCCCTCACCGTCCTGTTCGCCTGGCGGATCGGCTACCGGTGGCTCAACGCGGGCCGCCGCCTCCCCTACGCCGCCGCCGCCCTGCTCGTCCTCGCCATCGCCTGCGGGATCCTCGTGTTCCTCCCGCAGGTCGGGCACGCCGTGGGCGGAAAGGCCCGCTGGATCCGCCTGGGGCCCCGGGACTTCGTCATCGGCTTTCAGCCGTCCGAACTCATCCGCCTGTCGCTCGTCGTCTTCCTCGCCGCGTGGCTGTCTCGCGAGTCCACCGACCCCCGCAGCTTCGTCCGCACCTTCCTGCCCGCCCTGGGACTCATCGGGGCGTGCATGCTGCTGGTGATCCAGAACGACTTCGGAACGGCCATGCTGATCGGGGTCTCCAGTGCGGCCGTGCTGTTCCTGGCGGGGGTGCCGTGCGCCCCGCCGCGGGGGGGGGGGGGGGGGGGGGCGGCGGGCTTCTATAAGTTCGTCGTGCTGGACCCGCACCGCTGGTCGCGGATTGCGGCGCTGCTGGACCCGTGGTCGACGGAGAACCCCGCCGCGTACCAGCCGCAGCAGTCGATCCTGGCGATTCTCAACGGCGGGTGGTTCGGGCGAGGGGCGGGGAACGGGATCCGCAAGCTGGGCTACCTGCCGGAGGACAGCACGGACTTCATCTTCAGCGTGTACTGCGAGGAGTGGGGGTTCGTGGGGGCGCTGCTGCTGACGGGGCTGCTGGTGCTGTGGATCTGGAACGCCCGCCGGGCGGCCGCCAAGGCCCCCGACCGCTTCGGGATGCTGCTGGCGGGGTCGCTGGGGTTCCTGATCGCCATGCAGGCCGTCCTCCACGTCGCCGTCGACGTCGTCGTCGCCCCCCCGACGGGGATGGGCTTCCCGTTCGTATCGGCGGGGGGGACGGCGCTGCTGATGATGGCGGGGGCGACGTCGCTGATCGTGGCGGTGACGGCGCAGCGGGGGGAGGAGGGAAGGATCCTGATTCCCGAGGGGTCTGACTGAGTTTCGATTTTCGTAAGCGTTCACGCCTTCGCGAACAGCAGCGAAGGCGTGAAGAAGGCCCAACTTCCGGGCAACGGCAGGCCCCCCCATCGCGTGCCGCAATTGGTAACCGTTCACGCGGCGCCCCCGGGGGCCTGAGAAGGACGGCCGCCATCCGAACCTCCCCACCGACCCCGCGTCGAATGGCATGAAGAAACTCGTTCCCGCCGATCCCGGCCGGGCCTCTTCGCCCCGGAAGGGGCGAGGGAGAATAGCCGGGGGCGCAGCGCAGCGGAGCCCCCGGTACAGGCCGAAAAAGATAGAGCCCCGTAGGGGCGAGGGAGATGGAAGGCTGGACCTCGCGAGAACCCCCACGGCTCCCTCGCCCCTGTCGGGGCTCTGAAGAACGGAACCGCCTTCCGGGGGTTCCGCTGCGCTCCACCCCCGGCTACTGTCCCTCGCCCCTGTCGGGGCTTTCGGACCGATGCCCGGAATCGGGGCCCTGGCGCCCCGCGACGCCGAGATGTGTAGAACAACCAGGTCTCCTGACCCCCAACGTCCCGGAACGAGCGGAACGTTTCCGCGACAGCGTCATGGCGGCGCTTCGGTCGCGGCGGCCCTTCGACAGGCTCAGGACCAGGCCTTCGACAGGCTCAGGACCAGGCCGCCGCCGCGATGGAGGCGCTCCAACAACGCTGCCGCGGAGGCGTCCCTCGCCCCTCCCGGACGCCGGGGGTCAGGAGATCCCCGGCGCAGGAGGTGGGGCGGGTCAGGAGACCCCCGGCGCAGGAGGTGGGGCGGGTCAGGAGACCTCGTTGTTCTACACATCTCGGCGTCCCGATGCCCCCATCGCAACCGGGCGCGCGGGCTCTCTCTCACTTGTCTGGGGCTTCCTTTGGAGTGCGGCGGTTCACCGCCGCTTTCTGCAAGATGCTCGATCGCCACCCCCGGACGCCTTCGCCAAGTCGCCTCCCACCCTGTGGATCCTGCGCGCGGGGCTC
>JAWLCQ010000059.1:0-24679 GCA_041687095.1 Phycisphaerae bacterium | reverse complement strand
ACGGCGGCCGGCGGTCGCTCCGAGCTGGTCGTGCGGGTGCGAACGAACGCGCCGCGGGATCTCCCGGTGGCGGCGAGCACGCTCGGCCCGTTCGAGCTGGCGCTGGAGGGCGAGGTGGTGCCGGCCGGAGAGGCGCTGCAGGGGACGGTGCGGTTCGTGCCGTCCGCGTCCGGGGCGTTCGAGGGCGAACTGGTCGTGGCCGCGGGCGTGCTCGGCGCGCGGGTGCCGCTCTCCGCCGTGGCCACCGAGAGCGCTTGCGCCGGTCAGCCGCCCGAACCCCGGTGCGCGCGATAGGATCGCCCCAAGAGGCCCGCGCGGGGCGGGCGGAGCGATCCTCATGGCGAAGAAGGAATCGAAGAAGCCCTCCACCGGCGCGCTCGTCGTGCGCGCGCCGAAGACCGTCGTCGCGCTGGACAGGGACGGCGTGAAGTCGGTCGCGCGGGTCCTCGACGCGATGGGCGACTGGATCGACGCGTTCGAGGACGGGCACCGGCGGGTCTCGCAGCTCATGCTCACCGAGATCTTCGACGAGGACGCGCGGGCGATGCTCCGGGCCGACCGGGGCTCGAACCCGCGGTGGCGCGAGCTGCTGCGCCGGGTGCCCGGGCAGACCGGGCTGTCGGCGAAGGCGGTGTCGGTGCTAGCCCGGGTCGGCGCCTACGACGAGCTGATCACCGGCCGGTACTGGAAGCGGCTCGAGCCCGGGCTGAAGGAACGCCTGCTGCCGCTCGCCGATCGCAAGGATCCCGGCGGCCGTCCCACCCTCTCCGCCCTCGACCGCGCGGCGAAGCACTGCCTCGACTTCGACCTGGACGGCCCCACCGCCGCTCGCTTCGTCGACGAGACCCTCCGGCAGACCGGGCGGCACCGCCGTCGCAGCGCCAGCCGCCGCACCTACGAGACCCAGGTGGAGCGCACCCTCGATCTCTTCGGCGACGCCGCCGGGCTCGAGCGGTTCGCGGAGGTCTCGGAGGCGCTCGACGAGACCGCCCGCGAAGAGCTCTCCGCCAAGCTCGAACGCGCCGCGAAGCGGATGCTCGCCGCCGCGAAGGGGCTGCGCCGGCGGTGAGATCCCGGGGGCGTCCCGGGGCGCTTTACCGTTGGTAAAGCGGAGAGCTTTGGCTGAAAAAGCTCGGTTTCGTGAAATCCGATCGAGGGTCGCCGGGAGCGCCGTCAGGGCGTCGGGGGAGACGGGTGCTCGAGCGCGGCAAGGCTATCGGCCACAGCCGATGGAGCAGTCACTGCAGGGCCCGGCAGTAGCCCAACCGTGGCTCTGGTGACCGTGGCCCACATCAATGGCCGGTCGCGCTCCTCCTTGGACTTCGACCTCCCGATGTCGACCGGGGCAGCATACCTTGCCCCACATTCCCTCCGGGCGCCGCACTTCAAAATGCGACAAGTCCCTCGGCCTCCCGACGAGACGAATCATCCTAAGATTTCGCCGAGTTACCTGAACCCAACGCTCTCGCTTGCAGATGAACCGCGCACCGTGGTACTAGCTCGTTATCACGCGGACGGGACCACAGGGGGCTCCACCACAGACCAGCTCGCACTTCAGGTCCATCGACGAGGATTGGGCACTCACGGCGTTGTAGGCCCCGAGTCGTCTCAGCCCTTACGTTTTGCGGTGGCCTGTCGTCCGGGAACCGTCGACGTCCGTACACCCTTCACGCCATGGAGGCGTGAGACACGGCCCTTTGCGAAGGGCTGGAGGTACCTCGATGCGTTCGACTTCTCCCCCCCCCCCGCGGGTAGCGGGGTTTGGCCCCGCGCCCCCGGCCGTGCGGAACCAGCCCGGCGGCGGCGAACGCCCTTGCATCCCCCGCCCCGGCGATGGTACAACGTGTTCCACGTGGAACATCCGTGTCCCTGCCCCGCCCCCCGTCCGCGAAGGAGCATGCGAATGGCCTCCGAAAAGGGTACTCCGCCACGGCCCCGCCTGGGCCGTGGGCTCTCCAGCCTGATCTCGACCTCCGCCTCCGCCCCGGCGCCGCCGCCCGCGCCCCCGACGGACGCCCCGCCCGCGGGCGCAGCGCCCGCCCCGGACGCCCCGGCCGCCGCCGCCGCCGCGCCTCCCCCGGCCGCGCCGGACCCGCGGCCCTCCGAGGTCCCCGTCGGCGACATCGCCCCCAACCCCTACCAGCCCCGCCGCGAGTTCACCGAGCAGGAACTCGCCGAACTCACCGCCAGCGTCGCCCAGCAGGGCATCCTCCAGCCCCTCCTCATCGCCCGCGCCTCGGGCCCCGACGCCACGACCCCCTACGTCCTCATCGCCGGGGAGCGCCGCCTCCGCGCCGCCCGCCGCGCCGGCCTCGCCACCGTCCCCTGCGTCCTCCGCCAGGCCACCCCCCAGGAGATGCTCGAGTGGGCCCTCGTCGAGAACATCCACCGCGCCGACCTCAACCCCATCGAGCGCGCCACGGCCTACCGCGAGTACATGGAGCGGTTCTCCCTCACCCAGGCCGATGCCGCCGAGAAGCTGGGGCAGGCGAGGGCGACTGTCGCTAACTACTTGCGGTTACTAGACTTACCTGATCCACTTCCCCTCCTCATCGCCTCCGGGACCCTGAGTTTCGGCCACGCCAAGGTCCTCGCCGGCCTCGCCGGGCAGAGCGACCGCCAGAAGGCCCTCGCCCTGGAGGTCATCGAGGACGGCCTGTCCGTCCGCGAACTCGAGGCCATCGTCGCCGAGCCCGACCCCGAGCCCCGCGCACCCGCCCGGCCCCGGCCGCCACGGCCCCCGTACCTCGTCGACGTCGAGGAGCAGCTCACCCGCACGGTCGGCACGCGCGTGGCCATCCGCCCCGGGCGGGCGAAGAACTCCGGCCGCATCGTCATCGACTACTACTCCCTGGACGACTTCGACCACATCGTGGCGGCCCTGGGGGCGAGGCTCGAAAGCTGAGCCCCCCGCACCGCCGCACCCCCAAGCCGCGAACAGCATGCGGTTTGAGGCTGGCGTCCACACCGGGGCCCCGTTCCGTGAGCGGTTACCTCTTCTACCAGAACAGAAGGTCGCTCCCGGCCATCGAGCCCCCGGCAGTTTTACTTGACCGAATGGGGCTTGGGACGGAGAATGGGCAGTTCTATTGTCTTGGGAACCGGACGCTTCCGGCGGGCGGGCACGACAGCCCCCCGCCGGGGCCAGCATTTCGCGCGGGCTTCCCGCGCGCGGACCGACGGATAAAGCGACGCCATGAACACAAAGAACCTCCTCCTGAAGTTTGCCCTGTTCGTGTTCCTGCCCATCATCATCTGCCTGTGGATGGTGTATGCCAAGGGCCTCAAGGCCGGCATTGACCTCGCCGGCGGGCACACGATGATCTTCGAGATCCGCACCCCCGAGGGCGTCGCCGACGAGGCCCGCGACCTGCCCCAGCGGATCATCCGCGTCCTGAAGGAGCGGATCGACCCTCGCGGCCTGCTGAACATCCAGTGGCGGCCCATCGGGTCCAACCGCATCGAGGTCCGCATGCCCGCGAGCAGCCCCGCCTCGCAGGCCGCCCGCCGCGCCTACCAGCTCGCGCTGGACCAGTTGGAGCAGGGCAACCTCCGCCCCAGCGACGTGCAGCGCGTCCTCCGCGCCGCCCCCGATGAGCGCGCCGCCCGGATCGCCGAGGTCGCCCGCGGCGACGCGGCCCTCACCGACGCCCTCGGGGCCGCCGCCGACGCCGCCGACGGCGTCGAGGCCGCCCGCGCCGAACTCCTCCAGCTCCAGGGCCAGCTCCAGGCCCTGCCCCCCGACGCGGCCCCCGAGGCCATCGCCGACCTCAACGCCGCCATCGCCGCCGCCGAGAACCAGGTCAAGGACGCCCAGGCCGCCCTCGCCCTGCAACGCTCGCGCCTCTACGACCGCAACCTCACCCAGGCCCGCCTCGAGGGCGTCCTCCGCAACTACCTGCCCCCGCGCGAGAAGGCCCTTGAACGCGACCCCGCCGAGATCGACCGCCGCAACCGCCTCTACGCCGACGGCCTCGCCGAACTCCGCCAGTCCCACCCCACCCGCGTCGAGCAGATCGACCGCGTCGCCGAACTCTACACCCAGTGGGCCAACCTCCGCCAGCGCCTCGAGGAGCCCGCCGACCTCCAGCGCCTCATCGCCAAGGCCGGCGTCCTCGAGTTCCGCATCGCCCCCGTCACCGCGGGGGAGCGCGAGAACCAGATCGTCCTGCGCCCCGAGGAGGTCCGCCAGTACCGCGAGCTGCTCGCGGAGCGCGGGCCCGCCGAGGTCCTCAAGCGCGGCCTGCCCTACGCGTGGTTCGCCCTCAACGACCCCAGCGGCTTTGAGCACCTCATCCAGGACGACTACGAGGGCCGCACCTACGTCCTGCTCTCCAACGACCCCCAGCTCTCCATGCTCCAGATCCCCGGGCAGACCCGCTGGCGGCTGGACCAGGCGTTCCCCGACCGCGACGATCGCGGCCAGCCGGCCGTGGGCTTCCAGTTCAACGACGCCGGGGCGCTGATCTTCTCCAACCTGACGGCCTCCAACCTCAAGCGCCCCATGGCGATCCTGCTGGACAACGAGGTGTACTCCGCCCCGTACATCCAGTCGGCGATCTCCTCGCGGGGCGTCATCACGGGGCGGTTCACGCAGGACGAGGTCCTGGAGCTGGTCCGCACGCTGGACGCCGGGTCGCTCCCGGGGCGGCTGGACCCCAACCCCGTCGTGCAGAACACCTTCGGGGCGGGCATCGGGGAGGTGAACAAGGAGAAGGGGATCCAGGCCGCCGTCTGGGGCCTCATCGCCGTCGGGGCCTTCATGCTGGTGTACTACCTCCTGGCGGGGCTGATCACCAACGCGGCGCTGCTGTTCAACCTGATCCTGGTCCTGGGGGCCATGAGCCTCCTGGACGCGTCGTTCACGCTCCCGGGCATCGCGGGCATCATCCTCACCATCGGCATCGCGGTCGACGCCAACGTGCTGATCTTCGAGCGCCTCCGCGAGGAGCAGGCGAAGAACCAGTCGGTGCGGATGGCGTTGAAGAACGCCTACGAGCGGGCGTTCAGCGCGATCTTCGACGCCAACCTCACCACCCTCATCACCTGCTTGATCCTCGGATGGGTGGGCACGGAGGAGGTCCGCGGGTTCGCCATCACGCTGGGCCTGGGCGTGCTGTTCAGCCTCTTCAGCGCCCTGCTCGTCACCCGCTGGATCTTCCAGGCGCTGCTGGACGCCCGGCTGCTCAAGAAGCCCCTGGGCATGCTCAAGCTGGTGGGCGTCCCGAACGTCAACTGGATGTCCAAGCGGTACTTCTTCTGGGGCCTCTCGGCCGCCATGATCGTCCTGGGCGTCGTGTCGCTGTTCTGGCAGGGCAACAACATCTGGGGCATCGAGTTCTCGGCGGGGACGAAGGCGACGATCGCCTTCGAGCGCGACGCCCTCGTCGCCGGGGCCCTGCCCGATGACGACAACGTCCGCCAGGCCTTCCGCGCCACGGCCCAGCGGGAGGGGCTGGACAAGCTCGCCGCGACGGCCATCGTGGAGACCGTTTTCAACGAGGCCGACCGCGTCGAGTTCCTCCGCGTCTACGACCGCGACAACAACCAGGAGGTCACGCTCCAGGAGTGGCTCGCGGTGCACCCGGGTCGGGAGGAGGTCTTCGGCCTCCTCAGCGGGGGGGACAACGAGCCGCTGGCCGGGGCCGAGCTGGAGGCCCTTCCGGCGCTGACCTACCAGATCTCGACGACCGAGACGAACTGGAACGAAGTCCGCCGGGCGCTGGGGGAGGCGTTCGGGACGTCGCTGCAGACGCAGACGCGGTCGGAGTTCGATCTCCTCACGCCCCGCGCGGGCGAGGCGAACCCCCTGGGGGCGGACCTGGCCCCCTCGGGCGTGACGTGGGTGACGCCCACGCTCGCCCGCCAGGCGAACCCGGCCCTGGCCCTGGAGGACTACGAGGGCGGGGTGGTGATGGTGGTGCAGAACGTCGAGCCCGCCCTGACGGTGGACGAGTACCGCCGGCGGATCAGCGACATGCGCCTCCAGCCCGACTTCGACGACGAGCGCATCGACGCCATCGACGTCATCGGGCTCACGCAGGCGCAGGACGGGGCCTACACCGGGTTCCTCGTCTTCGTCACCCCCACCGACGCCTCCGTCCGCGCCACGCCCACGGCCCAGCAGGGCTTCGAGCGGGCCGCCCTGCAGTGGGGCGTGCAGAACCCCCTGCAGCGCGAGGAGGCCATCACCGTCGTCAACTTCGACGCCGAAATCGCCGGGGAGGCCGCCCAGCTCGCCATCGTCGCCGTCATCCTCTCCTGCTTCGCCATCGTCCTGTACCTGTGGTTCCGCTTCGGGTCCGCCCAGTGGGGCCTGGCGGCCGTCGTCTGCCTCGTCCACGACGTCCTCATCGTCCTGGGCCTGGTGGCGGTGTCCAACTGGCTGCACCGCACGTTCCTGGGCTCGCTGCTGGGGATCGACGCGTTCAAGATCGACCTGGCGATGGTGGCGGCGATCCTGACGATCATCGGGTACTCCGTCAACGACACGATCGTCGTCTTCGACCGCATCCGTGAGAACCGCGGGCGCCTGGCGGTGGTGACCCCGCAGGTCATCAACGCCTCGGTCAACCAGACGCTGTCGCGAACGATGCTGACCTCGGGCACGACGCTGGTCGTCATCCTGGTCATGTACATCTGGGGCGGGACGGGCATCCACGCGTTCAGCTTCGCCCTGCTGGCGGGCGTGCTGTTCGGGACGTACTCGTCGGTGGCGATCGCCGCCCCGCTGCTGCTGGGCTTCCGCGAGGCCATCACCGCCAAGACCACCGTCCCGGACGCCAGCCCCACCACGACGGCCACCCGGTAACGGCCCTCCCCGCGGGCCGACACCGAGCCTCCGCCGCCCGGACGATGCGACGCTCCCGAGCATCGCATCGTCCGGGCGCGCGCCTCGCCCCCACCTCCTGCACCGGGGGTCTCCTGACGCCCAACGCTCGCGCCTCGGGCGTCGTTCGCCCGGGGAGCGTCGCGCGCACCTCCTGCGCCGGGGGTCTCCTGACCCCCGGCGTCTTGGAGGAGTGAGGGACGCCTCCGCGTCAGCGCCGTTGGAGCGCCCCCTTCGCGGCGGCGGCCGCCGCGACCGACGCGCCGCCATAACGCTGGCGCGGAAGCACCCGTTGACGTTCCGGGACGTTGGGGGTCAGGAGACCCCCAACGCTCGCGCTTGGGGCGTCATTCGCGCGGGGAGCGTCGCTCGCACTTGGGGCGGGGGTTTGGGGCGCGGCTTCGTTTTCGTCAAGGAACATGGATTCGACGACATGCTTTTTGCTAGGATCGTCGCTACGCGCGATCCCGCGGGGAGCGTGCGGCGTAGCATAGGGTGCGGCGCGGTCGGTTCGGCGGCCCGCGGACGGCCGGACCGGCCGGGGGCGCCATCGCCAAGTGCTGATATTTCATTCAGATGGAGAAAAGGATGACCGATAACTTCTGCAGGCACTTCTGCGCGGCGGCGCAGGGGTGCGCAGTCGTCGTGCGCCCTCGCATGGAGCGGGACGGCGCCGGGGCGGCAGGTTCGCTGCATGGAAGGTAACCGAATGGCCGCGTATCCAAAGGATCAGTCACGTGCATGGGGTTTCGTCCGCGGCCCGGCCGCTCGGGCGCTGGCAGTCGTCGCGCTGGTGGCGGCGGGGGGGCTGCTGAGCGGCTGCCAGGAGTGGGCCGAGTGGAATGACAACCAGTTGAAGGTGGCGCACGATCGCTGGTTCAATCCCAGCGACGTCATCCGCGGCCCCACGCGGTCGTCCATCCGCCCCATCCTCACGAGCGCCTCGATGGTCGATGAGACGACCGAGATGCTCCCCAACGCCGAGCCGCCCTCCGACGTGGACTTCGCCTACGCGGACACCGACTACATCCTCGGGCCCACCGACGTGGTGCAGATCACCGTCTGGGACCTGCTCCAGGAGGGGCGCGAGGAGGTGCTGACGCGCGAGATCACCGAGAGCGGGCGGATCGACCTGCCCCTGCTCGAGTCCCGCCTCGTCGTGGCGGGCCTGACGCAGCAGCAGCTCAAGGACCGCGTCATCGACGCCTACAGCCGCAACGTCCTCCGCTCCCCCCGCGTCGCCGTCGCCATCCTCGCCAAGCGGAACAATCGCTTCTCGCTCATCGGGGCCGGCCGGGCCGGGCAGTACCAGCTCCTCGGCAACAACATGCGCCTCCTGGAGGCGTTGGCCCTGGCGGGGGGGATCCCCGAGCACCAGACGCAGTACATCTACGTCTTCCGCCCGGCCGCCCTCACCCCGGTGGGCGACGCGCCCGAGGCGGGTCCGCTCCTGCCGCCCGCCCCCCCCGAGGCCCTGCCCGAGCTGCCCCCCGAGGTGCCCCCGGGCACGAGCGTGCTGGGGTCGGCGGGGTCGGACCTCGACACCGCCCTGGGCGCCCACGCCCGCCCGCCCGTTTCGCTTTCGCACCTCCGCTACGCCGAGACCGCCGCCGGCGGGTCGGGCGGGGACGACCCGGCGGGCACCGACGACCTGCCCGATCCGGCCCCCGAGTCCAGCCGCTTCATCTTCTCCGGGGGCCGCTGGATCCGCGTGGACGGGGAGGACTCCCCGCCGCCCACCGCGCCCACCGCGCCCGCGGCGCCCACCGCCCGCGGCCCCGCCGGGCCTGAACAGCCCGACGCGCCCACCGCGCCCCCGACCGCCGACGACCCCTGGGGCTGGAACGACGCCCAGCCCGGGGACCAGATGCGGATCATCGCCATCAACTACCCCGCCCTGGTCAACGGGGAGGCGCGGTACAACATCGTCGTCCGCAACGGCGACATCATCCGCATCCCCTCGCCCCCGACGGGCGAGTTCTACCTGATGGGCGAGATCGCCCGCCCCGGCGTGTACACCCTCACCAACCGCCGCGTCACCATCGTGCAGGCCCTGGCGGCCGGGGGGAACCTGGGGAACCTGGCCTGGCCCGAGAACTCCTACCTCATCCGCCGCCTCGAGGGCAACCAGCAGGAGATCATCCCCCTGGACGTCGAGGCCATCTTCCGCGGGGAGAGGCCCGACCTGTTCCTCAAGCCCGACGACGTCGTCGCCATCGGGACCAACTGGCGCGCGCCGTTCCTGGCCGTCTTCCGCAACGCCTTCCGCTTCTCGTACGGCTTTGGGTTCCTCTACGACCGCAACTTCTCCGAGGCCGCCCCGCGCGGGCTCGACAGCCGCCGGTTCCTGGTCTGGTAACGCGCCCGGGGGCATCACGACACCCATGACCCACGCCAACCACAATCCCGCGACCGCAACCACGGCCCCCCCGGGCCGCTCGCTGGCCGACCTCGTCGCCGCCGACGAGCCCCTGGCCGCCGCGCCCCTGCGCCCCGACGCCTGGATCAAGATCCTCGTCCTCGCCGGGCTCTTCGCGGCCATCAACCTCTGGCAGTTCCAGTACCTCGTCGCCAAGTGGCTCGACGACAACAACTGGGCGCACGGGTTCCTCATCCCCCTGTTCAGCATCTACCTGCTCTACGCCCGCCGCGACGAGCTGCTCCAGGCCCCCCGGTCGCACAGCGCCTGGGGCCTGCCGCTCATCCTCGTGGGCCTCGCGGGCACGCTGCTGGGCTTCTACCCCGTGGACCACCCCTACCTGTCCCAGCTCTCGATGCTCCTGACGCTCCTGGGGCTCGTCCTGTACGTCGCGGGCTGGAAGGTCCTCCGCGTCGCGGCCGTCCCCATCCTCTTCCTGATCTTCGCCATGCCCTTCCCCCGCTCGATCTACGAGAGCATCGCCATGCCCCTGCAGGGGTTGGCGGCGAAGAGTTCGGGCGTGCTCCTGGGCCTGTTCGGGGTGGACGTGCAGGTCACGTCGCTGCACCTGCAGATCACCAGCGTGAGCGACCAGATCCACCACCTCACCGTCGCCGAGGCCTGCAGCGGGGTGCGGTCGCTGATGGCGTTCGTGGCCCTGAGCGTGGCGATGGCGTACATCGAGGACCGCCCCAACTGGCAGCGGATCGTCTTCGTCCTCGCCGGGATCCCCATCGCCATCGTCTGCAACATCCTCCGCGTGACCCTCACGGGGGCGATGTTCGTCATCGACAAGCCCGAGCTGGGGGAGAAGTTCATGCACGAGTTCATGGGCATGGCCCTGCTGGTGCCCGCCTTCCTCCTGCTGCTCCTGCTGGGCCGCATCCTGCACGGGTTCTACCTGCACGAGGACGACGAGGACGACGAGGACGGGGCGGCCGATCCGCCCGCCTCCGCGCCCACGGGAGGTGCCGCATGACCCCCCCGACGTCGCCCGCCCATCCCCCGTCGCTGGTGCAGGCCCTCCTGCGCGACCGGCACTTCCTGGTGGCGGCCGTCCTGCTGGGCCTCGTCGCCGCCGGGTGGAACGCCGCCGTCGTGGGGCTGGGCCTGGTGTGGCGCAAGCTGCCCGTCCCGCACCCCCCCGCCGTCGAGCTGGACGGGGAGCAGCGGCTGCTGTCGCTGGCCAAGGCCTTCGGGCCCGACGGGCGCTACCGCCTCGTCGAGGGCGACGGGGTCCTGTGGCTCAACGCCGCCAACGAGCCCGAACGGGACGGGGAGCCCGACGGGGAACTCGTCCTGCCGGAGGACACGCGGCTGACGCTGGGCGTGGGGACGCCCTACGACCACGCCCGCCTGGGCGCGCGGAGCTGCAACTGGTACGTCTCCCGCATCTACGAGGACACCCAGGCGCAGGGCGGGCACCGCTACTGGTTCCTGGACGTGACCTACTACACCGGGACGCTGGACAAGGTGCCCCACGTCCCCCAGCGGTGCCTGGTGGCCGGGGGCGCCACGCTGGGGCGGGCCGACGAACTCACCTTCGCCGCCGACGCCCCGCGCCCCGAGTGGAACGCCGACATCCCCCTCGTCCGCATGGAGTACTTCACCCAGAGCGGGATGGTGCTGTTCCAGCGCCACCAGTTCTACACCTTCAGCCTCAACGGGCGGCCCGAGAGCGACAATCGCATGATCCGCCTGAAGCTGGCGAACCCCTTCACCCGCTACAGCTACTTCGCGAAGATCCAGTTCGCCCCCCGGGAGCCCACGACGGACGTGACGGCGACGACGGAGGCGGCCGAGGCCTTCTTCCGCGCCGCCCTGCCCGAGGTGCTGAAGGTCCTCCCGGCGGTCGAGGACATCGAGGCCCTGGAACGAGGCCCCCAGTAAGATCGCGCCCCCGGGGCGTCGAGGAATGAGAGCATGGCGAAGCGCAAACGAGTCAACCAACGGGTCCTGATCCTCCTGGCGGCACTGGGGGTGCTGGTGGCGGTAATCGCCCTGGCCTTCCTCGTCGACATGTTCAACAAGCTGCCCGGCAGCGTGGACAAGTTCGTGACCGAGGGCGACCAGCTCTACCAGCAGTCGCTGGCCCTGCGCGCCGAGGGCAAGATCGACGACGCCGTCCGCGCCGCCCGCGGGGCCCGCTCCAACTACCGACGGGCCATCGAGCGCGCCCAGCAGGCGGACTACTACTACAAGCTCGCCCTCGCCGAGCAGGAGGTCGTCAAGGACCGCACGCTCATGCCCAGCGAGCGCGCCAAGCACTTCCGCGCCATCCCCGACCTGCTCCGCAGCGCCATCCACGCCGACGAGTCCCACCTCCCCGCCCGCCAGGCCCTCTGCGACCTCTACTGGGACTACTTCTGGCAGACCTCCACCCACAGCCGCTCCGACGTCCAGCGCGTCGAGCAGGCGATCTCGCTCTTCCTCGACGAGGCCAACCGCCTCCTCCGCCGCGAGGACTCCCAGCAGAACCACCAGGCCTTCTTCCGCCGCGGCTACGCCCGCAGCCGCCTCGCCCTCCTCCAGTCCGACGACCCCCGCTGGAAGGACCAGGCCATCGAGGACTTCGAGACGGCGGTGCGGCTGGCGCCGGACCACGACGACTACCGCATCGAGTACCTCCGCTTCCTCGCCGAGATCCGCGACCCCGCCGCCGTCGAGGCGACGTTCGACCGGTTCCTGCAGGCCGCCCCGGACAACGTCGTCCTCCGCTGCCACTACGCCGCCCACCTCCGCCAGGGCGGGCGCAACAGCGAGGCCCTCGCCCAGATCCAGGAGGCCATCCGCCGCGCGCCCAGCGACCCCCAGGGCCACATCTCGCTGGCGTCGTTCCACGAGATGAACCGCGACTTCCCCCAGGCCCTCAGCGCCCTGCACGAGGCCCAGCGGGTCGCCCCCACCGACCCCCGCTCCTACGAACTCGCCGCCCGCATCCTCGGGCGCCAGGGCGACCTCGACGCCGGCCTCGCCGAGGCCGACCGCGGCCTGGAGGCCCTGCGCAGCCAGCCCCAGTCCACCACCCAGCCCGGCAGCGACGCCAACCGCGGGCGGTTCGCCCTCAACTACCTCCGCGCCGACCTGCTGCTGGACAAGGCCCTGACCCTCCCGGACCCCGAGCACCGCCGCCCCCTCCTCGACGACGCCCGCATCTGCCACCAGGTCCTCGCCCGCTACCCCGGAATGGCCTTCCACTACTCCCAGATCGCCGGCAAGATCAAGTTCGCCGAGGGCGACTACCAGGCGGCGATGAACCTCCTGGAGAAGGCCCGCGAGGCCCTCGGGGGGTTCATGGAGGTCGACACCATCAACCTCCTGTACACCGTCTACATGCAGCTCGGCCTGCCCGCCAAGGCCGAAGCCCTCGTCCAGGACCTCATGCGCTCCCCCGGGCAGGACAAGAACCCCAGCGCCCGCCTGATCGTCGCGCGGTTCCGCCTCAACGAGCGCAACTACGCCGAGGCCGACCGCGAGGTGGGGGTGGCGCTGGCGACGGACCCCGAGTACAAGCCCGCCCTCGACTTCCGCGCCGTCCTCCAGGTCCTGCTGGGCAACGCGACGATCGTCCCCGACGCCGCCGCCGTCAACCCCACCTTCGCCCCGCACCTCCACGCCCACGCCCGCCAACTGTGGTCCGTCGGCCGCCCCGACGACGCCATCCGCCTCCTGCTCGACCTCTACCGCCGCTTCCCCGACCAGTCCCTCGTCGCCCGCGACCTGCTGCAGTGGCTCCGCCAGCGGGGCGCGACCGAGCAGGCCGACGCCCTCGTCGCCCACCTCCGCGAGCGCAACCCCAAACTCGCCGACGCCCTGGACTTCGAGGCCTCCGTCCAACAGATCGCCGACCCCCAGCAACAGTTCGAGGCCTACCTCCGCTGGGTCACCCAGACCGTCGAGGACCCGCTCCAGCAGGCCCTCCGCCTCGCCGACGTCTGCCTGCTGTACGGGCGCGAGGAGGAGTACAAGTCCTACCTCGACCAGGCCGCCACCCTCGACGCCAACCACCCCTCCGTCATCGAGAAGAACTTCGCCTACGCCCTGCAGCGCCGCCAGTGGCCCCCCGCCGAGCAGTGGGCCCAGCGCGCCCGCACCGCCAACGCCGACCAGGTCTCCGGGAAGCTGTACGAGGCCCAACTCCTCGCCTCCCGCGCCGCCGACGCGCAGGAGCGCAACCTGCGCGAGGAGGCCCGCGACCTCTACACCCAGGCCCGCCGCCTCCTGGAGGTCGACGTCCTCACCGAACGCCCCAACTGGAAGGAGGCCATGGGCCTCCTCGGGGAGTGCTTCCTCCGCACCGACGACCTCACCCGCGCCGAGGGCACCTACCGCTCCATCCTGGGCCTGGACCAGACCTACGTGCCCGCCCTGATCGGCATGGGCGCCGTCGCCAAGCTCCAGGGCAACTGGCAGGAGCAGGTCAACTGGGCCCGCAAGGCCTACACCATCAGCGGGGAACGCATGGACCCGCGGGTGCTGGGGCTCTACCTCGACGCCATGGAGACCAAGGTCCGCCTGGGCGCCTCGACGCCGCAGGAGATCGACCATCTCGTCCAGCTCCGCGAGCGCCTCCGCGCCCGCACCCCCCGCGACCTGCCCAACGCCGCCCGCCTGGCGTGGCTCTACGAGAAGAGCCAGCGCCCCGGGGAGGCGGAGAAGCTCTACCAGCAGGTCCTGGAGATGGCCCCCGACAAGCTCCCCGCCGCCCAGCCCCTGCTGGACTTCTACCGCCGCCGCACCGACCGCCGCAGCGAGCTGCGCAGCCTCTTCAGCCGCCTGCTCGAGTCCGTCCCCGACAAGCCCGCCGTCCACATCCTCATGGGCCGCACCTACGCGACGATCGACCCCGAACTCTCCCGCCGCGCGTTCGACCTGGCCATCGCGGCCAACCCCGACGCCCCGGACGGCCACCGCGCCTACGCCGAGTTCCTCGCCGGGCGCGGGGAGTTCGACGCCGCCGTCGACCGCCTCGCCGCCTACCTCGAGCACAAGCCCGACGACGCCCTCGCCGAACGGGCCATGGTGCTGTACCTGATGGAGTCCCACCAGCCCCCCCGCCGCGCCCAGGCCCTGCAGCGCGTCGAGGCCATGCTCCAGCGCGACCGCACGGACCCCTACGCGCTGTGGCTCCGCGGGCTCATCGCCCTGCGCGAGGGCACCCCGGAGGCCCTGGAGCAGGCGCTGGACTTCACCACCCGCGCGGTGCAGCAGGCCCCCGCGCTGTGGCAGCCCCGCCTCACCCTCGCCCGCGTCTACGAGGCCCTCGGGCAGCGCTCCCGCGCCAAGGAGGAACTCGACCAGGCCCGCCGCTACGCCGACGTCCTCGCCATCGTCCACGAGTACATGGACATCTGCCGCCAGACCAACGACTACAAGGCCGCCGAGGACGTCGCCCTCGAAGCCCTCCAGCGGAGCGAGGACAACCCCGCCATCGTCCGCAACCTCATGGGGCTCTACGAGGAGTGGCGCCAGTGGGATAAGCTCCGCGACCTCCTCGCCGGCTACCAGGGCACGTTCAGCTCGGACCTGTGGTACTGGCTGATGAAGCACCAGCTCCACAAGAGCCGCTCCGAAACCGCCCCGGCCCTCGAGGCGCTGCGGTCGGCGATGCAGGTCGCCACCCCCGACCAACGCCCCAGCGTCTCGCTGCTGCTCGTGCAGTCGCTGCTGGACAACGGGCAGACGGAGGAGGCCCTGCAGCGCGTGCGGGAGATCGACCCCGCCGGGCCCTCCGCCGCCCGCCGCCACGCCGTCGAGGCCCGCGCCCTCCGCGCCCTGCAGCAGCCCGACCGCTCCGACGCCCGGTTCCTCGACGCCTTCCGCGCCGCCACCGGGACCGACGGGGACTTCGTGTTCGGGCAGCTCGCCCTGGCCCTGGGCGACAGCCGCCAGGCCACCACCGCCCTCGCCGCCTGGGCCCAAGGCCCCCTCGCCGAGTCCTGGACCGCCCTGCAGGTCCTCGGCGGGCGGCAGTTGCTGGCGACCGACTACCCGCGGGCCATCGAACTGCTCACCCGCTCCCACGCCCTCGCCGCCACCCCCGAGGACAAGGCCCAGGTCGGGCTCGTCCTGGGCCAGGCCCAGCAGCTCGCCAAGAACCCCCGCGAGGCCGAGCGGATCTACCTCGACGTCCTCCAGCAGATGCCCCGCAACGCCTCCGCCCTCAACAACCTGGCGTACCTCTACGTCGAGGACTTCAACGACCCCGCCAAGGCCGAGCCCTACGCCCTGCAGGCCTACCAGCTCCAGCCCGGGCGCCCGGAGGTGATCGACACCTACGGATGGGTCCTGGCGCGGCTCGGGAAGTACGCCCGCGCCCAGGACTACCTCGACCAGGCCGTCACCCGCGCCCCCACCGGGGCCCTGTACCACTTCCACCTGGGCTTCGTCTTCGAGCAGACCAACCTGCCGCAGCGGGCCTACAATATGTACCAGGAGGCCCTGCGCCTCGCGCGGGCGCAGGGCGATTCGGACCTGGCGACCCAGGTCCAGGACGCCCTCGGCCGCCTCGAGGCCCGCCTCGGGCCCGACCCCGTTCCCAGTACCCAGCCCGACCAGGAGTAGTTTGCATGACCATCCTCAGCACCAGAGAACAACCCACCCAGATCACGAGGCACACGGGCCCCCCCGTGCGGGCCCGCCTCGACGCGCGGGCGGGGGGCGGCGGGTTTACGGGCAAGGACTTCCTGCGGGTGCTCCGCAAGAGGATCTGGCTCGTCCTGCTGTGCCTGCTGGTCTTCACGGGCCTGGCGGGCGTGGCGACGCAGTTGTGGCTCGTGTACGCGCCCCAGTACACCGCCACCGCCTACCTGACGGTCTCGCAGCCCGAGAACGTCCTGGCGGTGGGGGCGCGCGGCATGGCGGGGTCGGAGATCGACCGCTACAAGCGCACGCTCGCCCGCCTCGCCAAGACCGACCAGGTCCTCGAACGCGCCACCAACGACAACCCCAACGTCAAGCAGACCCGCTGGTACCGCCAGGACCAGGCCCACATCCTGCCCCGCCTCCGCGACGCCATCGTCGTCTACCCCATCGCCGAGACCGACCTCATCACCGTCTCCATGACCGGGCCCGACCCCCGCGAGCTGCCCGAGATCGTCAACGCCGTCGCCGATGAGTTCGTCCGCTACGCCGGCCAAAAGGAGCAGTCCAGCCAGCGCGCCAACGCCGACAAGCTCCAGAAGCAGATCGACCAGCTCAAGGCCGAACTCAAGGGCGTCCAGGGCGTGCTGGTCTCGCTGCGGCCCAAGGAGGCCCCGCAGATCGAGCAGACCCTCAAGCTCCTGAGCCACGCCGTCGAGAAGCAGGCCGACGAGCGCTTCCGCCTGGAGCAGGAACTCCGCACCCGCCAGGCCCAGAAGGAACTCTTCGAGCAGCAGCGCGCCCGCGGGGACCTGGACAACAGCCCCGTCGTCCTCGAGGCCCTCTCGAAGGACCCGATGCTCTACTCGCTCAACAACGAACTCGTCGTCACCATGTCCGGCGCCGAGGGGCTCCGCCAGAAGTTCAACGAGGGGCACCCCGTGCTCGCCCAGTACGCCATCCGCCAGGCGGTCCTGCAGTCGCAGATCCTGGGGCGGGAGACGATGCTCCGCGAGTCCGCCTTCGACCGCAAGCTCGGGGAACTCGACTCCGAGATCACCCGCTTCGCCACGGACCTGCAGAAGATCCAGCAGGGCCACACCGAGTCCATGCGCCGCTCCGCCGACCTCCAGGAAACCCTCGCCCGCATCCAGACCGAACTCCACCGCGAGGCGCAGCTCTCCGACGACATCCGCAAGCGAGAGGAGAAGCTCCTGGAACTCAAGCTCGAGGGCGACTGGAAGCCCGTGCAGCTCTCCGCCCCCGCCACCCCGCCCGACGCGCCCTCCATGCCCCGCTGGAGCGTCATGATCCCCATCGGGGTGTTCCTCGGGCTCGTCGTGGGCGTGGGCCTGGCGCTGCTGCTGGAGTTCGTCGACACCTCCATCAAGACCCCCACCGACGTGGCGCGGCGGGTGGACCTGCCCCTGCTGGGCATCATCCCCCACACCGACGACCTCGAGGAGGACATCCCCGACCTCCGCCTGGCCTTCGCGACCAACCCCAACTCCCTCGTCGGAGAGGCCTTCCGCCAGGTCCGCACCAGCCTCCTCTTCGCCGCCCCCGCCGGGCAGACCCGCTCCCTCCTCGTCACCAGCCCCCTCCCGGGCGACGGGCGGGGCACGGTGGCGCTGAACCTGGCGGCCAGCATCGCCAGCGGGGGGCGCAAGGTCCTCGTCGTCGACGCCAACTTCCGCCAGTCCATGTGCCGCAAGCTCTTCCCCCAGTGCCCCGCCGAGGGGCTCAGCAACGCCCTCGTGGGGCACACCCCGTGGGGGGACTCGATCCACGAGATCGCGCCCAACCTCCACCTGCTGGCCTCGGGCCCGCTGCCCCCCAACCCCGCCGAACTCCTGGGCTCCGACCACATGCGGGCCATGCTCGCCGAAATGACCACCCGCTACGACCAGGTCATCTTCGACGGGCCCCCCTGCCTGCTGGTCAGCGACGCGCCCATCCTCTCGACGCTGGTGGACGGGGTGCTCCTCGTCGTCCGCGCGGGCGTGAACACCCACGGCGTGGTCGGGCGGGCGCGCGACAGCCTCCAGCGCATCGGCGCCCACGTCCTGGGCGTGGTGCTCAACGGCATCCGCGTGACGGCCGGCGGATACCTGCGGGACAACTACCGGACCTTCTACGAGTACCACGAGCAGGACCAGATCGAGGCGAAGTAGCGAACGGATAGCTATCAGCTTTCAGCTATCAGCGATCAGCTTTCAGCGATCAGCTATCGGCTACCAGCTATCAGCTATCAGCTATCAGCTATCAGCGAGCGGCGAGCGGCGAGCGGCCTTCAGCAGGCAGCTTGCAGCGAGCAGCCTTCAGCAGGCAGCTTGCGGCGAGCAGCAAGCGATGATCGACCCTCCGTCCCGCCGGGCGGAGGGTCGATTGCATTGCAGGCGCCACACCCGCCCGCCGGCGGCCCTGCACGGCGATCCCTGGCGTTTCCTGCCCAAGCCCACCGACTGCGTCGGTGGGATGCGCCTTACCCGCCGCGGAACCGCACCGCCCCGCGCGCCCACGGCCGACACCGCACGCCGTCCCCGTACACCATGTCCCCGCGCGCGTGCATCCGCTCCAGCAGCCGCCCGTGCAGCTCGTCGCGGACGGCGTGGTGGTCGGGGGAGTGGATGAGGTTCTCCCGCTCCAGCGGGTCGGCGTGCAGGTCGTACAGCTCGTCGCTCTCCAGGAGGTTCACGCTGAGCTTCCAGCGGGGCGTGCGGATGCAGCGGATGGGGTAGAACCCCCCGAACGCGTCCGTCCCGGGCCCGTAGCTGTGGAACTGCACCTCCACCGCGTCGCGCGTCTCGTCGGCGGGGCGCTCGAGGTTCGCCCGCAGCGACACCCCGTCGAGCGCCTCGCTCGCGCCCTCGCCCGCCAGGTCCAGCATCGTGGGCAGGATGTCCAGCGTGCTCGCCAGCGACGGGCACGCCGCCCCCCGCGGGGCGAGGTGCGGGGCGCGGATCAGCAGCGGCACGCGGACGGTCTCGTCGTACATCGCCGGGCCCTTGCCCAGCAGCCCGTGGGACCCGTAGTAGTCCCCGTGGTCCGTCGTGTAGATCACCACGGTGTTGTCGGCGTGGCGGGCGTCGATGGCGTCGAGCACGCGGCCGATCTGGTCGTCGGCGAAGGTGTTGCACGCGTACCAGTGCCGCATCCCCTCCCGCAGGGTGTCCTCGCAGAGGTTCCAGCGCTCGCGGCACCAGCGGGCCCACTTCTGCTGGACGGGGGGCTTGTCTTCGAGGGACTCGTGGAGCGTCTCGGGGATGGGCAGGTCGGCGGGGTCGTAGAGGTCCAGGTAGCGGGGGGGGCAGACCATGGGGGGGTGGGGCTCGTCGTAGGAGACCACGAGGGCGAAGGGCTCGTCGCGAACGTCGTCGAGGAACCCGATCGCGCGGTCGGTGAGGCGGTGGGCCCAGCAGAAGTCGTCGGGCACGTTCCGCTCGCGAAGCTTGGCCGCGTCCCCCGCCTGCACGTACCAGCGGAAGTCCTCCTCGCCGATCTCGCCCCGGTAGGTCCTCCCGTCGTACCACCACTGCGGTTCAAAGCCCTCGGCCGGGACGCCCGTCCCGAAGTACCCGCCCGCGTCGAGGTGCCACTTGCCCGTGTAGGCCGTGCGGTAGCCCAGGCCGCGGAAGATCTCGCCCAGGTTCCGCACGCCCTGGTGGGGGCGCAGCTCGTTGCCCCACACGCCCGCGCGGTCGGGGGCGAGGCCCGTGAAGATCCCCGCCCTCGCCGGGCTGCATAGCGGGCACGACGTGTACGCCGCGTCGAACCGCACGCCCCCGCTCGCCAGGCGATCGAGGTGCGGCGTGCGGGAAACGGGGTTCCCGTAGCACCCCAACTGCGACCGCGACTGCTGGTCGGCCATGATGACGACGAAGTTCGGACGGGTCGCTGCGGCCATGCGCTTGCCTCCTGTGCCGGCGGTCTATCAGGAATGAATCGATGGGTTGCGTGCCACCCTCAAGCCGCATGCTTCTCGCGGCTTGGGGGTGTCGGGCGCGGCCACCCATCGAATGATCCGGGACGGGACCCTGGTGGCCCAGGGCCGTATCCTTGCACATTCCGCCCGCGGGCACAAGGCGCCGCGATGCGGCGGGGCGGCCATCGGGGATCCGCCGCGCCGCCGCCGCACGCCGTGCACGGGGTGTGGATAACCTGTGCACACCGCGATCGCCCCGCCCGCCGCCCGGGATTTTTTCCACAACGCATCCCGCCCCGCCGCGAACGCTTGCGACAACCGACAGCAACCGACAGGCGTTTTCGTTTGACGGCGCGCCCGCGGGGGACTACACTCCACCCTCGGCGCTACGGGATGTCGCCGCCGCACGACACGCATGGAAGGCTCGCAGCAGCGGAGAGGGAAGACCGCAGCCGTACAACGCCATTTCGGCGGCGTCCCGAGAACACGATCCGAAACCCAACCGCGCCCCCGTGCGCGCTGGATAGAGAGATACGGAAGGATACGACGGATATGGCGGCACCCGATCGCGCGCTGTGGCAGGGCATCATTCAGCACGTCATCGACCACGGGGGGAACCTCATCCGCCCGTGGTTCATGCAGCTCGAGCCCATCGCGCTGGAGCACGGTTTGCTGGAGATCGAGGTCCCCGGTCCGCGCGAGCAGGAATACTGCAACAAGCACTGCGTCCGCCTGTTCACCGAGGCCGCCCAGCGCGCCACCGGGCGGCTGGTGGGGGTGTGCTTCCTCACCCGCTCCGAGGCCGCCACCGCCGAACGCTCCCAGACCTCCGCCCCCCCGGCGTACGGGTCGGATCGCGACCACGCCGCCTCCCTCGAACTGCCCGAGGACTACACCTTCGACACCTTCGTCACCGGGCAGTGCAACCGCCTCGCCCACGCGGCCGCCCTGGCCGTCAGCGAGGACCCCGGGGGGGCCTACAACCCCCTGTACGTCCACGGCAGCGTCGGGCTGGGCAAGACGCACCTCCTCTACGCCGTCTGCGCCCGCGTGGCCCACAGCGCCCCGGGCGCCCGCATCTGCTTCCTGTCCTGCGAGACGTTCGTCAACCACTTCATCGACGCCGTCTCCTCCGGGGACCTGGGCCAGTTCCGCTACCGCTACCGCAACGCCGACCTGCTCGTCATCGACGACATCCAGTTCCTCGCCGACCACGAGCAGTCCCAGGAGGAGTTCTTCCACACCTTCAACACGCTCTACCAGTCCCGCAAGCAGATCATCCTCTCCAGCGACCGCTCGCCCGACCTCATCGGCAACCTCGAGGACCGCCTGGTCTCGCGCTTCTCCAGCGGCCTCGTCGCCCGCGTCGACGCCCCCGCCTACGAGACCCGCGTCGCCATCATCAAAAAGAAGGCCGCCCTCCGCAACGTCGTCCTGCCCGAGGACGTCGCCAACTTCATCGCCGCCGCCATCACCTCCAACACCCGCGAACTCGAAGGCGCCATCGCCAAGGTCGCCATGCTCGCCCAGGTCACCGACCGCCCCATCGACCTCACCCTCGCCGAGGAGGCCCTCGGCGTCGCCCCCCGCGCGGACCGCGACCTGGTGACCATCGAGGACATCCTCAAGGCCGTCACCACCCGCTACCGCGTCCGCCTCACCGACCTGCAGTCCAAACGCCGCTCCCGCTCCATCGTCCTGCCCCGCCAGATCTGCATGTACCTCGCCCGCGCCCTCACGGGCCACTCGCTCGAGGAGATCGGCGGGTACTTCGGCGGACGCGACCACTCCACCGTCCTGCACGCCTCTCGCACCATCGAGGCCCGCCGCAAGGAAGACCCCCAGTTCCACGCCGCCCTCGACCTCCTCTGCCAGGAACTCCGCGGCGGAAAGTAGCGGCCGGAAAGCGGGAACCGGGAGCCGGGAGCCGGGAGCCGGGAGCCGGGAACCAGGAGCCAGGAACCAGGAGCCAGGAACCAGGAACCGGGAACCGGGAGCCGGGGAAGCGGGAACCGGCAGCAGGGAGACAGGGAACCAGGAAACGGAAAGCGGGAGTTGGGGACCCGGATCGAGGCAGGAGCCCCGAGGACCGCAAGCCCGCGGAGCGGGCGCCTCAACCCCTCTCCCCCGGGGGAGAGGTGCCCGAGCGCAGCGAGGGCGGTGAGGGGGCCCTTCACCAACCGGCACGGCTCCGAACTCGCCCTCGGACCCACCGGATTCTTCCGAACTCTCGAGCGCGGCCCGGTCGCCAAGACCGTCCCACGGGGCTGAACAGCGCCCCGTGGGCATTGGTCCGCTACAAGCCCGGAACCTTCCTGGTCGGTGGGGACCCCCTCATCTGTCGCTGCGCGACATCTTCTCCCCCAGGGGAGAAGGGTTCTGCCCATCACGGCAGCGCATCTTGTCCCTCGGGGAAGCAGGCGGAAGCGGTTCGTCCGCCACACACGCAACTTCTGTTATACATTACCTTTGCGCCCCCGCATTGCCGCGCGAACGCCTCGGTTCCATAACCGACACGCTTTCGTGGACGAGCTGTGGACAGACTGTCGGACCGCTGTCGAGGGTTGGGGGCTTGGCGGAGGCGGTGGGGAGGGTGCCGTCGGGGCGCAGGGACAGCCGTCACGGCCCGACACGCGCGCAGACAGGATATGCACACCGTCCCTGGTGCCTTGCGCGAGCGCATCCGTTTCCGCATCCATGCGTTACGCCGCACCGGCCCCGGGAACCTTCACAACCGACAGGCTCTATAGGACCACTACGACGATTCATACATACTAGATTAGAGAACTCCGGAACCCGAGGGTCCCGGGGCACATCAGGGTTATCGTCCAGGGAAGCGTACGATCTTTAGAACAACTTCGGGAAAACGTGTCTTTTCTTCGCGGACCTTCGCCCAACGCCGTTCCCCTTTTCGGCTCGCCCCCGTCCACGTATAATCCCCCGCATCACCATGGCCGCACCGCATCCACCCACCGAGTCCCACCGCGCGGGAACCGAGCGCTCCTGGCGCCGTCGCCTCGTCCTGCCGCTGGCGGTGCTGCTGGCGTTCATCCTCATCGCCGCCACGGGGTACTGGCTGATCGAACCGGAGTACTCCTGGGGCGATTCGCTCTACATGACCATCATCACCATCACGACGGTGGGGTACACGGAGGTGCATCCGCTGTCGGCGTGGGGGCGGGCGTGGAACCTGTTCGTCATCGCCGGGGGCATCACGACGGGCACGATCGTGCTGTCGCTGCTGGTGGCGATGATCGTCGAAGGCCAGGTGCGGTCCATCCTCGGGAGGCGACAATTGAACCGGAAGATCGAAGCGCTGTCGAACCACGTCATCGTCTGCGGCTATGGGGCGATGGGCACCCCCGTCTCGCAGAACCTCGCGGCCGCGGGCAAGGACGTGGTGGTCATCGAGTCCAACCCCGACCGCACCGCCGCCGCCGAGCGCGACGGGCTGCTCTACGTCCTGGGCGACGCGCAGGACGAGGGCGTGCTGGGTTCGGCGGGCGTGGGCCGCGCCGCCTACCTCGTCGCCGCCCTGCCCACCGACGCGGAGAACGTGTTCGTGACGCTCTCGGCGCGACAGCTCAACGCGGGCTTGCAGATCCTCTCCCGCGCCCTGCTGCCCTCGTCGCAGGGCAAGCTCCTCCGCGCGGGCGCCAACCGCGTCATCTGCCCCCAGACCATCGGGGCCACCCGGATGGCCGACGTCATCCTCCGCCCGGCCGTCGTGGACTTCGTCGAGATGTCCTACAGCGGGGTGGAGCTGGAGATGGAGCAGTACACGATCCCGCCCGGTTCAGAGCTGGCCGGCCGCCCGCTCCGTGAACTCGCCCTGCCCAGCCGCGTGGGCGCCCACGTCGTCGCCATCCGCCGCCGCGACGGCCAGGCCGAGTACCACCCCACCAGCGAGTACGTCCTCGCCGAGGGCGACACGCTCGTCCTCGTCGGCCAGCGCGGCATCCTGACGGCCGTCCAGAAACTCACCCGCCAGGTCGACCCGCCGCCGGCGCCGCAGGTGTGATCCGTCGCTGCCCGAGTTCGTCCCGCCCGCAGGGGCGGGTATGCTGTCCAAAGTGTCTGCCGTGGGAGAAAGACATGACGATGGGGAAAACACGCCAGCCCGCCGCATTCCTATGGATCCTGCTGGTCATGCTGGCAATATCGCCGACCTACGCCCCCGCCCCCACGATCGAGTACGGGCCGGAGGACCAGGTGGACGTCGAAGGCCTGCCCGAACCGATCGCCAAGGCCGTACAGGAACACGAACACTGCTACGGGACCTGGCGTAGTCGGGATCTGACCGTTGGATTCCGGGGCACGACGAAAGAACTCAACGATTTCCTCCGTCAGGTGGCAAAGTGCACGGAGTTGGATCTCACGTGCGTGCTGCATGCCGAACCGGGGGTCGTCGCTCCCAACGGGCTAAGCGGGCGGTTCGGAGACGCCTTCAAGATTCCTGGCCCCGAGCCGATCGATGTGAACTGGGCGTTGCACGTGTACCACACAGACGTCCGGGTACGGGATCTGGAGACACACAAGACACACTGGGAAACCGAGAGGGACGTGACGGTCAGGGTGCACTTGGTTGGTGAAATCGAGCTGGAGAAGCTGGAGATTCCAGTCGTTTTCGACGTGGAGGTCGGGGGGACGGTGGGGGACCTGGTGCGGTTCCACCAGCAGCGGCGGAAGGAATGGCTCGCGGACGAATCGACAACCCAGCCAGCCGAGCCGACGACGCTGGGCCTGATGAACAAACCGTCGTACTTCGGGAGCGGTGATGATGAAGACGACTGGATGACGAGAGCGGAACTCATCAAGAAGATCAGGGGTAAGACTTCACCCATCTGCAACGGAGTCTACCGGTAGCGGCGGCAGTTCACCAGTGGTCAGGTAGCTCCGCATCGCCGACGTGATCGTCGCCAGC
>JAWLCQ010000058.1:0-25053 GCA_041687095.1 Phycisphaerae bacterium | reverse complement strand
CTCTCACTCGCCGAAGTCGGCGATTACAACCGTGTGATCGGACGGCCGCTCCGCGCGGCGGGGCTCCAGATCCACGGTACATTCTATCGATCGGTCGGCGAGGGGGGGCGTCGCCAGTACGTGATCCAGCCGCCATCCCAGGTTTCGTTCCACCCCGCGGGGCAGGCGGTAGTCCCAGAACGTGAACGTCCCCTCCTGCGGGCGGTGCTTGCGGACCACGTCCACGAGCCCCCAGGCGAGCAGGTCGGCGAAGGCGTCGGTGGTGGGCTGGCAGTGGCAGACGTTGGGCCACAGCGCCGCCGAGTCGTACACGTCCCCGGGAGCAGGGGCGATGTTCAGGTCGCCCACCCAGGCCAGCTTGTCCCGCTGCGGATCGAAGCGGGCATCCAGGTACGCCTTCACCCGCGAGAGCCACTGGAGCTTGAAGGCGAACCTCTCGCTGTCGAGCGCCTGCCCCTGCGGGACGTAGGTGTTCAGGACGTGCACGTCGCCCAGGCGGATGCAGGCGAGGCGGGTCTCGCTCTCGCCCGCGTCGTCGCCCAGCCCGAACGACGCCGCGTGGGGCACGGTGCGGGTGAGCATCGCCACCCCGTTGTAGCCCTTCTCCCCGCGGAACGTCGGGACCCACCCCGCCCGCTCGAACGGTTCGCGCGGGAACTGGTCGTCGGGGCACTTGGTCTCCTGCAGCGCCAGCACCGTCGGCTGCCACCGGTCCAGCCAGGGCAGGAGGAGGTCCAGGCGGGCCCGGAGCCCGTTGCAGTTGAATGTCGCCACGCGAAACGCCATTCGCGCAGTCTACGCCACCGTGACCGCGTCGTCCAGATAGACGTCCTGGACGGCGTGGAGGAGGTCGACGCCCTCGCGCATCGCCCGCTGGAAGGCCTTGCGCCCGGTGATGAGCCCGCTCCCGCCGGCGCGTTTGTTGATGACGGCGGTGCGGACGGCCTCCTGCAGGTCGTTGGCGCCCGACGCGCCCCCGGAGTTGATCATGGGCACGCGGCCCATGTAGCAGTTGAGGACCTGGTAGCGGCAGAGGTCGATCGGATGGGGCGAGCTGAGCTTGTCGTACATCCCCGCATGCGTCTTGCCGAACGCCACCGCCTTGAACCCCCCGTTGGTCTCGGCGAGCTTCTGCTTGATGATGTCGGCCTCCAGGGTCACGCCCAGGTGGTTGGCCTGTCCGGTGAGGTCGGCGGCGAGGTGGTAGTCCTGCCCGTCCTTCTTGAACGCGCTGTTGCGGAGGTAGCACCACAGCACCGTCGCCATGCCCAGTTCGTGGGCGTGCTGGAACGCCGCCGAGACCTCCTCGATCTGGCGGTCGGAGGCCTCGGACCCGAAGTAGATGGTGGCCCCGACGGCGACGGCGCCGAGGTCCCACGCCTGCTCGACGCTTGCGAACATCCGCTGGTCGTACGTGGAGGGGTACGTCAGCAGCTCGTTATGGTTGAGCTTGACGAGGAACGGGATGCGGTGGGCGTACTTCCGCGAGCACGCCCCCAGCACGCCCAGCGTGCTCGCCACCGCGTTGCACCCGCCCTCAATGGCGAGTTTTACGATGTTGGCGGGATCGAAGTACTCGGGGTTCGGCGCGAACGACGCCCCGCCCGTGTGCTCCACCCCCTGGTCCACCGGGAGGATCGAGAGGTACCCCGTCCCGCCCAGGCGGCCGTGGGTGAAGATCCACTGCAGCGCCCCCAGCACGCGGTTGCTGCGGTCGGTGAGGGCGAAGACGCGGTCGACGAAGTCGCCCCCGGGCAGGTGCAGATGCTCCTTGGGGACGGTGCGGCACTCGTGCGTGAGCAGGCCGTCGGCGTCGTCGTGCAGAATGTCGTGGATGGACAGGTCCATGGCGTTGCCCCTTTCACGCTCCCCGTGGGTGTCCGGACGCTACGGCAGGTGTACGGACGCATACGGCAAGCCCAGAGTATGCTAGTGGCGAGGGAGAGAGGAACCAACCCGCGGTTGGCCCGCAAGGGCCATCGCGGATCGTCGATCCCAAGGCGCAGCGCTGGGTGCCACCCTCAAGCGGCGCTGTTTGCCGCTTGGGGGTGCCCGGACCCACGCACCTGCGTCGTGGGTCTCTTGACCTGCCCCAAGCGCGTGCGAAGCCTTAGCGTGTGCGACGCCTTGAGCGCGTGCGATGCCTCAGCGCGTGCGATGCCTTAGCGCGTGCGACGCCTCAGCGTGTGCGACGCCTTAGCGCGTGCGACGGGGGTCTCCTGACCCCCGTCGTCCGGGAACGTTCGCGCGGCGTTCGCGAAGCGTTATGGCGGCGCATCGATTGCGGCGGCATGTGGAGTGCGGCGGTTCACCGCCGCTTTTCGATGGACCGAGGCCGGTCGCATGGGCTGGCCTCTGTCGAGCGGCCTGGAAAGGGTGGAGTCGGCTCTGGGGTTACTCGGGCGGAATGATGGTTTGTGGAGGGAACCTTCCGTGGGAGGTTCAGGCGTTGGGTGGAAAGCGGCGATGAACCGCCGCACTCCAAAGCGCCGCCGCGATGGGATCGCTCCAACGACGCTGTCGCGGAGGCGTCCCTTGCTCCTCCAGGACGCCGGGGGTCAGGAGACCCCCGGCGCACGCGCCCAAGCCGGCGCACGCGCCCAAGCCAACCCACGCGGACGCCCCCAGGCGGACGCAGCGCCCGCCGCGTCCTTGCATCCGTCCCCCGTCGTCTGCATACTCTCCCGCGAAAGGAATCGCACGATGATCAACGTCGCACTGATCGGGTTCGGGGGGTACGGGAACTCGCTGGGCAAGTCGCTGCTGCAGCACGCCGCCGAGGGCCGCTGCCGCCTGCTCGCCGCGGCCGACCTCGCCCTGCCCAGGATCCCCGACATCGCCGCCGCCTACGAGCAGCAGGGCGTGACGCTCTACGCCGACGCCCACGCCATGCTCGACGCCCATGCCAACGACCTGCACGCCGTCTACATCGCCTCCAGCATCGGCTCGCACTGCGCCCTCACCCTCGCCGCCGCCCAGCGCGGACTGCACATCCACCTGGAAAAACCCGCCGCCGCCACCGTCCAGGAGGTCGACCGCATGCGCAACGCCGTGGACCGCGCGGGCGTGCAGTGCATCGTCGGGTTCCAGTGGGCGTGGCGGGAGGACGTGCGGCGGATCAAGCAGCGGATCGCCGACGGCCGCCTCGGGCCCCTCCGCCGGGCCGTCTCGTTCGGCGCCTCCCCGCGCAACGCCGCCTACTACGCCCGCAACGAGTGGGCGGGCAAGATCCGCTCGGGCCAGGCCTGGATCCTCGACGGACCGGCCATGAACGCCCAGGCCCACGTCGTCAACGTCCTGCTGCTCCTCGGGTCCCCCGACCTCGATGGGTACGCCACCCCCGCCGCCGTACACGCCGAACTCTACGCCGCCGGGCCCATCGAGGGACACGACACCGCCGCCATCCGCATCGAGACCGACCGCGGGCCGTCGCTGCTGTTCCTCGGGTCCCACTGCCCCGAGAGCGACTTCGGGCACGTCCTCATCGCCCAGTGCGCCCACGGGACCGCCGCGTGGGGCAACTCCGGGGCCCGCATCGCCTACACCGACGGGACCACCGAGACCGTCGAGCCCGACCCCGGGCAGGGCCGCCCCGCCATGATCGACGCCTTCCTCCGCTTCCTGGAAACCGGCGACGAGTCGCTCCTCCGCTGCCGCCTCCCCGACGCCCGCAACATGACCCTCGCCCTCGACGCCGCCTACGACTCCTCCGGGATCGTCCACCGCATCGGGAGCGGCCACGCCCGCCGCATCGACGAGGGCACGCCCAACGCCCGCACCGCCATCGCCGACCTCCAGACCCTCATGGAGCACGCCGCCGAGCAGCACGCCCTGTTCAGCGAACTCCCCGACGCCCCCCCCTGGGCCGTCCGGACCGAGCCCGTCGATACCCGAAACTACACCGAGTTCCCGACGCGCTTCCGGGCGGAGTGAGGGGGGAATTGCGGATTGCGGATTGCTGCGTTCGAGGGCAGGCAGTGATTTGCAGGTATCCGGGAATGCCCGGGTTCGACAGGAGAGTCCCCAAGCCCACCGACTGCGTCGGTGGGATCACGGGAACACCAGCAAGGGCAGGTATCTTGACTATGACGGAAACGATCCCTTTCTGCTGCCCGCGGACACTGAGACGATGACGACGAGCACACATCCCGACCGCATCGCAACCGAGCGCGAACTCGACGAGCTGCTCTCGCGCCCCACGCCCGAGGTCCTCGATCTGTTCCAACGCCTCCAGGGCGACATCGTCATCATCGGTGCGACGGGCAAGATCGGCCCCTCGCTCACCGCGATGGCCGTGCGGGCCCGCGAGGCGGCGGGGGGGACGCAGAGGGTCTTCGCCGTCGCCCGCTTCTCCGACCCCGCATCGGCCGACGCGCTCGCCTCCCTCGGGGCCGAGCCCATCGCCTGCGACCTCCTCGACCCCGCCGCCGTCGCCCGACTGCCCCGCGCCCCCAACGTCCTGTACCTCGCGGGGATGAAGTTCGGGACCGCAGGCGAGCCCGACCGCACCTGGGCCGTCAACGCCCTCGCCCCCGCCCGCGTGGCGGAGCACTACCGCGGGACGCGGATCGTCGCGTTCTCCACCGGCTGCGTCTACCCGCTGATCCCCGTGGCGCTGGGTGGTTCGCGCGAGGGCGACGCCCTCACGCCCCTGGGCGAGTACGCCAACTCCTGCGTCGCCCGCGAGCGGATCCTCCAGTGGTGCTCGCGGCCGAGTGACGAGCACCAGAACGACCGAACGACGGGTGCCACCCTCAAGCCGCATGCTGTTCGCGGCTTGGGGGTGCGGGGGCCGGACACCCCCAAGCGGCAGACAGCGCCGCTTGAGGGGGGCACCCCTTCGGAGCGGGAACGGGAGAAGCCTCGCACCGCCACGCCGATGGTCCTCCTCCGCCTCAACTACGCCGTCGAACTCCGTTACGGCGTGCTGGTGGACCTGGCGACGACGATCCGCGCGGGCGAGAGCGTGGACGGGACGATGGGGCACGTGAACGTGATCTGGCAGGGCGACGTGAACGCCTTCAGCCTTCGCCTGCTGGAGCACGCGGCGTGCCCGCCCCGCCCGCTGAACGTCACGGGCGTGCAGACGCTCCGCGTCCGCGACCTCGCGGAGGCCATCGCGCAGCGGATGGGGCTGCCCGTGCGTTTCGCGGGCGAGGAGGCCCCGACGGCGCTGCTGGCGGACGCGTCGCGGTGCGCGGAGTTGCTCGGGGAACCGCCGACGCCCATCGAGCGTGTCCTGGACTGGACGGCCGCCTGGACCGCCGCCGGCGGGCCCACCCTGGGCAAGCCCACGCACTTCCAGACGCGCGACGGAAGGTATTGAAACCCCTCTCCCCGCGGGGAGAGGTCCCGGCGCAGCCGGGGGTGAGGGGGTCCTTGGCCGACCGGCACGGTAACGACCTGCCGGCGGAAGGGCCTCACGCAAAGGCGCAAAGAGACAAGAAGCCCGGAGAATCAGCGGGGATGAACGCGGATGAACGCAGATGAGGAGGAAGCAGGGATGCAGGAGATGCAGGGGATGGGAGTTGATCCACTCCGATCCCGTGAATCCCCTGCATCCCCGCCCCTTTCGGATCTGCGTTCATCCCCGTTCCGCTCTGCGTCTCCGCGTTTCTGCGGCCCATGTCAACTGGGCCTGCCGCTACCGCGTTCGCTTGATCGAAGGAGCAGGTAATGTCAATGATGTGTGACTGGGCCCGCGAGGCCCTTTTGGCGGGGGGCGTGATCCCCGCGCATCCGCTGGCGCTGACGGAGGAGGGGGCGTTCGACCCCGTGCACCAGCGGGCCCTCACCCGCTACTACGCCGCCGCCGGGGCGGACGGAATCGCCGTCGGCGTGCACACCACGCAGTTCGAGATCCGCGAGCCCTCCGTGGGGCTGCTGGCGCCCGTGCTGGCGTGCGCCCGCGACGCACTGGACGAGATCGAGCGCGGCGGGGGGCGGCGGCTGGTCCGCATCGCGGGCGTCTGCGGGGCCACCCCGCAGGCGTGCGACGAGGCGCGCCTCGCCCGCGACCTCGGATACCACGCGGGGCTCCTGAGCCTCTCCGCCCTCCGCGATGCCGACGACCCCCAGCTCATCGAGCACTGCGAGCGCGTGGGCGAGATCCTCCCGCTCGTGGGCTTCTACCTCCAACCCGCCGTCGGGGGCCGGCGGCTGAGCGTGGAGTTCTGGCGGTGCCTCGCGGCCCTGCCCAGCGTCGTTGCGATCAAGATGGCGCCCTTCAACCGCTACCAGACGCTCGACGTCGTCCGCGGAATCGCCGGCAGCGGGCGGGCGAGCGAGATGGCCCTGTACACGGGCAACGACGACAGTATCGTCGTGGACCTGCTGACCCGCTTCGACCTCGCCGAGGGCGAGAGCGTGCGGGCAGTGGGGGGGCTGCTCGGGCACTGGGCGGTCTGGACCGCCCGCGCGGTGGAACTCTTCGCCCGCGTGCGCGCGGCCGCGGGCAGCGGTGCATCGATCCCGCCCGATCTCCTCACCCTCGCCGCCCAGGTCACGGATATGAACGCCGCCCTGTTCGATCCCGCCCACGACTTCGCCGGGTGCATCGCGGGCATCCAGCACGTGCTGTGGCGGCAGGGGTTGCTGGGCTCGCCCCGCACGCTCAACCCGCGCGAGTCGCTCTCCCCGAACCAGGCGGCCGAGCTTCACCGCGTCCGCACCGCCTACCCGCACCTGATCGACGACGAGTTCGTGAAGCGGCACCGGAGCGAGTGGGTCTGAGACGGGGGGGCCAGGCGGCTTGGCGGGGCAGGGGCGCCTGGGGTGCCGTGCGCGTGGCGCGTGCGTTGTCTCGATCGCGTGTGATGCCTCAAGCGCATGCGATGCCTCAAGCGCATGCGACGCCTCAAGCGCATGCGACGCCTCAAGCGCGTGCGACGCCTCGAGCGCGTGCGACGGGGGTCTCCTGACCCCCGTCGTCCTGGAACGTTCGCGCGGCGTTCGCGAAGCGTTATGGCGGCGCTTCGGTCGCGGCGGCCGCCGCCGCGAAGGGGGCGCTCCAACGACGCTGCCGCGGAGGCGTCCCTCGCCCCTCCCGGACGCCGGGGGTCAGGAGACCCCCGGCGCACGCGCGTCTGGCGCGGAACCGTTCGTTGGCCTTCCCGGCCGGTGGGGGGCAGGAGACCCCAATGCACGCGGTTGGGCCGGGCCAGGAGGCTCTCAACGCACGCGGTTGGGCCGGAACTGGTTGGGCCGGAACTTTGCGCCGTGTCGTGCGTCTCAATATGATACGCTGAAGGCGCGTTTCGCTGTCGTACAAGGAGTATCCGCCCGTGGTTGAAGTTGCTCGGTTGTCCGCCCCTCGCTTCGTCATCGCTGTCGTTCTGTCCCTGCTCGCCGTCCCCGCTCCCGCGCAGACGACCGAGCAGTGCAACACCTCCAAGGAGGGCTACACGTACTTCGTCTACGTGCCCAAGACGTACTCCGACGACAACCCCGCCGGGATCCACGTGTTCTTCAGCGGGCAGGGCGGGTGCGCGAACAACGGCAGCTTCGGGCAGTGGGCCAAGACGCTCGAACGCCACAACCTCATCGGGATCAACCTCCAATACGCCGACGGGAAGAACGACGTCGACACGGGCGGGAAGACCCAGGCGGCCGTCGAGGCGCTGCAGGGCGTCATCGGCAAGTACAAGATCCTCCCCGGACGGGGGATGGTGGGTTCGTTCTCCGGGGGCGGGCTGCCGCACGCGGGCCTGCTGGCCGCCGCGGCGAAGGGCGGGGGGCCGCTTCCCTTCTGCCACTCCTCGCTGTACGGGTCCAACTACTGGCAGCGGATCCGCTCCAACGCGGGCATGAGCTGGACGGTGGCGATCGGGTCGGAGGAGTGGGGGATGGGCAAGCCCACGCTGGGCGACACCCAGAACGACCGGGCGGCCGAGCTGTACGCCCTCGCCGCCCGCGGGGGCTGCCCGGACGTCTACCTCCGCATCCAGAAGGGCAAGGGGCACTCGATCTCCGGGGCGGACGTGCAGGCCGCCTCCGACGCCTTCGAGCGGTCGGACCTGGCCTTCATCGGGTTCTTCTACGCCCCCGACTTCCCGGAGCGTGAACTCAAGCCCATCATCACCGCCGCCAACCGCCTGGACCTGGCGTTGGCGAGCAAGCAGGTCGAGAAGCTTGTCGCCGACGCCAAGGCCCCCGAGGAGGTCCTGGCGAAGGCGAGGAAGGTCAAGGAACGCCTGGACGCGCGGATCGACCACGTCATCCGCGTGGGCAAGGACCTCGCCGAGAAGGACCCCGGGCTGTGCGAGTTCTACGGCAAGATCTACCTCAAGCAGCTCCGCACGCACCCGCGCGAGGACGAGCTCAAGACCGCCCTGGACGACGCCCGCAAGACCGACGCCTACCGCAAGAGCGCCAAGGCGTTCCAGTCGTTCATCTCCACCTTCGCCCGCGGGCACAACACCATCTTCCCCTCGACCGCCAACGCCGCCGTCCACCCCGACGCCGCCAAGTTCCTCCAGGACCTCCACGACGACGCCGTCCCCGCCTCCCTCATCGGACTCATGACGGGCGAGATCCTCAAGCTCGTGGAACCGTAACCGTTCATGCCTTCGCACCCCTGCGTCGGGGGTCAGGAGACCTCGTTGTTCCACACATCTTGCCGTGGATTTCCCGCACGATGCGACCTGGATCCAGGCGGCCTCTTCGCCCCGGAAGGGGCGAGGGAGAGTAGCCGGGGGCGCAGCGCAGCGGAGCCCCCGGTACAGGCCCCGAACGAGGTAGAGCCCCGACAGGGGCGAGGGAGACGGGAGGCGGGACCTCGCCGAGAACCCCCCGCAATTCCCTCGCCCCTGTCGGGGCTCTGAAGAACGGAGCCGCCTTCCGGGGGTTCCGCTTCGCTCCACCCCCGGCTACTGTCCCGCGCCCCTGTCGGGGCTTTCGGACCGACGCCCGGAATCGGGTCCCTGCCGCCCCGCGAGGCCGAGATGCGTAGAACAACGAGGTCAGGAGACCCCCAACGCAGGCGCGCGGCGGACGGCCTTGCCCTCCGCGCGTCACGCTTACCTTCCGCGCCCTTACCTTCCGCACGTTACCTTCCGCACGTTACCGTCCGCGTTACCGTCCGCATCTTGCGTCTCTTCGCCTCCCCGGGTACGTTACGCCCACGGAAAGGGGTGCCGCATGTTCACGAGGACCGTGTACACCTGCCCGACCTGCGAGCAGGAGCTGCGGAAGGTTGTCGGCGAGGAGAGCGACTGGACGTGCCCGATCTGCGAGCGGCGGTTCGAGTTGATCCGCCACGACGAGACCGGCACGGCTGCGCTGGTCGCGGAGGACGCCCCCGACCTCCCCGAGCCGCTCTACCTTCCCCGCGGGTCCATCCGCGCGGGCGTGGCGCTGCTGATGGCGGGGGTGTCGTGGCTGCTCATCGCGGCCGGGCGGCCGGTCCCGGGCCCGCTGCTGAGCCTGCTGCTGACGATCGTGGGCTACTACTTCGGGTTCCGCACGGAGAAGCGCATGCCGCGCGGCAACGTCTTCGACGCCGAGGGCTCCCGGGAGCACCCGCTGTTCCTCCCGGGCGGTGCGGTGCGGCTGATCCTGCTGCTGGGCTTCCTCGTCACGGGCCTGGCGCTGCTGACGCGCGGCAGGTTGATGGAGGACGGATACCTGGAGTTCTACTTCATCCTCCTGGGCCTGTTCCTGGGGCACCTCTTCGCCCGCATCACCGGAACGCCGCGCCCGACGGCGGCGATGGTGCTGTTCAACCACGTCAAAGGGGCGGCCGTCCTGGCCGCGTCGCTGGCGCTGGTGATCCTGTTCCTCACCGAAGGCTACCTCCGCGCCGAGATGTGGCTGGTCGTGGTGATGTGCGGGGTGGTGGGGTTCTACTACGGGTCGCGCTCCTGACGGAGCAGGCAGAAGGTGAGAGGTCAGAGGTGAGAGTCCACAGGGACGCGTCCTGCGAGCACTCTCACCTCTCACCTCTGGCCTCTGGCCTCTGCCCCTATTCCCTGGTGCCTCTCCCCCGCACCATCACGTTGTGCAGTTCCTTGAACCGCCAGTTCATGGCGTGAAGGATGAGGCCGACCGCGAACGCCCCGGCGGACAGGATCATGAGGGACGCGGCGAGGAAGGCGGAGGGGAAGTGGGGGACCCGGCCCGTCGTGACGTAGTCGTGGATCGGGGCGATGCCGACCACCAGGCCCAGCACGAACAGCAGGACCGCCAGCGACCCGAAGAAGGTCAGGGGCTTGAACGCGCGGACGAGGCTGAACAGCTTCCACAGCACGCGGAACCCGTCGCGGAAGGTGCGGAGCTTGGAGACCGAACCGGCGGGCCGCTCGCGGTAGGGCACCTGCACCTCCACCATCGCCAGGCGGTAGTAGAGCATGTGGATGGTGAGTTCCGTCTCCACCTCAAACCCTGCCGACACAATGGGGATGCGCTCGACGACGCGGCGGTTGAACGCCCGGTAGCCCGAGAGGATGTCTGTCAGCCGCGCACCGAAGATGACGTTGATGAGCCCGCGGACGAGGGAGTTGCCCGCCACGTGCAGGGGCCGGAAGGACGTGTCCGTGTACTCGCTGAGGCGGGCGCCGACGGCCATGTCCGCCTCCCCCCCCCGGACGGGCGCCAACAGGTCGTGGACGCGCTCGGGGGGGTACGTGGCGTCGCCGTCGACCATGACGTAGAGGTCGGCGCGGACGCGGTCGAGCATGGACTCGATGACGTACCCCTTGCCCTTGCGGGGCTCCTTGAGGACCACCGCCCCGTGCTCGGCGGCGATGGTGGAGGTGGCGTCGGTGGAGCGGTTGTCGAAGACGTAGATCGTCGCGTGCGGCAACTGCGCGCGGAAGTCGTCGATCACCTTCCCGACGGTGGCCTCCTCATTGTGGCAGGGGATGAGGATGGCGATGCGTTCAGCGGTGCGTTCCCGGTCACTCATGCGCCCGATGGTACGCGGGAAGGGGGCTGCGCTGCAATGCGCGGGCGTGCACCTGCGCGGGCGTGCATCCGCGCTCCCCGGGGCACTGCGTGCTCCTGCGGGCGACGATCTAACATGCCTAAAATGTAACCGTTCACGCCTTCGCAGACAGCAGCGAAGGCGTGAAGAAAAGGGTCCCCCGGGATCCGAAGGCGGGAAAGGCGCAGGGAGCCTCGAAAAAGGGGACGGGCTCCGCAGCGGCATGCTTCTTGCCGCGCAGGTGCCTGTCCCCTTTTTCGAGGCGGTGCGGGGCTCCTCGCCCGCACTCCCGTGAACGGTAACCCTAAAATGAAGTATCGGGACGGGTGTGCCGCGGCCGGCGACCGGCGGCCGGCGGCTGCGGACCCGTCTGCAGGCAGGGGATATAGGAGACAGATCATGGCACACGAAACGAAGACCGTCAGCGTCAATGGGGTGGATGTCGGGCAGTTGCGGGAGACGCTGGAGGCCATGCGGGAGAACCCGAACCTGGGCTCCGCATGGTTCCACGTGGTGAACCGGTGGCAGGACTCGACGCACAACCAGAGCGAGATCGGGGAGTTCCACGGGGCGGGGGAGGATCGGCGGCACCCGGAGACGTTCACCGCCCAGTGCGATGAGCCCGAGGTGCTCCTGGGCGATGACGAGGCCCCCAACCCCGTCGAGTGGCTCCTGCACGCCCTGGCAGGGTGCGTGACGACGTCGATGGTCTGCCACGCGGCCGCCCGGGGCATCCACATCGAGTCGGTGGAGTCGGAGATTCACGGCGAGATCGACCTGCGCGGGTTCCTGGGGCTTTCCGAGGAGGTGCCGCGCGGCTACCAGCGGATCGAGGTCACGATGCACGTGAAGTCCGACGCCGCGCCCGAGAAGCTCGCGGAACTCGCCCAGTTCTCCCCGGTGTACAACACGCTCACCCACGGGGTGCCGGTGGACCTGAAGGTCCAGGCGGCGTAGGGGAGAGGGTGCACGGCCGTTCCTACGCGCAACGTGTGGTCTGCCCACTGGGGCCAGAGAGAGGGGGATTACGCAGATTTGAGGGATTACACAGATGGGGAGTAAACGGCGCGTCCTCATCCTCCCGGCAACCTCCGATGGACAGAATCTCATCTGGGTAATCCCATCAATCTGTGGGTAATCCCTTTCTCTCCCCTTCCTCCGTCCGGCCGCCGCGGCGGGGTTCACTGCGCAGACACGGTTGTGCACCCTAGCAGCCCGTTTACAAAGTCACACCATGCTTCCTGATAGAGCAGTAGAACAGGAGAGCAGGAGACCGCAGGCGTGTAACACGTTGGCTCTTCAGAAGTTCCATGGATGTCTTGAATCTACTGCTCACCTGTTCTCCTGCTCGCCTGCTCTAGCAGCCGGTTTCTAAACGGGCTGCTAGGGGAGGCGGGAGGGCCGGGAAGGCCGCGGGCCCGGACGGCCGGGATGGCGGAATGCAGAGGAACCTTGAGGGGCTGGGGCAACGGAGAACTGCTCCACCACACTTCCCCCTCCCACGGGCGCAAAAGGCGGGCGGCGGGGAGGATATCGAATCCTCCCCGCCGCCTCTCTATGGGCCACACCCGCCGCGCCGCATCCGGTCCGGCGGCGGGTGATCAGCCGTCCTGCCACCGTCGGTCAGCGAAGCGGCTCGTCGGGCTGCTCACGCCGCGGGGGCGTGGGCTGATTGTCGTCCGTCCCCCGAGGCGCCTGACCGGGCTGCTGCATCCCGGGCTGCTGGCCAGGCTGCTGCCCCGGCTGCTGTCGCATACCGGGCTGCTGCTGCTGCTGGCCGGGCTGCTGTCGCATGCCGGGCTGCTGCTGCAGGTCCTGGGCCGTCCACCGGGGCTTGCCCGACTCGTCACGCAGCGTGACCGTCTTGTCCTGGGCCTTCAACTCGCGGGCGATCAGGACGTTTCGGCCGTTGACGGTCGTCTGCGATCCGGTGATCGTCACGTCGTCCCCGTAGCTGAGGTTCAGGTTCTGCTTCTGGAAGAAGCTGCGGGGCCCGGCGTAGACGGTCATGAGCTTTCCATCCTGCGTCCGCACGCTCATCCGCGTCCCGGGGGCCGCCCCCTCGGCGGGCGTGAACGTCCCGACGCTCTGCACCTTGCCCTGGATCGTCTTCGTCTGCTGGGCGTTGTACAGCTTGTTGTACTCGCTCTCGGGCTGCCAGGCGTTCATCCGCTGCTGCGGCTGCTGCTGCATCTCGGGCTCGACGTATCCGAACGTCTCCCAGTACGGCCGCTCGTCGAACTGCTCGTGCAGCCGCTGCCCGTACTCCACGTTCGTGAAGTCCGGCATGTCGTCCTCGCTGAAGGCGATCTGCTCGAGCAGGGCCTGGTCGGCGTCCACGAACGCCGCGTCCAGCCGCGGGCGGAACTGCATCGCGCTCCACGGGATCGCCGCCATCTCCTCCCCGATGCCCAGCAATCCGCCGAAGCCCACCAGGGTGTAGACGACCTTGTTCTCGTGCGTATCGATCACGAGGTCCTCAATGTCCGCCAGGTCCTCCCCGTCGGGGCCCTTCACCGGCAGGCCGATCAGGTCCGTCAGCCGGCGGGTCTGGACGTACTTCACCGTCGCCCCCGCCTGCTGCTGACGCTGCGGCGTCATCCGGGGGGACTGCTGAGGCTGGGCCTGCGGATTCAGCGGCTGGTTCGGCTGCTGCCGCTGGTTCGGCTGGTTCTGCTGCTGCTGGTTCAGCGGCCGGGTCTGCTGCTGCGGCTGCTGTTGCTGTTGCTGCTGCGACCAGTACTGCTGAGTCTTGCGGTTCCACTCCGCGTCGCTCAATTCGGGCCATTGGGCGGCGTCGAACCCGGGCGACTGCTCGAGGGCCTCCGCGGACATCGGGAACACGATCCGTTCCTGGTCCTCGGAGATCTGCAGCGAGCTGAACGGAACGGCGAACAGCTTGTCGCCGATGTCCAGGAACCCGCCGACGGACAGAATGGCGTAGGAGATCTCGTCGGTGTTGAGGTTCACGACGATGTCCTCGATCGACGCCATCTCCTCCCCGTCGGCCGACAGGACGTCATGGCCGATCATCCAGTTGGCCTTCATGACCTGCGGGGTGAAGGCGGCCTGCCCGAGTTGCTGATCCTCCGCCCCGAGGATCGTGTCTTGGTCGTCCAACGCTTCGCGTTCGACGGTCAGGGCGTCCTCGTCGGCGTCCTGGCCCAGGAGCGGATCGCTCTCGCCGATCTCTCGTTCCTCGATCTGCCGCTCCTCCGCGTCGGCGGCGAGGGTGACCGCGGGCAGCATCAGCCCGGCCGTCAGCCCTAGCAGCAGCGCGTAGCGGAGCGCACTCCAAGTGTTCTTGCTCTGATGAATCATAAGACATCCTTCCCACACTGTGTGATGACCGTACATCCGGCACCCGCCCCTCGGGCGCCTCTATTGAATGGTAACGGGGCGGGGAGGGCGGTCCGTCCTCCTGGGACCGCAAAGGGGCATGGGGAAGCAACGGAGGGGGCTGGGGAATCGTCTCCCCCGGTGATGGGGGAAGAGCGGAGCGCTAGAATGGCGGGAGAGTTGAGTGCGGCCCCTATAATTCCGGCAGTGTCCCTGGAGCTTCGTGGAGACGGCGGGCCGCCGACGCAGCCGGCCATCGCGCCTCAGGACAAGGCGGTGCTGGAGATGATCTGGAACGCGACGAACGATGAGAGCCACCCCGCCTCGCCGGAGCGTCCCTCCGGGGCCCCGGGCGGAGGCCCGACCCTTCCCGACCGCCATCCGCAGTCCCCCGCGGCCCTCGACGCGGCCGGGCGCATGGGCGAATCGCCCGATCGAGACATCCCCGGTTCCCTCCCGGCAGAAGGGGAGGGGCCGCCGGACGGGGACGTTACGGCCCCGCACATCCACCCCGAGCCTCGCCGGCAGGCGACGGCGGTGACGGCCATCCGCGTGCTGCTGGTCGACGACCACAGCATCCTGCGCCGGGGGCTGGCGTCGCTGCTGAAGGAGGAGCCCGACATCGAGGTCGTCGGGGAGGCCGACAACGGCCGCGAGGCCGTCGACTTCGTCGAGATGCTCCACCCCGACGTGGTGGTGATGGACATCGCCATGCCGATCATGAACGGCGTGGAGGCGACGCGGATCATCAAGAGCACCTGGCCGGAGATCCGCGTGGTGGGCCTGTCGATGTACCGCAAGGACGAACTGGGCCGCCAGATGCTCTCCGCCGGGGCCGACGCCTTCGTCACCAAGTCCTCCTCCTCCGAGATCCTCGTCCGCGCGATCCGGGGGGGGTAGCAGGCATGCTGTGGATTGCAGGCTTGCGCGGGGGAAGGACGACGTTCCGCTGAGAGTTCGGACAAGGTGAGAGGTTAGAGGTGAGAGGTGAGAGTGCAGGAGTTTGGAGCGTGCGGTGGTGCTTTGATCGCTCCGTCCACGCCCGAGCGTCCGTACTCTAACCTCTAACCTCTAACCTCTAGCCTCTAGCCTGCTCCGTCCCATCCCCGGAATCCTTGCTGCGGTTCCGGGGCGTGGGTCAGACCTCGACGGTGGCGGCGCGGCGGGCGGCGCGGACGCGGTCGTTCTCCTTGAGGTGCGCCTTGCGGATGCGGACCTGCGTGGGCGTGATCTCGACGAGTTCCTCGTTCTCGATGTACTCCAGGGCGCCTTCGAGGGAGAGCTGCCGCGGAGCCTTGAGGACGACGGTCTGGTCCTTCGACGCCGCCCGCATGTTCGTGAGGTTCTTGCGGCGGACGACGTTGACGGGGCAGTCGCGGTCCTTGTTGTGCTCCCCGATGATCTGGCCCTCGTAGACCTCGTCGCCCGGGCGGACGAACATGATCCCGCGGTCGGCGAGCTGCTCCAGGGCGTAGGCGGTCACCATCCCGGCCTCGGTGGCGATCATGACCCCGTTGGAACGCCCCGCGATCTCCCCGCGGTAGGGGCCGTAGGACTCGAAGCGGTGGTGCATGATGGCCTCTCCGGCGGTGGCGGTGAGGAGGCGCGACCGCAGGCCGATCAGCCCCCGCGCGGGGATCGTGAACTCCACCATCGTCCGCGGGCCCACCGTCTCCATGTGGGCCATCTCCGCGCGACGCTCCCCGACGAGCTGCATCACGGGCCCGACGGCCGACGTGGGGGTGTCCACCACCAGCCGCTCGATCGGCTCGAGCCGCCGGCCGTTCTCGTCCTTGTGGTACACCACCTGGGGCTTGCCGACGGAGAGTTCGTAGCCCTCGCGGCGCATGTTCTCCAGCAGGATGCCCAGGTGCAGCAGCCCGCGGCCCCAGACGATGAAGCTGTCCCCGCGGTCCTCCACGCGGAGGGCGACGTTGGACTGGAGTTCCTTGTCCAGGCGCTCGCGGACCTGGCGGGAGGTGACGTACTTGCCCTCGCGCCCGGCGAAGGGCGAGTCGTTGAAGCGGAAGAGCATCTGCAGCGTGGGCTCGTCGATGGACACGCCCGGGAGGGCCTTGGGGTCGTTGGGATCGGCGAGGGTGTCCCCGATGTCGACCTCATCGAGCCCGACGACGGCGAACAGGTCGCCCACGTCCACGCGCTCGACCTGCACCCGCCCCAGCCCGTGGAAGCGGAAGAGCTGCCCGATCCGCTGGGTGCTCTGCTTTCCGTCGCGGTCGATGCGGATGATCTCGTGGTTGGCCTCGAGGACGCCCGCGAAGACCCGCCCGATCCCGATCCGCCCCACGTAGTCGCTGTAGTCCAGCGTGGTGATCAGGGCCTGGAGGGGGGCGTCGGCGTCGAGGTCGGGGGCGGGGACGTGCTGGACGATGGCGTCGAAGAGGTCGTGGATGTCCGTCGCTTCCCCGGCGAGGGCCTTCTGCAGGTCGCCCGTCGCCCAGCCCGCCCGCCCCGTGGCGTAGAGGCAGGGGAATCCGAGGGCGTGGTCGTCGGCGCCCATCTCGACGAGGAGGTCGAAGACCTGCTCGTGGACCTTCTCGGCGCGGGCGTCGGGGCGGTCCATCTTGTTGATGACCACCAGCGGCGCCAGGCCGGCCGCCAGGGCCTTGCCCAGCACGTAGCGGGTCTGGGGCATGACGCCCTCGGCGGAGTCCACCAGCAGCAGCACCCCGTCGGCCATGCGGAGGACGCGCTCGACCTCCCCGGAGAAGTCGGCGTGCCCGGGGGTGTCGACGATGTTGATGTGGAACTGCTGGCCGTTGCGGTCGACGTAGTCGATGGCGCAGTTCTTGCTGAGGATGGTGATGCCTCGCTCGCGTTCGAGGGGGTTGGAGTCGAGGATGCAGTCGCCCAGCAGCTCGCCCTGGCGGAACTGGCCGCTCTGGCGGAGGAGCTGATCGACCAGCGTGGTCTTGCCGTGATCGACGTGGGCGACGATGGCGACGTTACGGATATTGGTTCTTTGCATGGGGTTCTCCGATCGGCCCGCGGGCCGGGGGAGGGGTCTGTGGGGTCTGAGCGTGGGACGGCCCGGGTTCCCGGGGGTCACATGCCCCGGCGGGTCCGGGGCTTCGGTAGACGCTACGCCGCCTCACCGAGCCAGTACACCGCGCGCAGCGCCCGCAGACGGCAGGTGAACCGCCAGCGGTAGAACGTGTCGCGGATTGTAGAGGCATTTCTCATAAGGAGTCTCATAGGGTAGCACAGGCGGGGGCGGATGGCAAGAGGGTCGATGCGATTTTCAGGGCCAACGCAAAGTCCGATCCGCCGGGTGCCACGGGTTCGCAGAACCCGTGTCCGCCGCGCGCTTGTGCGAGCACGGCTGCGAACAGCGCAGCCGTGGCACCCGTGCTCTCGCCTCTGTGATGGATTGGATGCAGTTTTGTCCCACCGCAGTCCGTCTCGCCCGCGCGTCGTCCGCCCGCGCGCACGAAGCGGGGGGCATGTCGCGGTCGGTGCCGTGACCTGCCCCCCGCATGGCGCTTCCCGCGTCGCGTCAGGCGGCGTACGACGACGGCGGCGGGGGGGGCGTCTGGCGTTTGATGTCTTCCCGCGTGGTGTCGGCGGTCTGCTGGGCCTCGCGGGAGAGGTCCTCGGACGTCAGGTCCTGCTTGCGGGCCTCGTCCTTGGCGGCCTCCTTGGCGGAGGCGGCGACGGCGGCGGCCTTGGCCTTGAGGTCCTCGGGCGCCACGCCCTGCTCGTGGGCCTCCTCGGAGGCCGCGTCGACGGCGGACTGGGCCACGCGGGCCGCGCGGTCCGCGACGTCGGCGCCGCTCTCCTTGAGGTCCTCGACGGCCGTGTCACGCGCCCGGCCCATGGCGCGGTCCTCGCGGCGGGTGCTGGGCAGGAGCATGCCGACCGCCACCCCGGCCGCCGCGATCAGGGCCCCGAACGTGAGCGGGTGGTCGAAGAACCCCTCGCGTGCGGTGGCGGCCGCTTCGGCGGCGGTCTGCTGCGCCCGCTGGGCGGCGGCGGCGGTCCGATCCGCGACGGCATGGCCGGCGCTGGCGACCGAGCCGGCCGCACTCCGTGCCGCCGATGCCGTGCTGCTGGCCGCGCTGCGTGCCGCCGACGCGGTGCTGCCGGCTGCACTCGAAACGCCCGATGCCGCCCGGTGCGCCGCACCGGACACGCCCGACGCCGTGCTGCTCGCCGCCCCGGACGCCTTGTCCTTAGCGCCCATCGCGGCCCCGCGGGCGCGGGAGACGGCGTCCCGGGCGCGGGAGGCGGCGTGCTTGGCACGATCCACCATCCCGGGCTTGTCGGCGCTCGCCCGCCCCGGAGGCAGGTAGGGCGTGACGTCCCCGGAGGTGACGGAGGTGGCGGCCCCGGCGTAGCCGGTGACCGGCACGGCCGCGTAGCCCTCGGGGGGGCAGATCTCGCGGGCCTGCTTGGCCCGCAGGGCGTCGACGGCGTACCAGGCGGCCCCCAGCCCCATCAGGAGCAGGGGCATCGGGTGATCCCGCAGCGTCCGCAGCGCCGCCGACTGCGTCGCCTCCGTCTTGAGCGAATCCAGCACCTGGTGGAACACGTACTGCGGGGAGAGCCGGTCCTCCAGCTCGTTCACCGTGTCGCTCATCTCCGAACGGGTCATATCAATGTCGTGCCGGATCTCGTTGGTGCTCCGGCCCTCGGTACTGTACTCATATCCCCAGCGGTCGGTGACGCGGATGCCTCCGTTTCCGCCGGGCCGCTTCACATCACTTCGTGTTTCAGCCATTCCTTGTTCTCCTTGAGGCTGTCCACCGTCTCGCGAGGGACGGGACTGGTGTGCTTAAGGGTGGTGATGCTCTTCTGAACGAAGGCGTATCCGATCAGGCCCACGATCAGGCCCACGATCAGCGGGGCCAGCCACATCGCGTGCCACCAGACCATGCCCAGGCCCCAGAGGGCGGTGAACAGCCCGGCGGACAGCGCCCCCAGCAGGACCAAGGCGCCCGCAAAGGCAACCAGCCCCCCGGCGGCGAGGTATCCGACGTTGCGGCCCACGCAACTGGCCTTCTCGCTCATCTCCTTCTTCGCCAGGCCCACCTCCTGCCGGAACAGGATCACGATCTCTCGCGTCAGGTCCCGGAAGAGCTGCCCGGTCGAGCGTTCCGCGACCCGGTGGGGCCGCGCCGTTTCCACTTCCTGATCATGCACTACGGTCATGATGGTGTCCTTCCTAGCTGCTGCGCGTCATGCGCTGATGTGCCGTTCGCTGCTGCGGAGGAACCGCCCGATGAACAGCCCGCCCAGGAACGCCCCGGCGAGGAACAGGCCCGGCGACCGCCGGGCGAGGCCTTCGGCATCGCCGCGGATCGACGCCAGGTCGCGCTCCTCGAGCTTGCGGCTGATGGCGTCGAGATGGTCGGCGGCGGAGTGGGCGTAGTTCGCCATCCGCGGGTCGTTCTCGTCCTGGAGCTTGTCGGCCGCCCGGTGCAGGGCGGCGCCCAGGTCGGAGACGGTGTGGGCGGCGCGGTTCTTCTGCTGGTCGGCCATGCTCTGGGCGGTGTCGCGGACGCGGTTCTTCACTTCCTCGGCGCGCTGGCGGGCCTTGCTCTTGGCCTCCTCGGCCTGCGCTTCCATGGGCTCGGGCTCGGCCGCCATGGGCTCGGCGCCGAAGGGCTCGGAGGGCGGCGGTCCGGGTGTCACGGGGGTTCCCGAAGGCTGCTCCGCCGGATAGGTCTCCGGTGCAACCCCGGGCTCCGGAGGCACGTTTCTGGGATAGTTTTCGGTCATGTCGTTTCTCCCCTGGTTTGTGGATGATGTCAGTCAGCCCGGATGCGGCTTCCGTCACTCATCATTGTAGAGGTGTGGCCCCCATCGCGAGGGAGGGCGTGGGGGGCGGAGCGACGTTTCGGGGAATGCACCGATGGACAGATGCGGATGGGGCCATAGGGCGCTTCGTCGGCTTCCCCGCCCCGCTCCGGACGTGCCACTACAATACAAACGCCGCCGATCCCGCGCCCCCGGGCGACAACCCGCAAGGCGGACTCCACGCGGCCCTGCGGCCTCGCCTCCAGGCCCCGCCGGGCCTCCCCCGGCATTGAGTCATGAACCAGAGAAACTGCCCGAGCCCGCAAGCGAAACACGGTCGAACGCCCAGCCGTCTCTAGAATTCAGTAGTGGGAAGTGTTCACCGAGGGGCAGCACTCAGAACGGAAAGGGAAACATCATGCTTAAGAACCATTTCTTGATCTTCGGGCTCAGCTTGCTCCTGGCGGGCGGGCTGGTCCTGTCGGGCTGCGATGACCGCGAAGAGCCACCCGCTCAGACCGGGGTCGTGGAAGAGGGTGAACCGCTCGGAGCCGAAGAGGCCACCGAACAAGCCGAACGGGCCGAAGAAGGCCTCGAAGTCACCCGGGGCGATGCCACCGTTCGTCTCCAGCGCATGGGGGATACGACCGTCCGTGTAGGGCAGCCCTACGACTACGAGCTGGTCGTGACCAACACCTCTGACGTCCCGGTCTTCGAGGTCGTCATCACCGAGTACTCCCCGCAGCAGCAGGGCCAGCAGCCCCAGCGGATGCAGGAGGGCCAGCAGCCCCCGCAGCAGGGCCAGCAACCCCCGCAGGCCCAGCAGCCCCCGCAGCAGCGTCAGCAGGCCCAGCAGCCCCCGCAGGGCCAGCAGCCCCCGCAGGGCCAGCAGCCCCAGCAGGCCCCGCAGCAGCCCCAGCAGGGCCAGCAGCAACTGCAGATGACGAATACCTGGAAGCTCGACATGCTCGCGCCCGGAGAGAGCCGGCGGATCTCGGCCCGGGGGACCACGTCCACCGAAGGCCGCGTCACCACGTGCGTGACGCTCGACTTCCAGCCCGCCCTGTGCACGATCGTCAGTGCGGTGCAGCCTGAGCTGGCACTGGAACGGGCCCTCGTCGACGCCGAGGGCAACGCCATCGGCGACCAGGCGTACGTCTGCGAGGAACTCTTCGTCGTGTACCGCGTGTCCAACCGCGGCACGGGGACGACACCGGCGCTGGTCCTGCGGGACGAGTTCCCTCAGGGCGTCGAGCCCCAGAGGGTCGAGCAGCGCATCGAACCGCTGGAGGGCGGCGAGTCCGTCACCACCGATCCGGTCCGCCTCGAGGTGGCTCGGTCGCTTCAGCTCCAGAGCCAGGCCGTCGTCACCGCCGTCGAGGGCGACCTCTCCGCCCGTGCCGGCGGCACTGCCGTCACCCTCGTCAAGCCCACCATCGAACTCACCGCCGATGGGCCCGCTCGTGAGTACCTCAACCGCACCATCACCTACCAGGTGGCGGTCCGCAACACGAGCGAGTACCCCGCGCGCGACGTGCTCGTCCGCTTCGACCCGCCCGAGGGCATGGAGGACATGAGCATCTCCAGCCGCGAGGTCCGGTACGAGGACGGCGCGTTCCGCATGGGGACCCTCGATGCGGGCCAGTCGCGGCAGTTCCGCCTGGCCTTCCGGGCCAGTGACCCCGGGACGATCCAGGCCCGGTTCATCGCCAACGCCTTCTGCGCCGACGCCGCCGAGCAGACCGTCCAGACCGAACTGGTCGGCCTGGCGGCGCTGCGGATCGTGGCCATCGACCGCACGGATCCCGTTCAGGTGGGCGAGGAGACGCTCTACGAGATCCAGGTGACCAACCAAGGCTCGGCAACGGATACGAGCATCCGCCTGCAGGGCACCCTGCCCAATACGCTGGCCTTCGTCTCCGGCGAGGGCGACAGCCGCGTCACCGGCGAGGGCCAGAACCTCACGTTCGGGCCCATCGAGACGCTGGAGCCCGGGCAAACCGCCTCGTGGCAGATCCGTGCGCGAGCCCAGTCCGCCGGCCGGGGCCGCCTGGAACTGCAACTCACCAGCGAGGCCGCCGCTCAGCCTATCATCGTGATGGAGCCGACCACGGCCTACTGATCCCATTGAACCCCCGCAACGGCGGAGTCACGTCCTCCGGTGCGAGACAATGGAGTGCAACGCACTGTGACCCCGGGCGGGGCCCACGCGGCCCCGCCCGGTCTTTGCGCCGCTCCGTCCCCTCGCCCCCGCGGGTCCGGGCCCCGGGCGACCTCGCAGCGCGAGGCGTGCCCCCGCTGCTGCGCAGTCCCTCGGGCTGCCACCGCAGGCACGTGGGGCTGTGGATCCGTGGAACGCTCCACGCCGATCCACAACCCCTCGTTGCCGCCGTAGGGCATCCGCCCGATTCTGCGGTTTCATGGGCGGAGAGGGCAGGATCCATCCCGCCCCGTCATAACATTCCCCATGCCCGGGGCGGTCCGGCTGCGCGTCGCGGACGCCCGCAGCCTCGCCCAACCATACGCGTTCCATCTGGTTCGCGGGCGGGTGCCGTGGTTTGCGGAGCGAAGCGGAGCAACCACGTCAGACCGACGCTGCCCGAGAACTACCTGGGATGCGTACCATTGCCTGGAGAGCCAACATGAAGACCTCCGTACTCCTGCTGATCCTGGGATTCTCGATCGCCCTGGTCTGCAGCGGCTGTGACAACGAACCCGCCGCCTTCGAGGACGACGCCGGCAATGACATCCAGGCCTACGAAGAGCCCGTCGCCGAGGACTGGGACGCCGGAATCGAGGCGTATGACGACGTCGGGGAGCCGACCCAACCCGCCGTCCAGGTGGAAACCCAACGGCCGACGGGAGCGCAGACGCAGACCGGGCGCCCGCAGGCGGGAACGCCCCAGACCCAGCCGGCGGGGCAGAGCGACTCGCCGCCGCCGCCGTCCGGGGACCGCTGACCGTGGGAGCGAAAACCGAAGACCGGAGATCGAATACCGAAGATCGAAGACCGAAGACCGAGAACCGGAAGAAGCGGAGCAGAATGCCCACGGGACGCAGTGTGTCCCGTGGGACGGCCTTCGCCCACCATCGAGCCCCGGGGTTCCCGGTCCCCGGTATTCCGGGAACCCGGAACCCCAACCCCCAGGTCCGATCCACAGTCCGCCCTGGGGTTTGTGCCCTGTGGGTCCAACATGTCTCTATCATTCCATAGGTTCCGAAAGTGGGAACGCGGGTCCGCTTTTCCACTTTCGGGGGAAGCGATCGGAAAGGAGCGTTTCGACATGCCGTGCCTTATCGTTCTCATCGCGCTGCTCCTGCCCCGCGTGGCCATGATCCTGATCCTCCTGTTCACCCGGTGGTTCCAGGCCGTCTTCGACGGGTGGCTGCTGCCGCTGCTGGGGTTCATCTTCATGCCCTACACCACGCTGGCGTACCTGTTCACCGTCCTGAGCACGGGCGGGCCCGTGACGGCGGGGTGGCTGATCCTGATCATCCTCGCCGTCCTCGTCGACATCGCCCACTGGGGCGGGGGGCTGTTCCGCAGGCGCAGGGGCATCGCGAGGTGAACTCTACATAGGAGACCGCCCCGGCCCTCCCGGGGCAACACGCGTGCATGGCCCCGCAGGAGGGCAAGGCACGCAGACGAATGCAGAAGGAAAGAGAGTAAGGAGAGTACCATGCAAATGACCTATCGAATTCTTCTGGGGCTGCTCGCCGTCACACTGATCGCGGGCTGCCGGGATGACAACGGAAATGGTGCGGCCGGTTCGGCCGGGTACGAGGAGGTCGTCGACGAGGGCAGGTCCTCCGGCGAATTCGTCGCCGACGCCCGCCAATACCTCGACCGGCTCGACACGCGGATCGACACCGTGAAGCAGCAGTCCGACGATGCACCGGAGGCCGCCAAGAGTTCCGTCGAGTCCTCGACGGAGATGGCCGAGGAGAAGGTCGAGACCGTTCGTGACACGCTGCTGCCGGCGCTGCAGGAGGCCAACACCGAACGGGACATCGCGAACCTCAAACGCGACGTGAACCGCACGCTCCACGAGGCCAACCAGGAAGTCGCGCGGGCCGAGAAGACCCTCCAGGACGCCCGCCGGGGCGGCACGGCTGCGGGCGACGCGGACGCCTCACGCGAGGAGTTCGTCCGCAACGCCCGCGAGCGGATCGATCAGTTGAGCCAGCGCCTCGACGACCTGCGCGAGCGGACCGGCGAACTCGCCGAAGCCACCCGCGCCCGCGTCAACGCCGCCGCCGAAAGCGTCGAGGAGGCCATCGACGAAGCCCGATCCGCCCTCGGCCGCTACCGCGACGCCTCCGGTGAACGGGCCCAGGCGATCCGCCAGGACGTCGACCGCCTCATCGAGCACGGCCGCCAGAAACTCCAGGACGCCCACGCCGCCATCGAGGACCAGAACGAGGACACGCACGCGGCGGAGGAGTAGGGAGTGGTTGACTGGTTACTGGTTGACTGGTTGGTTGACCCGTCAACGGATCGACTCGAAGATCGGTTGATGGGTCGACCGATTGACGGGTTGACCAGATGTTCGGGTGATTGGTGAACAGATAGTCCGGTGAACCAAGGACTGGTTCACCAGGTCGATATTCGCAAGCCCGGGTGGTGCGGAAGCGCAGGATTGCGCATCACGCCTCACCCGGGCTTGCCATTTGGCGTCCGTTCTCTGTCAGTCGCTCAGCACGATCAGCCGCACGCCGCGGGGGGGCAGTTGCACGGGGATCGTGGCGTTCTTCACCTCGACCGCTTCGCCCGTCTCGGCGTCGGTGGCCTTGAGACCCTCGGCCGACAGGCCCAGGGCGCTGGGGTCGATGGTGAGCGTGGCGTCGCGGGCTTCGGTGCGGCTGAAGTTGACCACCACCGCCATCGTCTTGCCCGGGCGGCGGAAGGTGCTCACGCGGACGTCGGGGCTCGAACTCGCAATCGCAAGGCCCTCCATCCAGTAGCCCGTGAACACCACGTCCGTCTCGCCGTACCCGAAGGCGTTCTTGATCTCGCGGAAGCGGGCGGACGT
>JAWLCQ010000057.1:0-25306 GCA_041687095.1 Phycisphaerae bacterium | reverse complement strand
GCTCATGCGACTGGCCCAGGCCCATCGAAAAGCGGCGGTGAACCGCCGCAGTCCACATGCCGCCGCGACCGAAGCCCCGCCGCGAAGGGACCGCTCCAACGACGCTGCCGCGGAGGCGCCCCTCGCCCCTCCCGGACGCCGGGGGTCAGGAGACCCCCGACGCAGGAGGTGGGGGGTCAGGAGACCCCCGACGCAGACGCGCGGGACGGGTCGAAGACCCGGGACGCAGGCGCGCAAAGAGACGCGTCCCTACCGGGACGCACGGAGACGCGTCCCTGCCGCCCCGCGAGGTCCGAGACGTGTAGAACAACGAGGGCCCCGCCCCCCGCAATCGGTCGCCCTGCATCATTTTTCTCTTCAAGGTCCTTGACCCGCCCTGCCCCGTCGGATACGGTACGGTACTTTGGTTTTTGCGGGGAGAGCGTTTTCTCTCCGTCTGGGACCGTGTGGACATCGAGCGCCCCGCCGACCGCGGGGCCGCCGGTGGCGGGAACGTTCGCCGCGATGCGGATGTGCCCAACCCCCGCCCCCGTGCGAAGGAGCAGAGCATTGGCTAGCGAACTGGTAAAGAATCTGATCGACTCGGGCATTCACTTCGGGCACCGCGCCAGCCGCTGGAATCCGAAGATGAAGCCGTACATCTTCGGCAAGCGCAACCTCATCCACATCATCGACGTCAAGGAGACCCTCAAGGGCCTGCTGCTGGCGAAGCGGTTCATCACCCAGACCGTCGCCGATGGCAAGGACATCCTGATCGTCGGGACCAAGCGTCAGGCCCGCCAGGCCGTCGAGGACGTCGCCACCGAGACCGGCATGCACTGCGTGACGGACCGCTGGCTGGGCGGGACGCTGACGAACTTCCGCGAGATCCGCAAGCGCATCGGCCGCCTCGACGAACTCGAGAAGATGGAGACCGAGGGCACGCTGGACGCGTACTCGAAGAAGGAAGGCGCCTCGCTGCGCCGCGAGATGCGCAAGATCCGCCGCAACCTCGGCGGCATCCGCCGCATGGAACGCGTCCCCGGGGCGCTGTTCATCATCGACCAGAAGCGCGAGATCATCGCGATCAAGGAAGCCCACAAGATGCACGTCCCGGTGGTCTGCCTGCTCGACACCGACAGCGACCCCGACACCGTGGACATCCCGATCCCGGGCAACGACGACGCGATGCGCGCCATCGAAGTCATTATGGGCGAAGTCAAGGCCGCCGTCCAGGAGGGCATGAACGTGCGGACGGAGATGCACGAGACGGGCGAGGATCCCGCCGCCCGCCGCCGCTCCCGCCGCGCCACCACCGCCCGGGCGGAGGAAGGCCCCGAGGAGGCCGCCGCGCCCGAGGCCCCGGCCCCCGAGGGCGAGCCCGCCCCCCAGGCCGCCCCCGCCCCGCAGGAGTAGCACGCGCGACGGGGCGCCCCGCAGGCGGCCGCCCCGCTCGATACATCCGGACAGCCCGCGGAGGCCGGGGCCTCGCGTCCCCCCGCCGCAGGCTTCGCACGCCCGATCCCCGGGCTCGAATGAACCGACTGAACATGGGAGCAACTCATGGCTGAGATTACCGCTGCAATGGTTAAGGCTCTGCGGGAAGAGACCCAGCAGGGCATGATGGAGTGCAAGAAGGCCCTCGACGAGGCCCAGGGCGACATCGAGGCCGCCAAGGACATCCTTCGGCGGAAGGGCTTGGCGACCGTCGAGAAGAAGGCCGGCCGCACCACCAAGGAAGGCCTCGTCGGCCTGCACATCAACGACGACCGCAAGACCGCCGCCATGGCCGAACTGCAGTGCGAGACGGACTTCTGCGCTCGCAACGAAGAGTTCCAGACCATGGTCCGCGCCGTCACCGCCTCCGTACTCGCCAGCGACACCGTCGGGGCGGTCGCCCCCACCAGCGAGATGGCCGAACTCGTCCAGGGCGTCCTGGCGAAGATCGGCGAGAACATGGGCCTCGCCAGCGCCGTCCGCCTCACCGCCCCCCGCATCGGGGCGTACCTGCACCACAACGGCCGCGTCGGCGTGCTCGTGGGCGTCGAGGGCGAGATCAGCGACGAGACGCTCAACGACATCTGCATGCACATCGCCTTCGCCGAGCCCATGGGCATCACCCCCGAGGACATCCCCGCCGCCATCGTGGAGAAGGAGAAGTCCTTCGCCCTCGAGGAGGCGGTCGCGTCCGGCAAGCCCCAGGACATCGCCGAGAAGATGGTCGCCGGGAAGATCCGCAAGTTCCTCGCGGGGCTGGCCCTGCTCGAGCAGCCGTTCGTGAAGGATGACAAGAAGACGGTCCGCGAGGTCGTCGGTTCGGCCCAGGTGACGGCGTTTGCCCGCCTGGCGGTCGGATCGGAGCCCCGCATCTGCGTCCGCAAGTAGCCGTTTCCGTCGCCTGCCGAAGTTGTAACCGTTCACGGGAACGTTCAAACAGGGTGCCACCCTCAAGCCGCATGCTGTTCGCGGCTTGGGGGTGTTGACCCCGCCTTGCCGCAGCACCCCCAAGCGGCTGAACCCCGCCGCTTGAGGGTGGCGCCCCGTGAACGGTTACGGAAAGTTGATATGCCCGAGAACCTGCGATACCGCCGCGTCCTCCTGAAGCTCTCCGGGGAAGCGCTCTGCTCTCGCCCAAGCGGGTCCGCTCTCGACGGTCCCGAGGAGGAGTGCGGGGAGGCGCGGGTCCTGAGGCAGGAGGCTTTGGCCTTCGTCGCCGAGGAGATCGCCGCCGCCCGCACCGCGGGGGCGCAGATCGGCGTGGTCGTGGGGGCGGGCAACCTCCTCCGCGGGCGCTCGATCTCCGACATCCGCGAGATCCCCCAAGCCACTGCCGACCAGATGGGCATGCTCGCGACGGTCATGAACGCCCTCGCCCTCCGCGAGGTGCTCGACGCCCGGGGCGTCCCGGCCGTGGCGCTCAGCGCCCTGCCGATGGGGGCCCTGTGCGAGATGTCCTCCCCGCGGACGGCCATCGCGCACCTGGAGGCCGGGCGCGTCGTCGTCTTCGGGGGGGGGACGGGGAACCCCTTCTGCACCACCGATCTCGCCGCCGCCCTCCGCGCCTGCGAGATCTCCGCCCACGCCGTCCTCAAGGCCACCAAGGTCGACGGGGTCTACGACTCCGACCCGATCAAGAATCCTGCCGCCAAACGGTACGAGCGCCTCACCTACGCCGATGCGCTGGCGCAGCGGCTGAAGGTGATGGACCTTTCGGCGGTGGGGATGTGCATGGATAATAACGTTCCGGTGCTGGTCTTCCGCTTCGCCGCGAAGGGCAACCTCGCCAGGGCGGTGGCGGGGGAACCCGTGGGAACGCTGATCACCGACTGACCCCCGGCCCCGCCGTTGGGGGCGAGCGGTCGGGGCTCCCCGCCCCACCGTCACCGCCCCCCACGCGGGACGCCAAGGACAGGAAGGAGCGACACATGGCCATCGACGAAGTCCTTCTCGAGGTCGAGGAGAAGATGGAGGCCGCCATCGACTACCTGCGGAAGGAGTACCGCGGGATCCGCACGGGGCGGGCCTCGGCGGGCCTGGTCGAGCACATCAAGGTCGAGTACTACGGCTCGCCCACGGACCTGCGGCAGTTGGCGACGATCTCGACCCCCGACGCCACGCTGATCCTGATCAAGCCCTTCGATCCCGCGTCGGTCAAGGACATTGAGCGGGCCATCCACGCCAGCGACATCGGCATTACCCCGGCGAGCGACGGCAAGATCATCCGCCTCGCCGTGCCCCCCCTGTCGATCGAGCGCCGCAACCAGATCGCCGGGCAGCTCAAGAAGATGGCCGAGGCCACCCGCACCACCATCCGCAATGCGCGGCGGGACGGGAACAAGGAGATCGACGGGCAGGAGAAGGAGTCGCTCCTGACCGAGGACGAGTCCCGCAAGGGCAAGGACGACATCCAGGACCTCACCAACAAGTACGAGGCCAAGGTCACCGAGATCCTCGACGCCAAGACGAAGGAAATCCAGGAGCGCTAGGATTCCACCAAGCGATCGCAAAGTCGCCGTCGTGGGTGCCACGGCTGGGCTGTTTACAGCCGTGCTCGTACGAGCGCGAGGCGGAACACGGGTTCTGCGAACCCGTGGCACCCGGCGAATTGAACTTTGCGATGGCCCTGAGGATTCCACGGCGGAGCCTGTGGACCACGGGCCGCGGAGAACGCATAGACGCATAGACGCATAGACGCATAGACGCATAGACGCATAGACGCGGAGAACGCAGAGAAGAGAGTGTGTTTCTGGCAGTCTTCTCCGGCGTGACCCGCGTGCTCGAGGTTGTGCAGAGATCCCGCTTCCGAGGGAGTAGCTCAATGGTAGAGCAACGGCCTTTTAAGCCGTAGGTTCAGGGTTCGAGTCCCTGCTCCCCCATTCCGCAAAGCCTCTACTTACGCGGAGTTTCGAGGCCAACGCGGTTTTCTCTTGACAGACATACGGGCCGGTAGGACACTTCCTAGGACGCCGCAAGCGTCCGAAAGGATTCCGCATGGCCCGTCGCAGAGAAAACCGAATCCCCGGAAGCATCTACGACAACAACGGCCGTTGGTGGTGGAAGGTCACGCTCCCCGGGCATGACAAGCGCCAGAGCATCCCGCTCCGTCCGGTAGGGGCAAAGTACGCCACCGCCGACCGGGCCGTCGCGGAAGCTGTCGCCCGGGAACTCTGGACCGCCGCCGTGCAGGCCCAGCGCCACGATCCCCGCGAAGGCTGGGACGGCACGATCGGGGGACTCCGAGCCCTCTACACCGCCCATGCGGAACGCTACTACCGGGACCGCGACGGCAAGCCCACCCGCCACGCCGACAGCGTCAAGGCCGCCATCCGACACCTCGCCCTTTTCGACACCCTGCCCGCCCAGGACTTCGGCCCCCGGGACCTGGCGGCGGTGCGGGATGCCATGGTCGACGCCAAGACGACCGGGGCCGATGGAACGAAGCGCCGCCGGTACGCCCGGACGAACATCAACGCCATGGTCCGGCGAATCCGAAGCATGTTCAAATGGGCGACCGGGCAGGGGCTCATCCCCGGGGCGACGTACCACGGGCTGCTCGGGATCTCCGCCCTGCAGCCAGGACGGAGCGAGGCGAGGGAGACCGATCCCGTCCGCCCCGCGGATCCCGCCGTGGTGCTCGCGACGGCGAAGGCCGCCCCCCCCACCGTCGCGGCGATGATCGAGCTGCAGCTCTTGACGGGGATGCGAAGCTCCGAACTCTGCAGCATGCGGCCCAAGGACATCGACCGCACCGGCGACGTCTGGAGCTACAGGCCCCCCAGGCACAAGACCGATTGGCGGGGGCACGTGCGAATCGTGCACTTCGGGCCCCGCTGTCAGCAGATCATCGAGCCACGCTTGCGCGTGACGCTCCCTGAGGCGTTCCTCTTCACCCCGAAGCACGCCCAGGAGGAACGGTGGGCCGCCATGCGGGAGGCCCGCCAGACGCCCGTACAGCCCTCCCAGGTGGACCGCAGCACGGGGGAAAGGAAATGGGCCCCCCGCTTCTACGCCGACACCTACGGCCAGGCCGTGCAGCACGCCATCCGCAGGGCCGTCAAGGCGGAGTTCATCCCCGAGGGGACGCACTGGCATCCCCACCAGCTGCGCCACACCCACGCAACGGAGGTGCGGAAGCGCTTCGGGCTCGACGCCGCCCGGGCCCGCCTGGGGCAGAAGAGCCTCGAGATCGCCAGCGAGTACGCAGAACTGGACGCGGGGATCGCCGCCAAGATCGCCCGCGAGATCGGATAGACCACCGGGGCACGTTGCCCCGGGAATGAAGTGCCCCCCGCGACGGCCGCCAGCCGCCCGGGGGGCGTGGACCCATGCTAAAAAGGAGCAGGGATCATGCCTTATGCTACTGCGCCCGCCCCGAGTCCCGCCAGTCCTGAAATCCGCAACTACGCCGCCCCGCCCTTCTGTCACGAGACGCGAACCCGCCTGCTGGAAGCCATAGAAGATGCAGCGGCGGCCCTCCCCCACGATGAGCTTGCCGCGGTCTGCGGGGCCTTGGCGTCAAACCTCCCAACGTCCAAGCTCTGGGGGGTCCACGCCGCCATCGCCGCCCCCCCGCGGAGGCGGACGCATTGCGAGGCAGACCGGCGGCCGCCGGAGACGCTTCGTATCGTCGGCGGCCGCCCCGCGATCCGCCCAAACGCGTAGGACAACGCCCACGGGAGCGGTGGGACGGCGCCACGACACGCCAGCCGCGACCCGAACGGGAGGATTACGAGCGGATCGTCTGACAACTGAGAACCGACACAAGGCCGGGGGCTAGGGTAGCTCCCGATGGGCGGACCCTCCGACCGCCTGCCCCCGTGCCTTCTTCTCTCTTTCGGAGCCGGCGGAGGCCGGAAAGATGGCCCACAGGAAGGCACCCCCACCGTACAGCGACGAGCGGTCCAAGCGCATTCTCGACTGCCTGAATGCCTGCGAACGAAAGGCGTCCTGGACGGACTTCTTCACTCAGTTCGTAGATGGCCCCGCAGTTGCTCCGCGGGATCTTCTTGAGATGCTCCGCTACTGGAAGGCGTTCCCGCACTTCTGGCAACGCGCCAGAGAGAGAAACGACGCCACAGGATGCTTACATGCGGGGGTCTTCTTCCTCAAGGCAACACAGAGCCTTCGCGTAGCGGCAGAAGCCCGCGATCTCGACAGTTCGCCAATCGAGGCGAATCACGAAATTGCCCATGAGGTCCTGCACAAACACCCCGAGCTTGCGCAATGGGGCGACTGGCCGGACTGCCTTTGGGCGACAGAGATCACCGGGCCGGAACGACAGTTGAATGCCCTGAGAGAGATTCGCGGGCTCCTGGGGCGACTGGAGGCAAAGCTCCTTGCGGAACTAGCGGAAGAGGGACGCGGCAACTGTAAGCCCGGGTCCGAATCCTGCCCCTCGCCTCTCACAGAAAACGAACGAAGGGTTCTGCGTATTCTTGCGGAGGCAAGGGACGCAACGATGCTCCTGGCTGACATTGAGGCGCGGGTGCCGATCTCGCGCAGGACGTTAGGGCCGATCCTCACGGACCTGCGGAATCGGGGGCTCACGTCCCGGCCCAAGGGTCCCAGGAGGGGCGAAGCCATCACGTCTCAGGGGCTTGATACGCTGCGCAGTGGGAAGTTTGGGGGAAGCTGATTTCCCGAAGTTTGCCCGCTGTTTTCCCCCAATGATGTAGGCATTTCCATTCAATAGGGGCATGGAACGCTTACCGAAACTCCTGACAGCGGGGCCCATGGCACGGTGGCTTCGCGTCCCGGTGAAGTGGCTGAAAGCCGAGGCCGAAGCGGGGCGGATTCCGTGCGTCAAGGCCGGGACTTCGATCCTCTTTGACCCCGACACCGTAGAGGCGTGCCTTGTCGAGCGAGCCCGCGACGATGGCCGCATGGTGATTCCGGCGGGGACCGATGCGACGCTGCGAAAGGGGGATCGTCATGGGTAGCAGCCCACCCGGCCTATCCCCTTGGGGCGAGAAGCCCAAGGCCCCCTCGTGCCTCTGGCGTACCGTGCCCGTGAGGCGACGGCGGGCGCTGGGGCTTTCGGAGCGGACCCGCTCACCCGGGGCGACGGAGCCCCAGACCGCATGAGCGCGCCCAAGCGAATCGGCCAGTTCCTCTACAACGCTTTTCGGGGTGGCGATCTGCTGCACCGAATGCGGGGCACTTCGGCACAGGTGTACCTCGCCATAGCGATGCACCTTGACGAGGAGGCAACTGCCTATCCGGGCGTGTCCCGCCTGGCGGACCTGACCGGGCTTGACTCCCGAACCGTAGAGAGAGCGATTTGCAGGCTGGTTCAGATCGGTGCGATCGAGGTGCTCAAGGCGGGAGGAGGGCGGAGCCGCTCGAACCTGTATCGATTGGCCGGAAGATGCGAAAACCCCGGCAACCACGCCGGGGAATCGAAGGCCAAGAACCCCGGCAGCGGTGCCGGGGAATTGAAGAACAAGAACCCCGGCGGCGGGGCCGGGGAATCGAAGCGGCAAAGTGAGGCAAACCCCGGCACGTGTGCCGGTGTATCAGGGACGCGCGAAAAGGGAAACCCCGGCAGCAGCGTCCACAAAACCCCGGCAGCAGCGTCCACAAACCCCGGCAGCAGTGCCGGGGGAACAGTAGTAGAAGAGAAGAGTAAAGAAGATACCCCTTCGGGGGAGGCCAAGCCTCCGCCCCTGGGGGGAGATGCTCTTCAACTTGCCCCCCTCGAACCGAAGCCAGACGCGAAGGCCGCCCGGGGGAGGCTCGTGGCGCTCTGGTGCCGAGGGCACAAGGCACAGACCGGGCAAGCCTACCCAGCAAGCGGGAAGGGGCGCTTGGCGGGGAGTCTCGCCCGCCTCCTGGGGGACTTCGGGGAGGAAGCCACCGCCGCGGCGATCGGCCGTTGGTTCGGCGCGGACCGGCGGGACTTCGGAATCGGGCTCTTCGAGGCTCGCCTCAAGGGGGCCGACGCGGAACTCACCGGCCGATCGCAGACGCCACAGCGTTCCAGGCCCCCCCACTATCACCAGATCGCCCCCATCGACGGGATCGACTACGACGCGGCCGCCGCCGCCAAGGAGAAACCCCATGCCCCCCCAAGACGTTGAGATGATCCAGAAGCCTTGCCGGTTCTGTCAGAAGCCGGTGATGATCCCGAGCGGCCCCTCGGGGTTCCCGTTCACCCCCCGCAACCTCGCCCACCCGGAGTGCATCGCCGCGGACCGGGAGCGACGCGACCGGGAGCGGGCGGAGGCGGAGGCGAGGAAACGCCAGGCGGAACGGGATGCCGAACTGGCGGCGATCCGGGCGGACCTTCCGGGCGCCATGGCGCGTTGCGGGGTTCCCCCCCGGTGGACAGGGGCGGAGCTGGATCTTGCTGTGGACCTCCCCGCGGAGATCCGTGAAGCGGTGCGCCTCTGGGCGGCGTGCCTGGATGGCTGCTTGCTCCTCATGGGCTCCCCGGGCGCAGGCAAGACGTACGCGGCGGCCGCGGCGATCCGGCAGATTCTTCGGGCGGGCGACGTACGGCCGGAGGCGTGCTGTTTCGTCTCCGAGGTGGACTTCCTCGAATCCCGAAGACCCGGGGGCGAGGCCCTTCGTCCCTCCCGGGCGAAACCACACGACGCGGCCCTGCTGGTCTTTGACGACCTCTGCAGCACGCGCTTGACGGACTGGTCGCGGGGCGAGCTGGCGGGGCTCATCGAGCATCGGCACGCGTGGCAGTTGCCTATGATCCTCACCACGAATCTCCGGCTGAATGAGATCGGGCGGGCGCTGGACGCACGGATTGCCTCGCGGCTTGTCGAGGACGTGCGCGCCCTGGTCTTCCCCACTCAGGACCTCAGGCTCTCGGGGCAACTGCGAAGCCATGGCGTGGAAAGGGGGGGCGCGTGAGCAACGGAGGCGACTGGAGCCAGGTGTCGCCGGAGGCGCTGTGTGAGTTCTTCCTCTCCGCGGGGACGGCCAACACGCGGCGCGCCTACCGTCTGGACCTCGACGCCTTCAAGGGGTTTCTCGGGGTCGAAACGCACGCCGCGGCGGTCCGCAGGTTCTGCGACCTTTCGATGGGGGCGGCCAGGCTCACGACGGGGCAGTACTTGCAGTGGCTCATGGACAACGGGGCATCGGCCAACACGACCCGGCGGCGGATCGGGAGCCTCCGCGGGCTCGCGAAGAAGGCCCGCGAGTGCGGCATCATCGGGTGGTCAGTCGACGTCACTCTGCCCCCGGCAACTCCGATCCGCGACGTGATGGGCCCGGGCCGGGGGAAGTTCGAGGACATGCTCGCCCTTTGCCTTGAGCGGTGCGATGCCAAGGGGTTCCGCGACGCGGCCATCCTGGAGCTGCTCTACTTCGCCGCCCTTCGTTCGAGCGAGCTGCTGAGTCTCGAATTGAAGCATGTGGACTTAGCAAAACGGACGGTCAAGGTGCGGGCGAAGCGTAGGTGGGATCGCCAGGAGGTTCCCATCCCGATTCGTGCGGCGGATGCGGTGCAGGTCTGGCTGAAGTATCGCGGGAACGGTCAAGGCCCCCTCTTTCCCGCCTACACCGGCCGCAAGGGCAAGATGGCGAAGGGGCTGGCGTACTCCGGGCTGTACCAGATCATCCGACTCTTGGGGCGGAAGGTGGGGATTCCCTGCCACCCCCACGGGCTGCGCCACAGCGCAATCACGGACTGCCTTCGCTTGACAAATGGGAACATTCCAGCGGCGATGGAGTTCTCTCGCCACCGCAAGCCCGAGACGGTCATGGCGTACCTGGACGGCATGCGTGAGAAGGGCCGGGACATGGCGGAGATCGTCGCGGCCAATCGCCATCAGACCCCCGGAAACCCGTACCCATGATAAGCCTTGATAACTGGTGCTAACGTGAACGTAAACCCTTGCAATCAAACGACCGGCGCGGCGAGCGCAACCTCCGGCGGCGGAGGGGGTTTCGGGAGGCCCGTAGGTACTACTTTCCCGAATGCTCGGGCGCTGGCCATGGGAACAGTCGAATTGTTGCGTGGGCTTGCTTTCCGTACGGGAGAAGCCCGGTCGGAGCGGCCCCCCAGGCCCGATCAGTACGGGGGCCCGTCCCTCATCCTCTGATTCGCCACAGACGGAGATCCCAACCATGAGCACGCCCACCAAACGCCCACGAGCCCCCCGAAACGGTGGCGTTCGACAGGCCAAGCCAAGCAGGCCAGCCCCCCGACGCGAGGAAACCCCGGAGGCACCCGCACGGCGGAGGGGCCGCCCCAAGGGGGCCAAGACCCAGGACATTGAGGCTCGCGCCACCGTGTACGCGTCCCGCTGTCCGCGGTGCGAGAGCACCCGCCGATCAAAGTACACCCGAAGACGGGAACTCTTGGGGTCCTACGAACGCGACGGGCGGCGGTGGAACCTCATGGTCTGCCAGCACACCAGTTGCACCGACTGCGGGCTCGCCCGCATCGACGTCACCTATGAGAATCACCCGGCCGAGCCAGGCCCCACCCATTGAACGGCGAGAGAAAGAATTCACTCAGTGAATTACGCGTGTATTTCGCTTTTGCCCCAGGGGAGCCCGGGCAGGCACTATCGGCGGCAGAGACATGGAACCTCGCACGAAAGGAAACGCGACATGACGACGGCCACCGCAACAGGGTATCTCAGCATCGACCAGGCCGCGGCGGAGTTGGAGATCTCCCCGATTGCCCTGCATCGCATCATCGCCCGCGGACGGCTGGATGCCGTGAGGCTCGGGACCGATGGGCCCTGGAGGATCGCCGGGACCGAACTCGCCCGCTACATCGCCGCCGGTGCCCCCGACCGAATCGGCCCCAAGCTCTCCGGCAACTGGTTCGACGATGACACCACCGGGCGGGCCATGGACTTCGAGCGCAGCCTCATCGCGGCCGCTTCTCGGCAGGTCCCCGAGCCACCGCCCAAGGTGGAGGAGCTCGAACTGAGCATGACGCCGGGCATGCGGGCCGCGATGAACGCCCAGCCCCGCCGCTACCTGGGGAGCCCGAAGAAAGCCCCGTCGCGGTACTCGTCGGAATTCGTGCTCTTCGGGGTGAACACCCTCCGCAAGGTCCTCTGGCAAATGCTCAACAAGGCCAGCGGCAAGCCCCTGGAGAAGCTCTACGCCTCCCCGGTGGACTACGACCAATACACCGCCCTCGCCCTCCAGGAGATGCTGGGGCGAAGCATCCGCTTCCGCCACATCGGCAAGCTCCCCGCGCAGCAAGTCGCGTGCAGGATCCCGCTCTCGATCATGATGGACACCGCCAACCGCCGCCAGATCCTCGAAGCGGCCCTCTGAGGCCGGAAAGGACGAACGCAACATGCCCCGTTGGACACCGCTCGCCCCGCTCCCCATCGGCGACTACCTCGCGAAAGCGACCGCCGCGGCCGCCAAGAGCCTGAACGACCGGATCGTCGCGCTGCTGAACGATCGCGGCGAAGTGGACCGCCGCCGGGAGGAACTCACCCGGGGGGACGCCGCCGAACTCCCCCCAGGGGCCTATGCCGAACTCCAGGCCCTCGCGGCGCGGCGGCTGGACCTGCTGGCGTCCGAGGTCAATCTTCGCAAGGACGTTGACGCCTTCCACACCAGCGAACACGCGGACGCCTCCGCGGCCGCCGGTGAGGCGAGCGAGGCCCTGGAGGCCGTCGAAGCCAGCGTCCGAAAGCGGCTCGTGAAGATCGGGTATCACGACGTTCCGGTGACGGAACAGGACCACAGCAAGATCACGCCGGGCATGGTGCACGCGCACCCCGACTTCGTCGCGGCCCGGCAGCGAATCCGCATGCTCAGTGACGCCGCCCACGCGTACGACGGCCGCAACGCCAACCGTGCAGCCCTCCAGGCGGTCCGGGACGAACTGGAGCGCGCCCGCTCGCGCATCGCCGCGGGGTAGGGGCCTTCGCGAACACAGATCCACAGAGGCGGCAACCAAGACCGCCAGGAGAACAGAGACATGCCGATTGACTACGAACAGGCCGGAATCGAACAGCTCAACGGCGGGTTCGCCGCGCCGAAGTCCTTCCGACTCGGGGACCGCGTGCAGAACCTCGAAGAGGACGGCGGGTACAGCGGCCCGATCGCACCCGAAACCAACGCCATCGCGCTCGCCGAGGGCAAGGTCATCGTCGGCAACGCGGAGGGCACGGGCGAGGCCGTCGCGGTGTCGGGGGCGATTTCCATCGCCGCGGACGGAACCACCGCCATCGAGGCCGACGCCGTGGACGAAGAAGCCATCCAGGCCGGGGCGGTGAGCGTTGCCAAGTGCTCCGCCGACGTCCAGGACCGCATCCCCTCCCTGACGCTGTCGGCCGTGGACGCGGGCGACGGGACCGCGACGCTCACCATCCAGGCCCAGGACGCCGCCGGCAGCGCCCTCGCCGCCCCGTTCGTCGCCGAGGTCTGGAGCGGGACCGCCGACGACTACGGCTATGACGCCCTCAGCGCCTTCACCGTCACCACCGGGACCCAGCGCGGGACCCTGCCCGCCGATGAGGCCTTCCGCGTCGTCTCGGACGCCAACGGCACGATCGTCCTCACGCTCGACAACGGCGGGGCGGGCACGCGGTACGCCTGGGCCGCCATCGACGGCCGCGTGTACGCCTCCGGGGCGATCGCCATCACTGCAGCGTAAGGTCGGGGAGGCCCCGACCGTTGAAACTCCCCGCCTGTCCCCTCCGTCGCGGTCACTGGACGTAAGCACGGAGGGGCAGGACGGGCGGGTCGCGTGCGGCGGGCTGGTGGCCGTGTACTCCTTAAACTGGAGCCACAAGCCAGGCCGGATCGGGTCCAGGAAGGACCTGAGCGCGTGGCACGAACCGCTTGCTCTTCGGGGTTCTTTGGCAAGCGAGCCAGGACGGAGGGGGCCGTGGGATGCGGCAGCATCCCGCGGCCCCCGAGTCTGGACGGAGACACGAAAGGAATTGACCCATGGCAGGCAAATCAGGCGGCATCCGGGCGGGCAAGGCGTACGTCGAGATGGGGACGGACAACAGCCGGTTCGAGGCGGGGCTCAAGGCCGCCCAGGCGAGGCTGAGATCCTTCGGTGCCTCCGCCGGGAAGATCGGCACGGCCATGGCGTCAATGAGCGGTGTCGCCCTCGCGCCGATCACCGCCGCCGTCTTCGCCGCCAGCGACCTCCAGGAGACCATGAGCAAGTTCAATACGGTCTTCGGCCGTTCCGCGGGCCGGATGAAGGAGTGGGGCGACGAGTTCGCGGGCCAGATCGGGCGCTCGAAGAAGGAGGTCGCGGGCTTTTTGGCGGGCTCCCAGGACCTGTTCATCCCCTTGGGCTTTGAGCCAGGGGCCGCGGAGGAACTGAGCAAGACCGTCACGAAACTCGCGGTGGACCTGGCGAGCTTCAACAACACGCAGGACGCGGACACCATGCGGGACCTGCAGGCCGCCCTCACCGGCTCGGGCGAGGTGATGAAGAAGTACGGCGTCATCGTGAGTGAGGCGGCCGTAGGGCAGGAGCTTCTCCGCATGGGGCTGGACCCCAAGGCGGCGGACAATGCGGCGAAGGTGCAGGCCCGCTTGAACATCATCATGGCGGGCACCACCGCCGCCCAGGGCGACGCCGCCCGTACCGCGGGCAGCTTCGCCAACCAGATGAAGGCCCTCAAGGCCCGCCTGTCCGATACCGCCGCGGAGATCGGGACCGCCGTGCTCCCCCTCGCAACCGAGCTTCTCGCGAAGGTGGCGGGGCTGGTCAACCGCGTGGCGGCATGGGCTCGGGAGCATACCGGGCTCATCATCACCTTGACGAAGGTGGCGGCAGGGGCCGCCGCGCTCGGGGTGGCGCTGGTGGCCGTGGGCAAGGTCGCCACCATGGCGAGCACGGGCATCGGAGTGCTCAGCAAGAGCCTGGCGTTCCTGGCGGCAAATCCCGCCGTGGCCGTCGCGGCGGCCCTTGCGGCCGTGGCGGTTGCCCTCGGGCGTATGACGATGGCGACGGACAAGGCCATCATCGCATCCCAGGTGCTCCGGGATGAACTCGACAAGGCCCTCTCCGAGCAGGCCGCCGCCCACGCGGAAGACCGGGCACGCCTGCAGACGCTCACGGAGATCCTCAGCAAGCAGAGCAGGACCGCCCAGGAGCAGCTACGGGCGAACGCCATCGCCAAGGAGCTTCGGGACCGCTACGGCGAAATCGGGATCACCTGGGACGCCATGGGCAACGCCATCGGCGTGCAGGCGACCGCCATGGAGCGGATCACGGGCGAGATGCGGAAACAGCGGCAGCTTCAGCTTGAGACGAAGCTGGCGGAACTCTACGCGGAATACAACAAGGTCGCATCCGCCCAGGCCCGCGTGCAGGGCACCAACTGGCTTGCCGGTGGAGCGAGGGAGGCGGGCAGTTGGATCGGGATCGCCCGGAGCGTCGGGGACGAAGTGGCGGAGTTTGGCGACGAACTACAGAGGATCCGCGACCTGGAAGCGGGCTTGCGGCAGCAGCTCGAGGGGGTGCAGGATTACACGCCCACCGCCGCCGCCCCGGGCGCCATGGGCTCCGCCCCCGCCCAGGCGACGGGCGAGAGCGCGGAGGATTGGGCCCGACGCGTGCATCAGCTCCAACTCGGGCAGATCGAAGACCGCCGACAGCGGGAACTCGCCATCCTGGACGATCGCTACGAGCACGAGATCAAGAAGGCCCAGGAAGCCCAGGCCAGCGCCGAGACGCTGCGGGACATCCGCCGTGCCTGGGACCTGGAAACCGCCGCCCTGCAGAAGCAACTGGACGAAGAGGCCGCGGAGGCGAGGCGGCGGGAGATCGAGGAATTCGAGGCCCGCAAGCAGGCCCGCCTGGACGCCGACGCCGCCCGTTCCCAGGAGATCGAGGAACTCAGGCTCCGCACCATGCTCGAAGGCGTTGAACTGGAGCGGGCCCTCCTGGACCTGCAGCGGCAGCGGGCCATCGAGGCCGCCGTCGCGGCCGGTCAGAACGTCGATCTCGTGAGGCAGGAGTATGCCCTCCGGGAGCAACTGCAGGCGGCATCGGGGGCAGCCAGCCAAACCCTGCAGATTGTCACGCGGGGGACCTTCAGCGCCGCCGGAATCAAGGACCTCGACAGCCGATCCCAGACAGAGAACCTCAGGGGCATCCTCGCGGTCGGCAAGGAGACCGCCAGGAACACGCAGAGGCTCCTGGAGGAAGCCCGCCGGGCTCAGCTCGTTTTCGGGTAGGACACGCGCTATGACAATGAAGCGGAAAAGATGAACACCGCCGGACGGACGCGGACACACCGGGACGACGCAACCCATGTAAGCGCAAGCGTCAATGTCATAAGTTGCCATGCCGGCAGCAGATAGAATAGTAACGTGCCCCGTCTTTTAAGCCGTAGGTTCAGGGTTCGAGTCCCTGCTCCCCCAGTTTTCGCTACGACGCCAATCGGTGGATCTCCTTACCCTCCAGCCCTTCCTTGCTGTGCTCCAGCTCCAGGTGCCCCGGGGGGGCGTGCCGGAGGTCCTCGGGCACGTCGCGGCCAGTGGCGCCGCGGCTGATCGAGATCCCCCCATCCACGAAGTACAGCGCCCCGGTGATGAAGCTCGCCTCGTCGGACGCCAGGAAGGCGAAGACGTTGGCGGCCTCCTCGGGGGTGCCCCGGCGGCCGAGGGGGGTGGCGTCGAGGATGTCCTGCTCCATCTTCTCCGTCATGGGGCTCGCCCCCACGTCGTGCCACTGCGTATCGATGGGCCCGGGGCAGACGCAGTTCGCCCGCACGCCGTGCTTCGCCTGCTCCAGCGCCACGCTCCGCATGAACGCGTGGATCCACGCCTTCGTGCCCGCGTAGGGGGCGCAGGAGGGCTGCCCGAGCAGCCCCGCCTCGCTGCCGGTGGAGAGCACCACCCCGCGAGACTTCCGCAGGTGCGGCAGGGCGTACTTCGTCATCAGGAACACCGAGCGGACGTTCATCCGCGTCATGTAGTCGAAGTCCTCCACGGGGAAGTCGTCGACGTCCGCGACGGTCTGGAACGTGCCGGCGTTGTTGACCAGGATGTCCAGCCGCCCGAACTCGTCGATCGCCTTCCGCACGCACGCCTTCGCCTGCTCGTCCTGCGACACGTCGCCCTCGAACCCCACGCCCGTCCCGTCGTGACGACGCATCGCCCCCACGACCTCGGCGACCGGGTCGGCGGGCAGACCACACACCACGACCTTCGCCCCGTCCTTGCCCAGGCGATGACAGATCGCCTCCCCGATCCCCGTCGCCCCGCCCGTCACGATCGCCACCTTCCCGTCCAACCGCTTCCAGATCGCCATGGAGTCACCCTTTCCCTGTGTCCGGCAGTATCCTCGCAACTCACCCTTCCTGCCGGAAAGAGCGGGGATGCAGGGGATGCAGGGGATCGGAGTGAATCCGGTCTTCTCCCTTGCATCCCCTGCATCCCCGCCCGCCTTGCAGGATCCACAGACGCCTTTGCCCTGTGTCGGAGTCGCGGAGAATCATAGGACCGCTACAATGACTTGGAGGTGATCCCTATGGTACGGGTTGACGAAACCGAGTACCCGTGGTCCAAGGCGATCCGCCTGGCGCTGGCGTTGGGGATCGTGTGGGGGGCGGCGATGTTCCTGATGGCCGTCGTCGCCAGCTACACGACCACGTACGCACACGAGATGGTGCGGGTCTTCGCGAGCATCTACTGGGGCTACGAGGCGAGTTGGGCCGGTGCGCTGCTGGGGCTGCTGTGGGGCTTCGTGGACGCGTTCGTCGGGACGCTGATCGTCGCGGCCGTCTACAGGGCCCTGGGAGGCGTCCAGCACCGCCACGCGCACGCTTCGCATCCGAGCCCGGCGTGATCTGTGATCAGAGCCGCCGCATCTCCGTGGCACGGGCGTCTCGCCCGTGTGTCACAGGGGCGTCTCGCCCCTGCGGAGAGGTGAAAGCGGCCTCGCTGCGAGCCCTACCACCCCCCATTCACGGAGGTTTCTCCGCCGAAGGCCACGGGCAAGATGCCCGTGGGACCCATGGGCGAGACGCCCATGCCACGGAAACGCGTCGAGGCGGCAGATCCTCACCACCGCGCGTAGCAGGCCAGGAGAACGAGGAACAGCACCGTCGCGAAGCGGGCGGTGCGGGCGTCGATGTCCGGGAGGCGGGCTCCGGTGCGCATGGCGGTGAGGGGGCTTGCCCAGGAGGGCGAGCGTCAGGGGCACCGCGAGCAGCCCGCGAGGCGCTGCACCCATCGCGGCCGCCACGGCCGGGGTGAGGGCGGCGATGAGCACGAGGGCAACGTACAGCCCCCTCGCCGGCCGTCCGCCTGCGAAATGCGCCAGTGTGCGGATACCCGCCCGACCGTCCTCGTCGCGGTCGCGGATGTTGTTGCCCACCAGTACCGCCGTCGTCGCCAGCCCCACCGGGACCGAGAGCGCCAACGCCTCCCACTCCAACCCGCCTGTCTGCGCCCACGCCGCCCCGCACATCAGCAACGGCCCAAAGACCAGGAAGATCACCCCCTCCCCCATCGCCCGGTACTTCAGCCGCAGCGGCGGACCCGTGTACGAGTACAGCAGCCCCCCCGCCGCCACCGCCCACACCCACGCGCCCCATCCGACCCGCACGGACAGCAGCCCCGCCGCCAGCCCCGCCAGCAGCAGGCAGATGACCGCCTCGATCAGCACCGTCCTCGCGGTCAGCCCCCCCGTCACCAGCACCCGCCCGGGCCGCCCCGCGGCCTCGGGCCCGCATCGGTCCACGCCCGCACGGAAGGCGAACCAGTCGTTCAGCAGGTTCCCCGCCAGGTGCAGCAGCCCCGCCCCCGCCGCCGACAGCGCCACCGTCCACCCATCCCACGCCCCCACCGCCCGCACCACCGCCACGGAAAGCAGTACGGGGAGCACGGACACCGGCAGCGAGAACAGCCGTAACGACCGCAGGAGGTTGCCCGCGGTCCCCCGCCCCGCCGACGCGAAAGCCCGCTGCCGCGGGAGAGTTCGATCGCCAACCGAGAGCCGTCCCTCAGAAACGCTCCTGGCCGGAGGGTCGGTCCGTCGCTCGCTCATGGAGGGTGGTGCTCAGAACGCCATCCGCGCCCACCCGCTGCGGGACCCGTCGCGCGGGGGCACACCGAGCATCTCCCGGGCGAGGTCCACGTAGTACCGGTAGTTCGCGATGGGGGTCCCGTTGGGGATCCGGTGGTCCAGGCCGAAGACGATCCCCCCCTGCTCCCGCAGCGGCGGGAGCTTGTACTCCAGTTCCCGGCGGATGTCCCCCCGCGTCCCGCGGAGGACGTGCTTGTCGAGCCCGCCCTTCATCGCCAGGCGCGTCCCGTACTTCGCGCGGAGGGCGACGATGTCCATCCCGGCCGCGGGCTCCATCGGGTGCATGCCCGTCAGCCCGCAGTCCAGGAAGGCGTCGATGACCGGGTTGGCGTTCCCGTCGGTGTCCATCTCGAACATCCGCGTCCCGCGCGAGTGCACCAGGTCCCACACGGGGCGGAAGTAGGGCTTCACGAACTCCTCGATCTGCCGCGGGCCGATGAGCGGTCCGCTCTTGCCCGCGAGGTCCTCGTGGACGGAGAGCTGGTCGATGGTGATCCGCTCGCACACGCGCTGCAGCGTCCGCAGGGCGGTGTCGCGCAGCGTGTCCAGCAGATCGTGCATCAGCTCGGGCTGCTCGTAGTAGGCGAGGCAGGCGACCTCCTCACCCATCAGCTCGCGGGCGGTGTCGAACGCGCCGGGAACGTGCCCCACCACGAGCGCGCCCTTCCGCTGGGCGTCGAGGGCGGCGTCGATGGCGGCGGGGTTCACGCGGGACTCGTCGAAGGCGTACATCGGCTTGAGGCGGAGCCAGTCGTCCATCGTCTTGACGGGGAAGTCCAGGGGCAGGGCGATGGTGGCGGCCTGCTTGCAGAGCTTGACGGTCCGCCCGAGGTAGTCGGTCTTGATGAGGTGTTCGGGGGTGTCCACGAGGATGCGCTCGGGCTGTCCGCCCCGCGGACCGGTATGCCCCCCGCAGTGGACGACCGGGACGAAGTCAAAGTCGAAGGCCGTCAGGGCGATCTCGTCCTCGCTCGCCCCCTGCGCCCGCCACTCCTCGGGCAGCCCGATGAGCGGGCCGAAGAGTTCCACGAACATCGGGCGCTCGACGCGCCCGAAGGTCATCAGCTCGAGGTACTGCTCCCGCGTCCATCGCATGATGCGGTCATCCTTCGCAGGCAGGCTCGCCCTTCAGGGAGGCGAGGAGTTGCTGGGCGGCCTGCAGTTCTTCGGGCTCGCCCTGCACGCCGATCCAGACGGCGCCCTCGGCCCCGTACACGCCGCCCCCGCCCATCAGGCGGGCGACCGCCCCGGTGAGCAGCGGGATGGCGTCGAGTTCGGTGAAGATGTCCCCGGGGATGGGCATGAGGCGGGGCCCCTCGGTGTCGGGGTCGTTCACGTCGGCGACGAGGGAGTCGATGTCCTCGTGCGTCCGCTTCTCGACGCCCACGGGCACGATCAGCCGCACCCGCCGCCCGATGACGGCCGGCACGGCCGCTCCGATCGTCCCGCCCATCGGATGGCCGATGTAGACGGCCGCCTTGCGCAGAAGCAGGTCCACGACATTGGCGCCCTTGAGGATCACGTCCCCGGCCTTCATGTCGTTGACGAAGTCGAAGATCTCGCGGCCCTTCTGCCACTGGCCCTTGACGAGCACGACGTCCCCGGGGAAATCGGCCTGCGGGGCGGAGACCCCGGGGGGCGTGACCACCCCGCGGCGGAAGCCCTTGCGGGAGAAGCCTTCGGCCTGCCCGGTGGCGCGGAGGACCTCCTCCGCGACGTAGCCGTTGGTGGTTCCGGCGACAACGGCGAGGATGCCGTTCTCCATCGCCTCGCGCACGAAGGGGTGATGCAGCAGGGCCTTGGCGATCAGCCGCTTGCCCATGGCAGGGGTCAGGACGTACTGCTTCATGGTGACCTCGCAGACAGGGTCGTCAGGGGGATCGGAGCACTGTCCGCCCGCGCACACCGGGCCGGGCCGGGATCAGATGGCGGCGGGCGGGGGAGTCGGGGGCACGGCCGGGGTGGGGGCGGCGGGCTCGTCCGGCTCCTCCTGGAGGCGTTCCTTCATGAGGCGGCCGACCTTGAACTTCACCGTGCGCTTCGGGGGCACCTTGACGCGCTGGAGGGTCTTGGGATTCTGTGCGGTGCGGGCGGCGCGTTCGCGGGTCTCGAAGACCCCGAAGTCGCGGAACTCGAGGCGGTTGCCCTGCCCCAGTTCCTCGATGATCTCGTCAAGGAACTGCTGCACGATCCGCTTGACGATGATTCGCTTCGCACCGGTCGCATCGGCAATCCGGTCCACCAGTTCCTTTTTCGTAACCGTCTGCATGGACAGCCCCTTCACCAGCGACTGCATGAAGTATGACCGTATTGGAAATCTCGTTTATGATTCCGTCGGGCGGCCCTGCCCCGGACGGAACGCAAGTCAGCATACGCTAAGGACTTCTTGTCCACAAGCCAAAAAAACCGGCCTCATTTGCCAAACGGGCCCTGCGGGCGGATCGTGAGGCGTGAGCCCGTCGGCAGGTTGCCCAGCTCGTCGAACAGCAGCAGTTCGTTCTCGTCGTCCAACCAGCAGCCCGGCAGGTAGTAGTGATTCTGCGGGCCGATGTTCCAGAACCGACCGACGTTGCGGCCGTTCAGGTACAACTGCCCCTTCTTCGCGCCGTTGACCGTCAGGAACAGCGGTGCGCTGCCGCCGCCGTGCTTGAAGGTGGCCCGGAACCACGCGGGGTGGTCCTTGCCCCGAGCGGCGGGGACGGCGGTGTCCGGGTGCGTCCAGGGGCGGGCGGTCCATCGGGCGTCGGCGGTGACGTTTTCCTGCAGCAGGTGAATGCGGAAGCGGTCGAGGACCTCGCTGTCGGCGTTGCCCCAGAGCAGCAGGCGGAGGTCGTTGCGGCCCTTGCGGAGTTCGGACCCCAGCAGCACGTCCCCGAAGCTCTCCCCGCCCCGCGGGCGCGGGACGAACGCCACCACGCGATCGTTGCACAGGAGGCAGACGTGGTGCGGCACGCCGGTGAAGCTCACGTGCACAGGGGTGACGGACGTGAGGCTCAGGGGGATCTCGGCGGTGTGGACGGGCGTCCTCTCCAACTGCTCGACCAGGTGCGCGAGCGCGCGGGGGACGATGCGGCGGGAGAAGTGCTCGTAGGGCTTGAGCTTGAGCTTGGGCATCTTGAAGGGCTTGGCGTCGTAGACGTGCCCGTAGAGGCCCTTGGGCGACCCGAGGAAGGGGTCGAACTCATCGCAGAACCGCCCGAGGTTGTCGGCGAGGACGGTGAGGACGTTGGCGCCCTTGACGAACGACGCGGGAATGGGTTCGCGGGTCGCGCCCTCCCCGCGGCCCCATATGGCGAGGCGCTCGCCGTTGAGGAACAGCGTGGCGCGGTCCTCGCACTCGGGCAGGTACAGGCTGTGCTTGCGTTCGCGCGGGGAGTCGATCTCCATGCGATACCACACGTACCCGTACGGAATGCCCAGGCGGTCCGCGTCGCGGGGCTTGTCGAGCTTCTGCCACGCCAGCGCCTCGGGGCTGCTGATCTCGTGGCAGGCGGTGAGGCGGTTCCAGGCGCCCAGACGGGGGGTCTCGGTCTTGTCCGCCGGAGGCGCGGGGTACTTGCGCCGGGAGAGCTTGCCCTCGACGGTGAGCTGGACGTACTGCGAGCCCTTGGGCGGGGCGTGGGCCTCCTCGGGCTCCTCGCCCACGAAATCGGGCCCGAAGAGGATGCGGTCGGGGAGCGGCCACGTCCGCATCGCCGTCTCGGTGTTGACGAAGGCGATCTGGACGGGCCCGGCGTCGAGGATGCAGGGGTCGGGCTCGGCGGGGACGGCGGCGCGGTACTCCTTGCCGTTGATCGACACCCGCCCCTCCCAGCCCGCGGGGCCATGCACCAGCAGCACGCGATCCCAGAAGAACCCCAGCGGCGTGCAGTTGGAGTAATCCAGCACGGCGCCTTCGACCAGTTCCATCTCCGAGGGGATGACGGCGGCCCCGAAGGGCTGCAGCGGCACATCCAGCATCGTCCCGTTGGCCAGGGAGATGCGGGCTTGGGTGATGTCCCCGCGGCCGTTGTTGGTGATGACGACCCACCGCCCGGCGGGGCCGGCGAGGTTGAGGGCGTCGGTGCTGTCGTGCACGTTGGCCCCGGGGTAGTCCATGACGGTGTTGGCGAAGAAGCGGCCCATGTGGACGGCGAGGAGGTTCACGACGCGGGCGGCGTAGTAGGCGTCGGTGAGCCCCCCGCCTTCGGCGATGGGGGCGGAGGCCTCATGGCTGGTGGTCTGGTAGGCGGCGTCGGTGCAGGTGCGGCGCGCGGCCCAGAAGTCGAAGTTCGTGCCCCCGGCGAAGGGCGAGATGTTGAACTGCGCCCCGCAGCCCAGCGCTTCCATCGCCCGGCGGACCAGTTCGGCGGGGGGCTGCTCTTCGTGGGGCATGCCCCAGCAGTCCGCTCGGCCGGCGGGGAGGTCGATGGCGAGCATGGGCGCGTCGTGCTGGAACGTGCGCAACGCCTTGATCCCGCGGACATCCGCCTCCGCGTCGGCCACCGTTTCGATCGTGCCCTGGGGCTTGGGCTCCGAGAGCAGGTTGCAGGTGAGGATGGGCACCTCGAACCCGCTGCGCCGGAAGAGCTGCGAGACGAAATCGAGGTACGCCAGGCGGTCCGGAGCCGTGGTGCGGAAGTAGCAGTGCTCGTTCTGCAGCAGCAGGAGGTTCCCCCCGCGAGGCACCTGCAGGTCGCGGAGGCGGGTGAGCAACTGGGCGAAGTACTTGTCGAAGTAATGCGTGTAGGCGGCCCCACTGGCGCGAAGCGTCATCCCGGTCTTGGTGATGAGCCACCCCGGCAGCCCCCCGCCGTCCCATCCCGCATCGATGAACGGGCCCGGGCGAAGGATCACGTACAGCCCGAACTCCCCGGCCGTGCGGATGAAGCCGGCGATGTCGCGGTCGCCGGTGAAGTTCCACTCGCCCTCGCGGGGCTCGTGGTAGTTCCAGGGCACGCGGGTGGCGATGCAGTTCAGCCCCGCCCGCTTGGCCTTCAGCAGTCGGTCCCGCCACAGCGGAGCGGGGAGGCGGTAGTACGGCACCGTACCACTGGCGAGCCAGATGCGCTTGCCATCCAGGGCAAAACTCCGGTCGTCGTAGGTTATCGTTGCCATCTTCGCAGTCTCCCGGCGAGGCGGACGCGAAAAACGCCCGCAAAGCGCCACGCGGCCATGAGTTTACGCCAGCGGCATTTGCTTTCAACTAAAAACAATCGGGCGCCCACATTTTCCGCTCATCCTATATCTATAGCCTACAGGAGTTTGGCCGTCGAAAAACCCGGACATCTCCGCATCGCATCTCCCCTTGTCCACGCCCCCCGCGGGTCTTATAACTGCATGCATGAAGCGTTACCCCACCCTTGGCCTCCTTGTCCTCACCGCCGGCCTCTGCGCCCTGCAGTCCCCCCTGCACGCGCAGGCCAGCCCCCCCACGCCCCCCGCCGCCCCGGAGCTGACCCTCGCGCAAGGCCAAGCCCTGATACAGCTTGCGCAAGCGGCGATGGCGGCCTACCTCGACCGCCGCACCGCCGCCGCCGAGCAGCCCGTCCCCGACGAACTGCTCCCGTTGACGAAGGTCTACCACACCGCCGCCCTCACACTTCGCCATCAGGGCAAGCCCGTCGCCCGCGTGGTCGCCGACCGGAAGGACCTGGTGCATAATGTGATTGCGGCGGGACTTACGGCGATGCGGAGCGCGGATCTGCCCGACCGCGTGACCCGGGACGTCCTCGTCGGGCTCGTCTTCGAGTTGGAGGTCCTGAGCCCCGAGGCGATCGCCACCGAGGCGCACCTCCCCGTCCTGCTCCAGTCGCCCCAGGTGGGCCTGAAGCTTTCACGCGGGACGGAGGACGCGTGGCTGTTGCCGTCGGAACGCTATCTGCAGGGGGTGTCGCCCGCGACGGCGGAGCGGGAGTTGCTCTCGCGGCTGCGGACGACGTCGGACACCCTCGCCCTGCCGCTCCGCCGCACCGTCTTCGCCGGGACGCACTTCGTGTCGTTCCCCGGGGGATGGACCGTGCCCCTGCGGTGCGGGCGGGTGCCCCTGCCGCTCACCGCCGTCACCGGCGAGCAGCTTGACGCGGCGGCGGGGAAGGTGGCGGAGTTCCTGCTGGCGAACCAGGCCACCACCGGCCGCTACGGCACACCCGAGGGGGCGGGGCCCGTGGAGGATCACCTGTACGCCACGTGGGCGCTCGTCCGCCTCAACGCCCGCGAGAAGCGCAAGGAGTACGACGCGAGCATCGCCGCGGCGATCACGCACGCGATGGAGTACGTCCGCCGCGACGGGGAAACGCTGTGGGTGGACCTGGAGGCCGAGGGGGCAAGGCTGGCGGCGACGGGTCTGCTGCTGCGGATCGTCCGCGAGATGCCCGACACCAGCAGCGGAGTGCAGATGCGCGACCCGCTGGCCAAGGCGCTGGCGGGAGCGCTGGCGGACCCCAAGGCGATCCGTGGGCACCTGGCGGCCTCCGACGCCCCCTCCCGCCTCCGCGGGCTCTGCGTGGCCCTGTGGGCGATGGAGGGGCTCGCTCGGCCGCCGCTGGACGAGGAACTCGCCGCCCGGCTGGCGGTGGCGAGTCCCGAGGAGTTCTCCGCCTGGGCGCACCGCGCGGGGGTGGCACGGGGGGGCGAGGAGGCGGCCTGGCGGGAGCTTGGCGAAACGTGGGACTCCACCGTGACCGATGGCTGCCGCTTCCCCGCCCCGCCAACGGCGGCGCTGGCGGAGTGGACGGCGGCGCGGGCGGCGGGCGCGCCCGCCGCGACCGCGGGGGCGACCGGAACGGCCGCGGGGGCACCCGCAGCGGCGGCGGAGCGGCTCAGGGGGCGGCGGCGGTGCTA
>JAWLCQ010000056.1:0-25602 GCA_041687095.1 Phycisphaerae bacterium | reverse complement strand
CCCCGGGGTGTGGACGCCCCTGAAGGACAAGAACCCCGAGGACATCGACTTCATCGTCGTCCGCGAGAACACCGAGGGCATCTACACGGGCATGGGCGGAGTGCAGTACGAAGCCACCGCCAACGAGGTCTCCACGCAGGTCAACTGCACCACCCGCTTCGGGGCCGAGCGGGCGATCCGCTACGCCTTCGACCTCGCCGTCCGCCGCGGGCGCAAGCGCGTCACGCTCGTCCACAAGACCAACGTCCTGACCTTCGCGGGCGGGACGTGGTTCCGCGCCTTCCAGGCCGTCGGGGAAGAGTACCCGAGCATCGAGAAGGACTACAACCACGTCGACGCCTGCTGCATGTGGTTCGTCAAGAACCCCGAGTACTACGACGTGATCGTCACCGACAACATCTTCGGGGACATCATCACGGACCTGGCGGCCATGATCCAGGGCGGGCTGGGCGTGGCGGCCGGGGGGAACATCAACCCCAAGGGCGTCAGCATGTTCGAGCCCATGGGCGGGTCGGCCCCGAAGTACACCGGGCAGAACGTCATCAACCCCATCGCGGCCATCGCCTCGCTGGGCATGCTGCTCCGCGAGACCGGTGCCAATACGGGCGACCCCAAGCTCACCGCCGCCGGGGACCGCGTGGAGCAGGCCATCATGTCCGTCACGCCCCAGATGAAGTCCCAGAACGCCGGGCGGATGGGCTTCGAGACCACCGAGGTCGGGGACCTGGTGGCCAAGGCGGTGACCGAGGCGGACTAGCGTGGCGTCAGCATTGAAGCTATGGGCGACTTTCTAAGCGGGTAGTCAGAAGTTCTGTCGCATGTGTACGACGGAAAGCCCGGGAAAACACGGCCTTTCGTGTGGGTCGGGCGACAGGACTTCTGGGGACTCGCTTAGTGGCACAGACTAAAAAGCCTGTGCCCCCATAGAGACGGCAGTGACGGCATATTGGCCTCGCCCCGGCGCAGACTGTATAATGTAGGGTGGATCCGGAGATGATTCCGCTGTGGGATAATTGGCGCAGCGCACCCGGCGTCCCTGGGGACTGGGTCCCTGCCCCCCCACCAGGAGCGGTTCAGAAGGATCCGGTGAAGAACCGTACAGTCCTGCGGATTCTTCGGGAGGTCCTGCCGGGAGAGTGGCACAAAGTGTATTGCAGGGGACGCGATGGAACCGAGATTCATTACTTTCAGCACAAATCCGGCAAAGTAGCTCTAGTGAAGCTGAAGTACAAGCGGAAGTAGCATGACCTCGCCAAGAGCCGAGATCAACATCATTGAGGCCATCCGCAACAGCAGCCGCGACCGAGCGGCCGCCCAGCGGAAGCTCGCGGAATTCGGTATGGGCGTGCTGAATGCCCTGCGCGAGGGGCGGATGGACATCGAGCAGGCGGAACGGGACCTGTTCAACATGGACTCCTGCCGCAACGCCAAGCGGTTTCGTCTGAACCCCAAGTTCTTGGAGTTCCTGGAGTATGGAATGCAGTTGGAGGATGTCGTGGAACTCGCTCCGGAAGCAATGGAAGAGAGCTTCACGCAGATGCAAGACCTCATCGCCTCCGTTCTCTCCGATGTCCTTGGCGAGACAAACCCCGAGGGCGGGTCCGGGAGACAAGGGATTGTCACGTTTCCGCCACACCGTGCTGAAGAAACGGCACAGCCGCCGACGCGACTGAGATGGCCAAGGGTCAGCCATGGATGATACCGGCCGAGCGGCCCCCGACCTCGTCAACGACGCCGCGCGCATCCGCTCCATCGAACGCGACGAGAGCGGATCGGTCATCGTCCATTTGACCGATCGAGACGAGCCCGTCCGCGACGCGAAGATCGCCCGCTGCTTCCCCTGGTCCATCCCCGACCGCTACGTCTCCATCCGCGACGAGAAGGGCAAGGAGGTCGTGCTCCTCGAGACGCTCGAAGGGCTCTCCGCCAGCGACCGCGAGATCGTCGAGGAGGAACTCCGCCAGCGGATGTTCAACCCCAAGATCCACCGCGTGCTCCACCACAAGCACGAGTTCGGGATCACCTCCATCACCGCCGAGACCGACCGCGGACAGACCACCTTCCAGATCCGCTCCCGCGACGACGTCCGCGTCCTGTCCCCCACCCGCGCCCTGTTCCGCGACGCCGACGGGATCACCTACGAACTGCCCGACCTCAACGCCCTCGACCCGCAGTCGAGGAAGCGACTCCAGCAGTACTTCTGAAAGCGGATTCACCGCAGAGAACGCAGAGGGCGCAGAGAGACAGGGGCATACCTCCCATCTCTGCGTCCTCTGCGTTCTCTGCGGTGAAAGGCAATCCCGAAACCGCTCGTCCTCACAGCCCGCGGGCGATCTCCCGCGGGGCGCCTTCGCTCGTGTGGAACGGGCACAGGAGCATGCTGAAGCTCATCGGCTCGGCGGCGATCATATACTGTGGGAGCGTCCACGGCCCGCAACTGCCCCCGCCCAGCCCCGACTGCCGCCAGTCCAGGTTCCACCACGTCTCCGGGACGCGGACGAGGTCGCAGGTGTGGCGGGCGGCGGTGAGGTTCTCCTGCGTGTAGTGGTGCGCGCTGGTCTCCAGCAGCGGACGGCCCGCGGCGAGCAGGCCCACGCCCTTGGCGTTGGTGATGGCGGCCCACCGCACGTCCGTGCGGTTGCCGTTCTCCTGCGGGTAGATGTACGGGTAGTACAGCTCGTCCACGCTCAGGCGATAGATCCCGATGGGGTAGCCCGCCTTGCGGTCCCAGTAGTTCTCCTCGATCCCCCGCCCATACCACGTGAAGTCCTCGAACCCTTCGGGCAGCGCCAGGCGCAGCCCCACGCGGGGGAGGTACGGGGGCATGTCGCCCTTGGGCGTGAGGTTGGTATCGATGGCCAGGCGGCCGTCGGCGTGGACGGTGTAGGTCTGCTCGAACTCGAAGGACGACTTGACGTCCTTGGCCGACAGGACGCCCGCGACGTGGAAGACGGCGCCCTCGCTGGAGAGGGTCTGCACGTCGGCGGAGCGGACGTGGGTTTCGAGGCGGTCGAGCCCGGCCCGGCGCCACGCCCCGGCCACCGAACGATCCCCGTGGATCCCGTCGTTGTCCGTGGGCGCCCGCCAGAGGTTGATCCGCGGGCCCTCGCCCTCGTGCAGCAGCGGGGTTCCGCGGAACGTCCAGAAGACCAGGCGCCCCAGCTTCCTGGAGAACCGCAGGCTGGCGTTGGGCCCGCCCACGCTGATCTCGCCCCGGGGCCCCGTGTCGAGCACGCCCATCTCGCCCTTCTTACGCGCGGGCCGGGCGGCCTTGCCGACCGGGCGAGCCTTGGCCGTCAGGACGAACTGCTCCCACGCCACCTCGTGCCCCTTGGGCAGCATGTCCATGCGCTGCGTCGTGCGGAAGCTCACGTTGAGGAACACTTCGCGCCCGGGCGCTTCCTTGGGCGTCTCGCATGGGATGACCAGGTCGCCCGTCGCGCCGGGGGCGATGGGCAGCGGATCGAGGCGGCCGCTCTGGAGCGTCTCGCCCTCGCTCACGACCGCCCAGTGGATCTCCAGGAACGACAGGTCGCTGAAGAGGTACTCGTTGGTGACGCGGAGGGCGCCCTTGCGGAGGTTCTTCGCGACGATCTGCACGGGCTGCTGGACCTTCTTGACCTCCCAGATGCCCGGGTGCACCGTGCGGTCGGGATTGATCAGGCCGTTGATGCAGAAGTTGGCATCGTTGATCGTGTCCCCGAAGTCGCCTCCGTACGCCCAGTACTCGACCCCGTCGGGCGTGGTCTTGGTGAGGCCCTGGTCCACCCAGTCCCAGATGAACCCGCCGTGCAGGCGGTCGTGGTGCTTACGGAAGGCGTCCCAGTACTCGGCCATGTTGCCTGAGCTGTTGCCCATGGCATGGGCGTACTCGCAGAGGAAGATGGGGCGCGGGTCGTTCCGCTCCGCCAGTGCCTGCAGGGAGTAGTGCGGGCTCCGCTGGTCATGCTCGTACCCGACGGGCGTGTACATGGGGGCGATGACGTCCGAGCCCAGGGGCCCGAGCTTCGGGGGCGCGTGCATCACGCCCTCGTAGTGGATGATGCGGGAGGGGTCGTACTCGCGGATCCAGTTGGCGAGGGCGGCGTGGTTGGGCCCGTAGCCGCTCTCGTTGCCCAGCGACCACATGATGATGGACGGGTGGTTCTTGTCCCGCTCGACCATGCGGATCCCGCGTTCCATCATCGCATGCGCCCAGTCGGGGTCCTGCGTGGGCTGATTGGCGACCCCGTGGGACTCGATGTTGGCCTCGTCGATGAGGTAGATCCCGTGCTCGTCGCACAGGTCGTACCAGCGGGGGCAGTTGGGGTAGTGGCAGGTGCGGACGGCGTTGAAGTTGAACTGCTTGAGCAGTTCGATGTCGCGGAGCATCATCTCCTCGGTCACCGCCTTGCCGCGCCGGTCGTCGTGCTCGTGGCGGTTGACCCCGCGGAACATGATCTGCTTGCCGTTGACGCGGATCTTCCCGCCCGTGATCTCGACCCGCCGGAAGCCCACGCGGGTGGTCAACGTCTCCAGGACGGCCTTGTCCGGGCCCTTGAGCGTGATGAGCACGCGGTAGAGGTACGGATCCTCGCCGGACCACTTGTGCACGTTCGGGACGTCCATCGACAGCTCGAACCGCGGGATCTCCGTCGCGCGGACGATGGGCTCCTTCGCGACCGCCGACAGGACCTTCTTGCCCCGGGCGTCCAGGAGCGTCGCCTCCATGGAGCAGCCGCGCACGTCTGACCCGTCGTAGCTCTCCAGCTTGGCGGTGATGCGAAGCGTCCCGTTGACGTAGCTCTCGTCGATTCCCGCGCGGGCGAAGACGTCCCACAGGTGGACCTTGGGCGCGGACCAGAGGTACACGTCACGGTAGATCCCGCTGAGCCACCAGTGGTCCTGGTCCTCCAGCCACGACCCGTCGGACCAGCGGATGACCTTGGCGGCGAGGGTGTTCTTGCCCCGCTTGAGGTACGGGGTGATGTCGAACTCCATGGGCAGGCGCGAGTCCTGGCCGTACCCGACGAACTGCCCGTTGACCCACACGTACATCGCCGAGTCCGCCCCCTCGAAGGCGAGGAAGACCTCGCGGTTCTTCCAGTCGGGGGGGACGGTGAACGTCGTGCGGTAGCACCCGGTGGGGTTGTCCTCGGGGACCTTGGGGTACAGCTCGGCCGGCCAGGGATACTTGACGTTGGTGTAGATGGGCTTGTCGTAGCCCTCCATCTGCCAGTTGGAGGGGACGGGGATGGCGTCCCACTTGGCGTCGTCGAAGTCGGTTTGCTCGAAGCCCTTGGGCGCCTTGTCGGGGTGGGGGGCGAGGTGGAACTTCCAGTCCCCGTTGAGCAGGCGGTAGAAGGGCGAGTCCGTGCGGTCGCCCCGCAGGGCGGAGCGGCGATCGGGGAAGGGCAGCATCTGGGCGTGGGCCCGCCGGCGGTTCATGCCGACGACCAGGGGGTTCTCCCACTCGCGCGTCTGGTAGCAATCGGGTGCGGCCACGGTCGGTCTCCTTCTGTCAAGGCGTCTGCATGCGGAACGAGCCGATCTCTATACCATAGACGTCGCCCGGGATGAATGGGCAATGGGGGATTGTAGGGGAGCTTTCAGCGATCAGCGGTCAGCATTCGGCGAGCGGCTCTTTGCCCTTCGCTCATCCGAGTTCAGTGGGCGAAGGGGTCGATGATCTCCAGTCCCCCGATGCCCGAGTGCCCCGCGAGGTCCTCGGAGTAGAGCCTCGTCACGCCGCCGGTAATGCAGGCTCCGAGGATCAGCGCATCCCAGACCTGCAGTGAATGGCGTTGCCAGAGGGAGCGTGCGGCATCCCAGACAACTTCCTCCGGGGTCAGCACCACTACGGCGCTGCGCCGGAGCTTCTCCAGGGTCTCCCACGCGTCCTGCATATCGAAACCCAGCGGGACCAGCTTGCGGGATGCGGAGAGGAACTCGCAGCCTACCTGCCAGAGCAGCGCCATCGGATCGCAGGTCGCCATCAGATCCTGCGCCTTGTGCTGTTTCTGCGGATCGCGTCCGTCGAACCCGTAGATGAGTATGTTGGTATCAAGAGCGTTCATGCAGTTCGTCCCGAGTGGGGTAGGGGCCACGAGAGACGAATCGTGAGCGCCGCATGAGATCGAGGACACGTTGCCGGGCGGCGCGGCGTTCGGCAGCGTCGGACGGCGTCTGGACTCTGATCTCCGCCGCCACGCGGTCGCCGCGGCGGCAGGGGAGGTTGGCGAAGCGGACTTCACCGTCCGCCTCGGCGATCGCTTCAACGTGGATGCTCTTCTCGTTCATGGTTCGCACCTGCAGGGCGTGCATCGCCTCTTGGCGCATTCTACCACGGAACCCGCGAGCAGTCCCGATGATTGGCGGCCAGGACAGGGCCATCGCATCTCCGTGGCACGGGCGTCTCGCCCGTGTGTCGCAGGGGCGTCTCGCCCCTGCGGAGAGGCGAGAAGGGCCGCGCTACGAGCCCAACCACCCCCAGTCCATGGGGGCCTCTCCAGCGAAGGCCACCGGCAGGATGCCCGTGGGACCCATGGGCGAGCCGCCCATGCCACGAAAACTCTGAGATGCGATGGTCACCGACACTGCATGAGAATTCGCTGGGATGCGTATCAGTCCCCGATGGCGAACATCCGCTCCAGGTCGTACCGCGAGTACTGCTGGAACGCGATGAGCGTGTTGGTGCTGGCAATGCCCGCCACGGCGATGAGCTGCTCGGTGACGAGCTTGGCGAGTTGCTCGTTCTCCTTGACGCGGGCGACGGCGACGAGGTCCCAGTCCCCGGCGACGCTGTAGACCTCGGCGATCCCGTCGAGGGCGAGGATCTCCTGGGCCGCGGGGGCGATGCGGTCGCGCTCGGCGCGGATGAGGACGAAGGCGGTAACCATGCGTGTGCTCCTTTCCTGGGGCGCCATTATGCGCGCTGGGCCCTATGGAGCATAGTGCGTGCAGCGCGTCAGCGGGCGGCCGGGGCCGGGGCGGACCCCGTCGGCCGCCGCCACAGATCGTACACGACGGCCGCGTAGAGGACCACGGACAGCCACATGTGTACACCCAGCCCGCGGGCGGGCACGGAGAACAGGCCCACCATCGACACCGCCCCCACCGCCAGCAGCAGCCGCCTGCGGTGCGCCAGGACCACCAGCGCCCCCACCCACCAGAGGAAGTAGTGCGTCCACGCCAGGGGCGAGACGAACAGCATCGCCAGCGACGTCAGGGCGAACATCCCGCCCCAGGCCCGCCGCGCCTCCCGCCGCCGCGCCGCCCACCCCCCCGCCATGATCCACCAGAACGCCTTCTGGATGCGTGCCCCCCGCCACATCGCGCGCACCGCGCCCGGGGGCTCCAGCGCGGAGCGGCCCTCCGCCGGAGACGTCGTCGTCTTCGTGATCTTGGGCACCCACTGCTCTCCTGCGGTCTGGAGCGGCCGGACGGGGCGGCGAACCGGCCCGAGACTCCATCGTCCCCTGGCCCCGGCCATCCATGAAGCCATAGCCTACCCGTTCTTCCCTCGAAAGCCATGCAGCATCTCCCGCCGCACGCTCGTGCGAGCACGGCGGCAAACAGCGCAGCCGTGGCGCCCGGCATCTCGCGCCGCGCCCACGGTTGGGACTTGACGACCGCCCCGCATTTCCTGACTCCGGGGTCGCCAAACCTAGGGACGCAAGGCTATGATGCAAGAGAAGATGCCCCCCGTGGGCAGTTCCAGATGCGGTTCACATCTATGCGTCCAGGAGCAGAGGACCGAAGCAGGAAGTGCATGCATGCAGGATGTCTCCGATCCCGGTGCTGACGCCTGTTCCCCGGGGAAGGGCGGCCCCGACGCAGGGGCGACGGCTTCGCCTCAGGGACCTGGCGCCCCAGACGCTGACCCGCCGCGTCAAGACCTGGCCAAGACCATCGCCGACTGTCGGGACAGCCGCCGGATCCGGCAGACCATGCGCACACTCCTGCAGGCGGCGGTCCGGCTCACCGACGCGGCGGGCGCCGGATACGGGCTCGTCTCGGACGGACGGATGGTCTTCACCGAGTACCTCTCCGACGACCAGATCGTGGCGATTGACTACGTGTTCGAGCCCTCCTGCGGAGTGCCGGGGCATGTCATGGCCACCCGGCAACCCTACCTGACCAACGACGCCGCCAACGACTCCCACGTCATCCCCGAAGTCCGCCAAGCCCTGGGCTTCTACAACCTCGTCGACGTCCCCATCCTCTCGGACGACGGGGATTTGCTGGGCTGCTTCGAGGTCCACAACACCCGCGACCACCGGCCGTTCGACGAAAGCGACGTGCAGATCCTGCAGGGCCTGGCCATGCTCGCGGCCATCGCCCTCGCCAACGCCGCCCTGCTCACCGATCTGCGAAGGACCCACCAGGAACTCAAGCAGACCCGCGACCGCTTCCTGGCCCTCGTCGAGCACGCCAGCGACTGGATCTGGGAGACCGACGCGCAGGGGCGGTACAGCTACGTCAGCCCCAAGGTCCGGGATTTGCTCGGGTATGAGCCCCATGAGGTGCTCGGGAAGACGCCCTTCGACCTCATGCCTCCCGAGGAGGCCCGGCGGATGCGGGACCTCTTCACCGCCCACGCGGCGGCGGAGATGGGCCTGTGCGCGATCGAGAACGTCAACCTCCACCGGGATGGCCACGAGGTCGTCCTGGAGACCAGCGCAGAGCCCATCCTCTCCGGGGAGGGCGCCTTGGTTGGGTATCGCGGGATCGATCGCGACATCTCGCAACGCAAGCACAGCGAGCGGGAGCTGCAGCGGCGGTCGGAGTTCGAGCGGCTGGTCTCGGCGCTCTCGGGAAAGCTCATCGGCCTTCCGGTCGCCCAGATCGGTGCGGCCATCGGGGAGGCACTGGGCGCCACCGCCGCCTTCGCCCACGCCGACCGCTGCTACGTCTTCCAGTTCTCCGAGGACCACACCCGCGTCACCTGCACCCACGAGTGGTGCGCCGAGGGCATCCCCCCCGGCATCCAGGACATCCGGGACCTTCCCGTCGACGCCCTCGCGTGGGCGATGGCGGTCCACCTCCGCGGCGAGGTGCTGCACGTGCCCCGCGTCGAGGACCTCCCGCCCGAGGCCGCCGACACGCAGAAGCTGTTCCTGCAGCAGGGCATCCAGTCCCTGGTCTGCGTCCCGATGCAGTGCGGCGGACGCGTCCTGGGCTTCATCGGGTTCGACGCCGTCCGCGCCCATCACGACTGGGACGAGCAGTCGATCTCCCTCCTCCGCCTCGTGGGCGAGATCTTCGCCAATGCCCTCGTCCGCAAGGAGCGGGAACTGCAGCTCCGGACCCTCAACGAATCGCTCGAACGGCAGGTGCTGGCCCGAACCGCCGAACTCCACCGCCGCGCCGCCCAACTCCGCGCCCTCGCCCTGCAGCTCACCCGCGCCGAGGACCGCGAACGCCGGCGGATCGCCCACATCCTCCACGAGAACCTCCAGCAACTCCTCGTCGCCGCCCAGGTCCGCATCGGCGGCCTGCCGACGCGCGCCCCCCACGACCTGGCCGAACTCGCCCGCGAGGTCAACGACATCCTCAAGGAGGCCGTCGACACCTCCCGCCTCCTCGCCGTCGAACTCTGCCCCCCCGTCCTTCACGAACTCGGACTCCCCGCCAGCCTCGACTGGCTCGCCGGACAGATGCGCCGCAAGCACGGCCTGACCGTCCACGTCACCGCCGACCCCACCGCCGACCCCCGCAACGAGGACCTGCGGGCGTTCGTGTTCCAGTCCGTCCGCGAGCTGCTCTTCAACGTCGTCAAGCACGCCCAGGCGCCCGAAGCGCACGTCACGCTGGACTGCACGCCGGGGGGGGAGCTGCGGGTCCGCGTCTGCGACACCGGGAAGGGCTTCGCGCCCGAACCGCCCGACGCCCGCGAGGATTTCGCCGGCCGGTTCGGGCTCTTCAGCATCCGCGAGCGGGCCGAACTCCTCGGCGGCCACCTGGACGTCCACAGCGCCCCGGGACAGGGCGCCACCGTCACGCTCGTCGTCCCCCCCCCGTCCCAGGCGGCGGCGAAGCTCCCCACCGCCACCCCCCAGGCCGCCCCGGCCGCTCGGCCCTCCGCGCCGCCCGAGGAGCCCCCCTCCACCATCAAGACCATCCGCGTCCTGCTCGCCGATGACCACGCCATCCTCCGCCAGGGCCTCGCCACCCTCCTGGAGCAGGAGCCCGGGATCGTCGTTGTCGGCGAGGCCGCCGACGGCCAGGAGGCCATCGACCTCGCCCTGGCCCTCCGCCCGGACGTGGTGATCATGGACGTCAGCATGCCCCGCCTCAGCGGCGTCGACGCCACCCGCCGCATCACCCAGCAGATGCCCGAGGTGAAGGTGATCGGCCTGTCCATGCACGAGGACCCCAAGATCGCCTCCGAACTGCACGACGCCGGCGCCGTCGCCTACCTCACCAAGGGCGGGCCCACCCAGGACCTCCTCGACACCGTCCTCGCCGCCTCCCCCGCCTGACCCCGCCGCCAGCGAAGGAGAACCGCCCGCCCGGGACGCCATTCTGGGACGCCATCTGGCTGGACGGTGACCGCTGGCCCCAGGACATCATGACCGGACGGCGGGCAACGGAAGACGCCAAAGGGCAAGCCCCGGCCGCGTCTGTGCGACACGCCTGCCCATGGCTTGCCATTTGGCGTCCGTCGCGGCGGTCTACGTCGCGAGAGGGGCATCAGCGAGATGCTTACGCAGAAGACCCCCTCGCCACTCCCGGATGTCGCGGGGCAGGAGACCCGCCACACAGGGACGGGGGCGCCGTCGCGCTCAGTAGTTCTCCGCCGCGATCTCGAAGTATGCCTGCGGGTGCTTGCACACCGGGCACGCCTGCAACGCCTTGGCGCCCTCGTAGACGAACCCGCAGTTGCGGCACACCCACTTGACCTTGCCCTCGGACGCGAACACCTTGCCGCTCTCGAGGTTCGCCAGCAGCTTGCGGTACCGCTGCTCGTGCTCCTTCTCGATCTTCGCCAGCCCGTCGAACAGGCGGGCGATGTCGTCGAACCCCTCCTCGCGGGCCGTCTTCGCCATGCCCGGGTACATGCTCGTCCACTCGTGGTTCTCGCCCCCGGCCGCCTCGCGGAGGTTGGCGGCGGTGTCCCCGATCCCCTCCAGCAGCTTCAGGTGCAGCTTGGCGTGCTCCTTCTCCTGCTCGGCGGTCGTGAGGAACATCGCCGCGATCTGCTCGTAGCCCTCCTTCTTCGCCACGGAGGCGAAGTAGGTGTACTTGTTCCGCGCCTGCGACTCGCCCGCGAAGGCGTCCTTCAGGCACTGCTCGGTCCGGCTGCCCTTCAACTCGGCCATGATGGTCTCCTTGGGGCGCCCGTCCCGCGGACGCCGCTACACGTCCATCCTACGCATCCTTCCCGTCGCATCAAGCCCCGGTGCGATGCGTCCTCGATTCATACGCATTCCACTCAATTCACAGGCGGCTGCCGTGGCCAGCGGAGCGCAGCGCAGCAACCACGTCCCAGCGACGCTCCACTCCCGCACGCCCCCGGCGGCGTCCCCAACCCTTCTCCCCTCGGGGAGAAGATGTCCCGAGCGAAGTCGAGGGACAGATGAGGGGGCCCCTCCCACACCGGCACGGGTCCGAGGCCTCGCCATCGAAAACAAACCCATTCATCCGCCCATGCCTCCTCTCCCTCTGCGCCCTTGCGCCTTCGCGTCCGCCCCTCCGCCCCGCCAGCGTCCCCAACCCTTCTCCCCTCGGGGAGAAGATGTCCCGAGCGAAGTCGAGGGACAGATGAGGGGGCCCTTCCCACACCAGCACGGGTCCGAGACCTCGCCATCGAAAACAAACCCATTCATCCGCCCATGCCTCCTCTCCCTCTGCACCCTTGCGCCTTCGCGTCCGCCTCTCCGGCCGTCCTCGAAAACAAACCCACCGGGCCGCTCCCCGCCCGCCGAACCGTCCCCGACCTCCCGGCGCCCCCTCACCCCCCTCGCTGCGCTCGGGGACCTCTCCCCGCGGGGGAGAGGGGTTTCGTCTCCCCGCCCGCCCGGCCGCCCGCTCCGCGCGCACCTCGACCGCCGCGCCGCACAGCGCCCCCCATTCCACCACGGATTTCGGAATCACCAAGGAATATCGCAACGAGGTTTTGTATGCCCCCTGGGCATCACGACTTGCAGAACCGAATTCCCCCCGTCTGCCCGCCCCCGCGCCCGCCCCCCCGCCGCCCCTCGCCCGTGCAAAGGGACGGCCTCACGCAAAGGCGCAAAGGCGCCAAGGGAAGAGACAGACCATCCCGGGAGCGGTGTAACCTTTTCCATCTGCGGCCCGTCGCAGTTGGCAAGCTCTCTCCCGACTCCGCACTTCTACCTGCGCCGATCCCGTTGGCTCGGGACTGCTCGCAGGAGGTCCTCGGACAGGTCTCGCATCTCACCGTCTTCAACCGTACGGAACGCCAGCCACTTCCTATGCCCGACCCGAAGCCATATTACAGTATCTTCTATGTCCACGTGCGTGCGGTCGCAGTCCAGCCGATACCGGGCCTCTCGGGATCCCGCAAGGCGACCCGCGGCCACCGCCACGAGGCTCACCACAACCACGCCTATCAACGTCCTTGGCAGCCAAGGCACCCCAGATGGCAGCACGGCGCCAAGCAACAGAAAGACGATCACGAGCGACGGGAACGCGATAGCTGCCCACAGACACGCGCGAAGCCGTTCAGCTTTGACATCAATAACTTCGGTGCCAACGGACAGGGTTCCCTTTCCACAATGATTCAAGGCTACGCGGTTCCACTGCGTCGCGGGTATGCACACGATGCTGAAGACGCGTTGATCCATAGGTTTCACAAGGGAACTCCCCCACTCCGGGGATAGCATACTCATTCTCCCGGGTGCCGTGGTTTGCGGAGCAACCGCGTTGCTCCTCCGACGGGACGCCCCGGAACGGCGTGGTTGCTGCGTTTCGCTCCGCAAACCACGCCACCCGGCTATGCCTTCCGGCGGCGGAGAATTGCCAGACCGCACACCGCGAGCAGGCCCAGCGTGCCCGGCTCGGGGACAACGACAATATCGGGCAGGCCCTGGCCGTCAACGGGGCTCTTGTCGAATATGGCGAACAGGCAAGTCAACGCCGTGCCGTCCGCGAGCGTGCCGCTCACCACTCCGGACCAGTGATCCCCTCCCTGGCCGTACGGGTCCACGTACTGGCCGTAGTCGCTCAGCCTGTCCCCCGGGAGGAGGCTCGTCGTTACTCCATTTGCCGTGACTGTGAAGCCGGTCCCCTCCAGATACATGGTCCCACTGTCATAGACTTGGAGGTCGCCACCGATCACTCCGCCACTCAGCGAAACGACGCTGATGCCCCTAACGACACAGTGCGAGGCAATGCTGCCCCCGGATACGGCCACCGCGGATGAGCCGTCGACGTACAATCCCCAGGGAAAGGAGCCCGCGTTGGCGCCGATGGCGCCGGACTTGATCTCCAGCGAGGCGCTGTCGCGAATCACCATGTCGTACATGACAGTGGCGCCGTCGAGGCAGCCGATGGCCGATCCATCCAGAACAACGCCCTCGCCGACGGTGCCGCCTAACAGGTTCAGGACTGCATCGTCGTGCGCCGCCAGTCCGAAATTCGTATGCCCGCCGGCCAGCAGCGTCACAGTGCTACTGCCATGGGCAACGATGTCCGTGTTGGTGCTTCCCGCGAAGTCCAGAACGGCATTGTGGTACGTGCGGATCGACACTGCCGAACTGCCGGCCAGCATATCCACATAAGTGCCCGGCACATTCACTACGCCGTAATCCAGGGTCATATCGGCATATACAGGCTCGTTCACGATATGACACTGCCCGTCATCAAACGCGAGCGTCTCGGCATAGCCAAGCGAGGCCGCGCACAGGGATATTGCTGCCGCGCAGACCGCGCGGCCCCACCAAGAGATTCTCCGGGACATTATCGTGCCCTCCTTGGGTGGCCGCCCCCGAGGGGTCTCCGCTGGCTCAAGCGGATTGCCTATCCCACGGACGGGGCGCACCGTGGATTTGGTAAGCTTTACAGTTTACCTCCCCCACGGAGAATCTGCAAGGCAAAACCATTACAACTACAACGATTACTCCGAGGTGAGCGTGAATATCCGAGACGATATCCCGGGACAGCATACTCGTTCTGCAGAACAAGAGCCGCAGAACTCCGGAGAACTCCGGGGACAGCATGCTCATTTTGCAGGACAACAGCCAAGGAAGGCAGGGGCCGTCCACGGACTCTCACAGTCACCCCCCTGCAATCCCTCCCCCGCTCGCAAGCCACCCCCAGGCGAAGAGCCCCACCGCCATCAGCACCGCTGCTTGGGCCATCACAGCGTCCCCCCGCCATGGGCGAACCTCCGCCCGCGGCATCTTCCGTCCGCCGCGGGCAAGGAAGGCCGCCGCTGCCCGCAGCGACCGAGCAACGCCCGCGACGAGGATCGCCGCCAGCGGGATGAAAACCGGCGCCCCCTGGGGCTCCGGCGACCACAGCAGCGCCGCCGCTCCCCCCAGCCCGCCCACCAGCAGCACCGCAACGTGCATGTACCACCGCCCCAACCCCCGAAACCCCGCCGCCGCCGGGTACACCAGCGCCAGCAACTGCAGCCCCAACGCCGCCATCATCGCCGAACGTTCCGCGTTCTCAATCGCACGCTCTCGCTCCAGCGCCGAGTACAACAGCGCGAGCCACTGCGGCCCCAACGCCGCTATCGTCGTCATATGCTCTGCATTGCCCATCGCACGCTCTCCCGCCGCCGTCAGCTCGCCCGCACCGTCAACTCACCCATTCCTGCACCTCGAACAGCACCACGGCCGCCCCGAAGAACGTCAGCACGTACACCCGCCCCCCGCCCCCGGCCAGGTTGCCCTCGATGTGGTCGATCCGCACGCTCACGAGGAACGGGCACACCGCCGTCGCCGGCTGGACATCGCACGAGGGGAAGGGGTTCTTCTTCCGCTCCTCCTCGGAGACCGACTCGTACTCCACATCCCCCGTCCACAGCAGGACCCGCATGAAGGGCGTCATCTCGCCCGGCCCATACCGCAGCGGCTTCCCGTCGGCGTAGTTCCGCACGTACCACCGCAGCACCGCGTACTCGCTCGCCCGCAGGCTCACCGCGTTCGACACGTGCCCCAGCACCAGCAGCACCACGACCGCCGCCACCACCCGCCCCCGCCACCGCCCCGGCCGTGGCGCTACCCGATTCCCTTCGTCCATCGTCTCGCTCCGTTCCATACGGGTTTGGGTATGCAGGTCCCGGTCGGCCATAATCTGAAAGGTGTCACCGGACTCTCCCGCCAGCGGATTGAAGATGCGGGTCGCGGAACGGACACAGACATCATCACCTTATCACGGCGCACGCAGGCGCTTACCCTTCTTCCACTGCCTGTCCGGCGGGAGCACACTACTGACCTCGGGCAAGACGCAGGCCGAAGTCGTCGTCGCGACCGCCCGGAGCGACCGCGAAGCGGACCGCCGACCGCACCTGCTCGGCGAAGGCGAACCAACACCCGCCGCGAAGGACCCGGCACTCGCCCGTGTCAGGCCCCGTCGGGTCCTGCACAGGGGCTGACGGATAGTCGGCAGCCCAATCCTGGCACCACTCACTAACGTTGCCCAGCATGTCATACAGGCCCCAGCGGTTCGGAGCCTTCCCCTTCACCAGGCGCGTCCCCGCGCGTCTGTGGTCGTACTGCTTCTCCTGCCAGCCCGACGAGTCATTGCCGTCCTTCAAGTCGAAGCCCACCCCGCTGTTCCCGCCGTACCAGGCTATTGCGTCCAGGATGGGTGCGTTCCTCTCGCCGAGGATCTCCATCTCGCCCGCATACGTCGCGGTCGTCGTCCCCGCCCGGCAAGCGTATTCCCACTGAGCCTCGGTCGGAAGGTAGAACGGAGAGCCCGGCAAGATGCCGCTCAGATGCCTTAGGAACGCCCGGCAATGCTCCCAGCTCACGTTCTCCAAGGGGCGGGCCTCGCTCACAAACCGGCTGGGGTTGTCCCCGATCACCGCCTCCCACAGCGCCTGCGTGCACGGCGTGTCCGCCAGCCAGAAGCCCTGTGTCAGCGTCACTTCGTGGAGCGTCTCGTCAAGCTCGCGCCCCGGCTCGCTCTCCGGCGAGCCCATCAGGAACGTGCCCGGACCGATCCACCGCATCCGCTGGACCACGCCCTTGCAGAGGAAGTCCGCGAACGCGCCGTATCTGTCCACGCCCCACTCCACCGCCCAGTCCGGAGGGAATGTCTCCGGCGGCTCGGCGGGGGGGACTCCGAGGGGTTGAGCTTCGTCTTTCACGGCCATCGGTCGTTCCTCCCTTCGCGGGACCGCTCGCCAGGGCCACTGTATGGCATCATCAGATACCTCTAATCACAGAACGTCTGTACAAGAACGCATCGGCATGCTCGGCATAGATGAACAACAGTCTCTACCCAGGCATTGCGTGTGAAATCCCTGGTGTCCGTTGCCCTGTCGCCGAGAACGCAGAAGAGGGGCATGGGCCGATTGCAGAGCGGGCAGTGCTCAGGATCATCCGTGTACAGGAAGGGTTCGCCGCCAATCTGATGGCGAGGCGCGTCAAGGTGCCTTGGGAGATCGACTATCGAGCCATTGCGGTTGAAGGCCGCCACCGCTGCCGCTTCCTCCTCCGGCACCGGCACAAGATCACACATTGTGGCGGGGAAGTGTTTAGGGTAGTTCCGGTACGGAAACTCCGTCTCACACCCTCCCTCCCCGTGAAGGACCAGTCGCACCCGGAGCTGATCGTCCACCGTGTATGCGAACGGGGCTTGGGCGATGTTGCAGGTCCAGCACAACAGAACCGGGAGCTTCCGGATGCCGAGCGACGACAGCTCCACCCTCGGGTCAGCGGCGTCAACGGTCAGGAGCAGCAGCAACTTCTTGCGGCAATTGGGGCAGTCCGCGCCTTCGTACGCGTTCTCACCGCATAGTTGATGTGCAAAACTCTGCGAGGCAGATGTCGTCTGTCTGTCAACCAACAGGTATCCCTGCTCGGGTCTGGCATAAACCATAAGTCATGTCCTCTTTTGGCCTGATGTTCAGAACAGCCATATCCGGGGACACCCTATCATTTTCGCCCTCTACCGTCGTCCCGTGGCCGCGGAGGGACCCGCGGCAGCCAAGGTCCGTCTGTCGTCAATGTCGGCCGCGGCCGCCAGTCCTTGCGTTGCGAGCGCTTCATGGGCCGCCCAGGGCCTCCAGCTTTGCCAGCCACTGCCCGCAATATCCGGGGACACCTTAATATCCGGGGACACCTTATCATTTTCGCCCTCCACCGTCGTCCCGTGGCCGCGGAGGGACCCGCGGCCGCCAGGGTCGGTCTCCCGTCCCTTTCGACCGCGGAGGCCGATTGTCGCTTCCAGGGGCAGGTTTCGCCACATCCTCACATCCTCCGATCCAGCCGGCGGTACTGGATGGCTTCGGCGAGGTGGTGGGGGTGGATGGTGAATCCGGGCACACCTTACTCATTTCCGTTGTCAATCGCATTCCCCGCCCTCTTCGCGATCTTTCCTCGGGCCGCCCGGGCGCCCGGGGAGAAGGTTGCGGCCCAGGCGGACGCCCAGGTCCTTCAGGAACGACTCGCAGCCCAACGGGCGGCCCGTCGCCTCGCAGCACACCATCGCCGCCGCCATCAGGTACGCCTCGTCCATCACGAACGACGCGAACCGCCCCTGCCACAGATGCCCCCGCCAGCCCTCGCGGAAGTTCACCCGCCGCGTGACATGATGCGGCAACCCCGGCGCCACCACTCGTGCGATTCGTCCCATGCTCGAACGCTATCGCCTCTCTGCCCAAACGCCAAGCGATAATCAGTATGGTGTCCCCGGATTTCCGCGATTATACCCCTGAAGCCCGGGGCCGTCACACCCTCCGATCCAACCGCCGGTACTGAATCGCCTCCGCCAAGTGGTGGGGCTGGAGGGCCTCGCTGCTTTCGATGTCGGTGATGGCGCGGAAGCAGGAAGGGCTGACTGTCACAGCTTGTCACAGCTCCTTGTCACAGCTTGTCACAGCTACTCAGGCCGGGCCTTCTTTCCGAGGACATATTGCTTAGTCGGATCCGTGGGGCTGGCGCCGGTTTCGGTGAACACGCCCTTATCAACCAAGACCTTAAGATCGCGTTGGAGCGAACGGCGGTTCGTTCCCGGACACAGCGCCTCGTAGTCCTGAATGGTCAGGCTGCCGTGCTGGATCAAGTGTCCCACCGCCTTGGCCTGGCGTTCGCTGAGTCCGTGCTCTTTCGCCAGAATGTCCTGCCGAATGGCCCGCTGGCCTCGATGGCGCATCTCTTGAAGTTGCGTGGCAAGACCCTCGGCGAAGTACTCGAGCCAACCGGTCATGTCCATCCCGCGGTCGCGCACGCTCTGGATCGCCCCGTAGAAGGCCGCTCGGTCGCGGTCGTAGTACTCGCTGATCGTGAACAGCCGCTTGAAGTCGTAGCCCGCCCGATACAGGCACAACGTTGAGAGCAACCTCGACGTCCGCCCATTGCCGTCCAGGAACGGGTGGATGTGGACAAGCTGAAACTGCGCCACGCCACTGACCAGGGCCGGATGCACCTGACCGGGCTGATTGAGCCAGGCCACCATCTCCGCCATCATCGCCGGGACGTCCTGTGGCGGCGGGGGGGTGTAAACCGTCTGGCCGGTTGTCCCGTTGACCACGTAGTTCTGCACGTTGCGGTACTGGCCCGGTGCAGCGCTGCCTCCGCGCACGCCCTCAACCAGCCGCTTGTGAATCTCGCGAATCAACCCTTCGGTGATCGGCGCGCCGCTGTCGAGGTACTCTGAGACGAATTCGAAAGCTCGCCGATAGTTCAGCAGTTCCCGCGCATCGTTCGGGTCCGCCTCCGGGACAGATTCGCCCGCCAGAAGTCGCTTCGCCTGGTCCAGCGTCAGGTGTGTGCCCTCGATGTGCGTTGTGTGGTGGGCTTCCAGGACCAGCGCACGCTCCCCCATCGCCGCAACCCAGGATTCCGATAGCGTTGCGGCCTCCAGGAACCCGCGGGCACGCTCGATCTGGGTCAGCGCGGCCGTGATGGCATTCGTGATCGTAAACTCCGGGTTCAGCCCGCTCTTGGCCATCACTCCGCCTCATCCTCCAAGTTCCGAGGGACAGATAGACTACCTTTCATGCCTCCTCACATCCTCCGATCCAGCCGGCGGTACTGGATGGCTTCGGCGAGATGGTGGGGGTGGATGGTGTCGCTGGACTCGATGTCGGCGATGGTGCGGGCGATGCGGAGGACCTTGTCGTGGGCGCGGGCACTGAGGCCCAGTTCGGTCATGGCCTGCTTGAGGAGGGCCTCGCCCGCTCCGTCGAGCTTGCAGTGTTCGCGGGTCTGGCGGGAGGACATGGAGGCGTTGGTCGTCGTCCCGTTGCCGCCGAAGCGGTTCGCCTGGACCGCGCGGGCGCGGAGGACCTGCTCGCGCATCTGGGCGGAGCTGAGGCCCTCGCTGCCGGCCCCGGTGGCCCGCAGCTCCTTCCACGCGACGGGGGGCACCTCCACGTGGATGTCGATGCGGTCGATCAGCGGGCCGCTGACGCGCCCGAGGTACCGCTCGATGGCGAACGACCCGCACTTGCACGCCCGCTTGGGGTCCGTGGCGTACCCGCAGGGGCAGGGGTTCATGGCGGCGACCAGCATGATGTCGGCGGGGAAGCGGAGGGTGGAGTGCACGCGGGGGATGGTGACGCAGCGGTCCTCGAGGGGCTGGCGGATCATCTCCAGCGTGGGGCGGGCGAACTCGGGGAACTCGTCGAGGAACAGCACCCCGTGGTGGGCGAGGGAGACCTCCCCGGGCTGGGGGATGATGCCCCCCCCCACCAGGGCCGACGCGCTCGTGGAGTGGTGCGGGGTGCGGACGGGGCGGACGGCCATCAGCGACTGCCCCGCCTCCAGCAGCCCGCGCGAGGAGTACACCCGCGTGGTCTCGAGGGACTCGGGGAGCGAGAGCGGGGGGAGGATCGTCGGGAGGCGCTTGGCGAGCATGGTCTTGCCCGACCCAGGCGAGCCGATCATCAACAGGTTGTGGTGGCCGGCGGCGGCGATGGTGAGGGCGCGCTTGGCGGACTCCTGGCCGCGGACGTCGGCGAAGTCGACGTCGTACTTTCCGGCGACGGAGAAGATGGCGTCGAGGTCCACGCTCACGGGGTCGACGGGCAGTTCGTCGGTGAGGAACCCGACGGCGTCGCTGAGGTAGCGGACGGGGATCACGTCGATGCCGTCGACGACGGCGGCTTCGTTGGCGTTTTCGGCGGGGACGATCACGCCGCGGACGCGTTGGGGGATGGCGGGGGCGATCGCGCCGCCCTCGATGGCCTCGGGGTCCACGGGCGGGTGCCCGTCGCGGAGGCGCAGGGCGAGCATGGCCGTCGCGAGGGCGCCCTTGACCGCCCGCACGCGTCCGTCGAGGGCGAGTTCGCCGATGAGGAGGTACTCGTCGGTCTTGTCGGACTGGAAGACGCCCCCGGCGATGCAGCAGGCGATGGCGATGGGCAGGTCGAGGGCGGCGGAGTCCTTTTTGAGGTCGGCGGGGGCGAGGTTGATGGTGACCCGCGGGCCCGGCCAGCGGTACCCGCTGTTGCGGAGGGCGGCCTGGATGCGGGAGACGGACTCCTTGACGGAGGCCTCGGCGAGCCCGACGAGCTTGAGTTCGCCGGTCTGGCCGATGGAGACGTCGGCTTCGACCTCGCAGGGGAGGGCGTCGATGCCCTGGAGGATCGAACTATGCACGCGCGCGATCATGTATCCCACCTGTTCCATCGTACGACGATTTGAGTACGAACAGCGTACCCCGGAAGGCGAAACGGGTCAACGGGGGGGGCGGGGAAGGAATTGCGGATTCCACCCATCAGTATACCACACGGCCCGCTACCCGTTCCCCTCCGCGAAGCGCATGCACTCCTCGCGGGCGATGCGGACCCAGGCGGCGAGGCGGTCGGGCTGCTGGTTGACGGTGTGCGTGTCCTTCATGATCAGCTCGACGACGCAGCCGCGGGTCTTCTCCAGGTCCTCACGGGTGGAGCGGCGGATGGCGGACTCGTCGAGGCTGATCGACGCGAGCATGGCCGGGTTGGGCTTGCGGGAGAAGATGATGCGGTCGCCCAGCTCGGCCGCCCCGCGGGCGAGGTCCACCCAGGGGCTCATGGACACGCGGCGAAGGCGGGGGATCTGGCGGACGGCGTCCATCTTGCGGTGGAGCGGCTCGCAGCAGCCGTAGTTGTTGAGCCCGAAGTGCGAGAGCCACTGCGTCTCGTATCGCAGGGCGAACTCCTCGTGCATGGCGGGGCTGACCTCGCTGAAGATCTGCGTGGTGGCGAAGCCCCACATGTCGATGGGCCGCACGATCCCGGCGAAGTCGCTCTGGGGCAGTTCGTCGGTGTAGCCCACCCCCCCGCTGGAGATGTAGTGCGGGCCGTTGTTGAGGCCCAGGACGCCCTCGGCCTGGAGCGTCTTGAGGTTGTCGATGTACCCGTCGATCAGGAACTGGAAGCACCCGTGGAGCCACTCGGGGCGGTCCACCATGTCCAGGAAGAGCTGATCGAGCCCGCGCCACTGGGCGAACATGTCGATCATGGCGACCCCGCTGAAGACCACGCCCAGGGGCTCGACGCGGAGGATGTCGCCGAAGAGTTCGCGGGCGTCGGTGAGGGCTTGGGCGGTGGCGGCGTGGTCGACGGTGACCTGGGGCTTGCGGACCTTGCGCGTGAAGTCGTCCTCGGTGACGATGACGGGCTCGAAGTGGGCGGCCCCGGTGGCCTGCTCGGGCCGGCGCCACTGGGTTCCGACGCCCCATCCGGTGTTGTGCACGACGGTCCCGCTCCACCAGATGTCGCTGATGGGCGCGTCGTCCTGGAGGACCTCGTGGGTGTAGAGGCGCGAGCGGAGCTGCCACTCGATGTTGCGGGCATTCTTGTCGGTGCACTGCAGCGGCAGGGGCACCTCCCGCCACGCGCCCTCGGGGAAGATCAGCACCATGGGGCGGTCGGGCTTGAGGGCGTTGAACCGCTTCCACGACTCGATGCGGGCGGCGTTTTCGGAGGTGCGGGCGTAGTCGGCGATGCGGTGGGCGAGTTCGCGCAGGATGCTGCGGTCGCTGTCGGGCAGGTTCATGCGGGGTCTCCGGTACGGGAACGATGCTCCGGGCGGAACCGAGCGGCCACGACCTCCGCAGCCACGAAACGCCCGCCGTGACATTCTGCGCGGCGGCTTCGACTTGGGCAAGCGCAGAGAGCGGGGGAACTTTCTGGACGGCGGGGCGTCACAGTGTTAAGTTCTTGGCTGCGACGACTCCCGCCGCCCTCGCCCCGAGGGGGTGCAAGAAGCGTGAAGCCTTTGCTTGCATCCCGGGGAGGGGCGTGGCAGGATGGTCGCGGGTCCGACGGATGTGTGGGTTGGGCACAGGCCCCCTTCGGCCAGCAGCGCCGGCAGGCAGGGGAAGACAAGTGGACACTCTGGGGAAACCAGGAGTACGGGTCATGAAGGGTAGGGTCTCGCTCGCATCGAGTCTCGTTCTGGCAGCCGTCCTGTTCGGTGGGCCGGCGGTTTCGGCCGCCCGGGCGCAGGAGGCCCCCGCCCCCACGCCCGCGCAGCTCGCGGAGCTGCAGAAGTGGACCGGGCTGACGAAGTCCGACTACCCCGAGGCCCGCAGCTACGCCGCCCGCCGCATCGGGGCGCTCAAGCTGCCCGACGGGTTCTCCACGCTGTACGCCCTGCTGAAGGACTCCGATTCCGAACCCGTCCGCATCGCCGCCGCCCAGGGGCTCGTGCAGAGCGGCGATGACCGGGCGCAGACCGTCCTGCTCGAACGCTTCCGCTCCGAGCGCGACATGCGAGTCCGCTGCGCGATCGCCTCGCTGTTGGGGCAGTTCAAGAACTCCCGCAGCACCGAGGCCCTCCTCCCCCGCGTCAAGGCCAGCCCCGGGGCCGACGGGACCGGGCTCATCATCGCCGCCGCCAACGCCCTCGCCAACATCGGCGGGGACGACGCCGCCGACGCCCTCCGCTACGCCCTCCGCAAGGCCGAGTCCGACCGCAACCTGTGGATGCAGCTCGCCCGCGCCGCCGGCCGCGCCAAGGCCCAAAACGCCGCCGACGAACTCGCCAAGGGCCTCCGCAGCGATAACGCCGCCGCCCGCCGCACCGCCGTCGAAGCCCTGGGACAGGTCGGATCCAAAGATCCGGTCCCCGACCTCGTCAAGGCCCTCAACGATACCGACATGCCCGTCCGCCTCGCCGCCCTCCGCGCCCTCAGCACCCTCGACCCCGAGGGGGCGGGGCGGCACTTCACGCGGCTGATGGCCAATCCCGACGAGGCCCCCGAACTCCGGATCCCCGCCGCCGCCGCCCTCGCCGCCGCCAAGAACGAGGAAGCCTTCGCCACCCTCATGGGCATGCTCAACGCCCAGTCCACCACCCCCACCCAACTCGCCGCCGAGGCCCTGGGGCAACTCAAGGACGAACGGGCCATCCCGGTCCTGTCGGCCGTCCTCCAGGACCACACCGACCAGTTCACCCGCGAGAAGCTCGCCGACGCCCTCGCCCGATTCGGCCCGGCGGCGGCGGGCCCGCTGGTGGAACTCGCCAAGCACTCCGAGCCCCACGTCCGCTACTGCGCCGCCCGCGCCCTACGCTCCGTCCGCAGCGACCAGACCGTCTGGGCCCTGATGGGCATGCTCACCGACGAGGCGAGTTGGGTCCGCCTCTCGGCCGCCCAGGCCCTCGCGGGCCTGAGCGACGAGGATGTCGTCGAGGCCCTCAAGAAGGCCCTCAACGACGCCTCCGACGAGGTCCGCGTCGCCGCCGCCGAAGCCCTCGCCGCCATCCGCAAGCCCGAAATGCTCGACACCGTCCTGACGCTCACGGGCTCCCGCGACCCCGGGGCCGCCGTCGCCGCCGTGCGCGCCCTGGCCTTCCACCAGGACGAACGGGCCGCCCGCGCCCTCCGCACCGCCGCCACCAGCGACCGTCTCGAGATCCGCTCAGCCGCCCTTGTGGTCCTGCGGGACCACCCCGACCCCGAGAGCATCCCGGCCCTCGTGAAGGCCCTGGACGACCGCTGCATGACCGCCCGCCGCGACGCCGCCCTCGCCCTCGCCCGGCTGGACTGGTCAGGGGACGGACGGGGCGACCGCGCCCGCGTGCTGGCCGCCCTCGGGGAGTACGACCTCGCCGCCAAGTGCGGCAGCGAGGGCATGGAGGCGATCGCCGCCCTCCTCAAGACCGACTGCATCAACACCCGCCGCACCGTCGTCCGCCTCTTCGCCTCCAGCAAGAAGCGGGACGTCGTCGATCCGCTCCTGGACACCCTCAAGAACGACACCGAACCCGCCCTCCGCAGTGACGCCGCCAAGGCCCTCGGCAACCACCCCTCCCGCGCCGTCGCCAAGGCCCTCCAGGAGGTCGCCCAGACCGACCCCGACCCCGCCGTCGCCCGCGCCGCCGAACAGACCCTCCAACGCATGACCAGCCGCTAGCAGCCCGTTTAGAAACGGGCTGCTAGAGCAGGCGAGCAGGAGAACAGGTGAGCAGTAGATTCAAGACATCCACACAACTCATGAAGAGACAACGTGTTACACGCCTGCGGTCTCCTGCTCTCCTGTTCTACTGCTCCATCAGGAAGCATGGTGTGACTTTGTAAACAGGCCGCTAGGGTCCCGTCCAGAATCATTCGATGGGTCCCACCCTCAAGCGGCGCTGTTCAGCCGCTTGGGGGTGTCCACGCCCAACACCCCCAAGCCGCGTGAAGCATGCGGCTTGAGGGTGGCACCCAACCCATCGATTCCTTCCTGACAGAGCACTAGCAGGGACCGCGGTCACAGCGCCGCCACGCGGACCGTCCCGTCGGGACCGACGGTGACCTCGCGGTGCGTGAGTTGGCGGAGGACGGCGGCGTTGGTGGTGAGGTGGGTGGTCACCTCGGAGGTGCGGAAGAGCGACTCGCCGGGCGACAGGGCCGCGAGGGTGAGCATCTGGTCGGCGAGGTGCGGGTCGAGGGCGCAGGCGGGGGGCGAGTCCAGAAACGCCAGGAGGGCGTCGACGGCGTCGTCGGCAACGGCCTCGGCGGGCTTGCCGCGCTTGCCCAGGCCCATGAACCCCGCCACCCCCCGCGAGAACACCGCCCGCAGGAACACCACCGTCCCCGGGGAGTTCGTCTCCCACGCCTCCCGCCGCATGCTCACCGCCAGCCCCGCGTCACTCAGCCGCCGGTTCACCTGCGCCTCCTGCCGCTGCAGGATGTGCTCCGGGAGGCTGGACGACGCCGCCGACAGCCCCTCGATCCGCCGCAACTCCCCGCGCGAGGGCAGGCGAAGCGGGGAGACGTCGTCGAAGAACTCGCACCCGCGAACCTGCAGGATCACCCGCCCCCCGCCCGCGGGGTAAAAGCCCCCCCGCGCGAGGTTGAGGAACAACTGCAGCCCCATCATCTCCGCCAGCACCCCGTACACGTCGCGCAGGTACTCGAAGCACGGGGCCATCGGGTTGTGCGTCCCCCCCACCACCACGACCTCGGTGTCCGCACCGGAGATCGCCAGGGCGGGCAGGACCGTCTGCAGGACGAGCGAGGTGGACCCGGCCGTGCCGATGTCGAACTCGAACCGCCCGT
>JAWLCQ010000055.1:0-25881 GCA_041687095.1 Phycisphaerae bacterium | reverse complement strand
CGGATTGCGGTTGTGTCACCATGGCCTTCTCCATCTTGGGGGAAGCTGCGGGGGCATCGTACCAGATCGTCGCCGCTTTCGCGCAGAGAAGCGGGACGCCCGCCGGAGGCAACCGGCGGGCGTCCCGCGGGACGTTTGCATGGAGGATGGCAGGGGGGGCTACTTCTTCTCGACGATGATCTGCCGGTAGTTGTGCCGCTCGAGGGGCACGGTGACGGTCCCGTCGGCGGCGAGGGGGAGTTCCTCCTCGGTCTCGGCGTCCCACGCCTTGCACTGGGCCGCGGGGGGCAGCCCGAGGGCCTTGCAGTCCACGCGGACGGGGGCGTCGGCCTTCTCGCCGTAGTTCACCACCGCCAGCAGGGCCTTGCCCGGGCGCTGCCAGAAGGAGACGTAGACGTCCTTCGTCGCGCACGCCACGCCGCTGTCCTTGGCCCAGTAGCCGGTGAAGGTGACGTCGTCGGCCTCGATGCCGAAGCGGTCGCGGCCGACCCAGAACGCCTGGTTGTTCCCGTTGGAGTTGCCCGAGCACAGGGCGTCGTGGAGGGCGATGGCCCCGGTGTAGGCCCGCATGACGCGGATCATGTCCTCCTTGGCCCAGGTGCCCTGGTACTCGTGCATGAAGTTGACCGCCGTGCCCCACTGGCCGGGGAAGTCGACGCGGAGGCGTTCGAGGGACCAGAAGTCCATGAAGTCCTTGCCCATCTCGGGGTAGATGACGTGGTGCTCCCCGTCGTAGGCGATGTCGACGGCCCCGTTCCAGGGGATGATCATGTTGTTGGTCATGTGGTTGACGATCTTCCCGGTCTTGCCGTGGTCGGCGAAGACGGCCCGCAGGCGGAGGAAGAAGTCCCGCATGGTGAACATATTGTAGGTGGGCTGGACGCGCCCGTCGGGGAGGCGGTAGCCGCGCCCCGCCTCGATGATGTCGCTGGGCACGGGGCGGACGTTATCGAGGTACCACCCGTCGATGTTGCACTCGGCGACCCACTTGTCCATGTTCCACATGACGTAGTCCGTCATGGTCTTGCCGTACCACAGCGGGCCCACCTCGGAGGCCTTCCACGCCTCCCCGAAGTACCCCACCTCCGTCGCCAGGTGCCCCATGGTGTTGTACTCGATGTAGGGAACGGCGTTGGCGCTGTACTTGTTGACCCCGAAGATGTAGGAGTTGGTGCTCGCGTGCCGCCCCTCGACCATCTTGCGGCAGGCGTCGGGATCGGTGGTGAACGGGAGGGACTGCCAGATCAGGCTGCCCTTTCCGTCGGGGTAGGCGTAGTTGAGGAACGTGTCCCCGCACCACCAGCTATCCATCCGCCACTGCGTGTGCATCGTCTTGACGGGGCTCGCCTGGAAGGCGAAGACGACCGTCCGCGGCCCATCCAGCGTGGCCGGGGCGCTGACGAGGTTGAGCACCAGGTCCACCGACTTCCCGTCCCTTCGCAGTTCGATCGCGGGGACCTTGTCGTTGGGGATCCAGCCCTGGTCGCTGTCGGCGAACCAGCACAGGCCCCCGTCGGGGCTGCCGACCCACACGTACGGGATGAACGAGCCGCTGACCATGGGCTGGCTGTCGACGGTGTAGCAGTCCCAGATCCGCCCGGTCTTCTCGCGCGGGAGGAAGCCGTAGTAGAACCCCGTGCGGATCCCGTCCCCGCAGGCGTGGAGGTAGTCGGCGAAGTGCTCGGTGAGCGGGACGACCACCTGCAGCGCCTGGACGTCCACGGGCGAGCGGGGCGTGAGCGTCATCTCCACCTTGTACATCCCGTCGTACTCGACCGTCACGCGGCTGGTCACGTCGATGTTCGCCAGCGTGCTGGCGACGTCGGTTTGCACCTGCCAGTCCTGCTCGGAGGCGACCTTCACGTCGGCCCCGGCGGCGGTGACGGTCTTGCCGTCGGGGAGCTGCGCCCGCAGTTGGGCGGGGGCGGCGAGGAGGGGACGGTTCTGCGTGGTGATCTGCGCGGGCAGCCCGGCGGATCCGAGGGTCATCTCGCGGCCCCACACCCCGAGGGTGTTGCCCTTGCGGGTGACGGGGGTCCAGGGCGGGACGACGCGGTCCTTGTTGCCCTTGGGCGTGTTCCACCACGCGAACTGGGTGTGGTCCTTCTTGGAGAACTTGCCCTCGCGCTCGACCATCGCCTTGCCGTCCTTCCCCAGGACGGTCATCTTCGTGACGTACTCCCCGAAGGGCAGGTCCTGCATCTGGATGACCCCGCGGACGTAGGCGAGGTCATCGAGCTTGAAGCTCGCGGTGGCCAGGGGCTTCCCGGCGGAATCGGTGACGACGAAGTCGCAGCGGTCGATGCCCTCGCGGGCGTCGTAGTTGATGAAGTCGCCCACCGCGCGGAGGTACTCGTCGATGGGGTTGAAGATGAGCGACAGGTAGACCTCGTCGCCCTTGACGGCGGCGTTGGCGGGCAGGTCGAGGGTCTTGAGGTCCCCGAACTTCCGCTGGGCGGAGTAGTCGAGGTACGTCTCCTTCCCGTCGGCGGACGTGACGGTGACGCGGAAGTGCCCCTTGCCCGGCGTGTCGAGGTCGAGGCTGCCGGTTTCGCTGAGCTTGCCCTTGGCGTACTGGAGCGTGCCGGATTTCTCGACGCCCCCGTCGCTGCGGAAGGTCCACTGGAGGCTGCCATCGCCCACGGTCCCGGCGGCGGCGAGCTTCACGCCCAGCGTCTTGGCGGCCGGGTCGGCGACGCCGAGGAGGTGGACGGCCGGTGCGGTCTTGGAGCAGACGAACTGCGAGTGGGACTCGCGGACGGCGAAGCTGCCGGTGCCCTCGAAGGAGTTTTGCTCCCAGGGGTTCTTGAAGTTGCGGGCGACGAGGCAGGTGAAGCGGAAGCCTTCGGCGAAGGGGGTGGTCTTGTGGACGCTCTGGCGGGGGATGGCCATCTCGAACTCCCAGAACCGCCCGTCGGGGGTGACGCGGTTGGCGGGGTTCCAGTTGGCGGTCCAGCCCAGGCGGCTGTTGCCCACGGCCGGCTCATGGAGCACGTCGTAGCGCCCGCCCGCGTAGTTGGCGAGGTACTGGAAGAAGACGGGCTGCCCGTCGGGGCTCACCGTCCCCACGTCCAGCCAGACCTCGTAGCTGTCATCGAAGACGACGTTGATGTCCTTGTTGGTGTCGCGGAACCGCTGGATGACCCGCTCGCCCTCGCGAAGGGGGGAGCGCATGGCGACGTAGAGGTGGTCCTCGTCCCACATCATCCAGAACCGCGTCTGCCGCGGGCTCACCTCGCGGCGGGTGGTCTGCAGGGCGTTGGTGCTCTCGGCGCCCTGCCACTCGGCATCGTCGATGGCCCCATCGAGCGTGGGCTTGGCGTAGGCGTAGGGGACGGTGACGGTGGGCACCTTGTAGCCCTCCGAGACCGACGCGGCCGGCGCGGCCGCCTGCCCCAGCGATACCCCCGATCCTGCGAACACCACCATCATCATTGCGAGGACGTGCTTCTGCATGCTGCGTTCCTTTTCCTGCGGGCCATGAGAGGAAGACACCGACCGCTCCCACGCATTAAACACTCGGGATACGCCCACATGCAAGGACCGACAATTCTCGCCCGCCCCCTTGCACCCATACACGATTTTGGATATGCCATGGCCTTTCGCACACCGGAGCAGACAAGGAGAGTGCCATGAGCAAGCGCGTGTTGGCCGTCGGGGGCGGGATGGGCATGGGGATCGTGAAGGAGGGGCGGAAGTACGGGATGGAGGGCGCGTGCGTCGAGCTGCGCGATGACCTCCGCGCGTCCATCGCCGCCGGCGGGACGCCCGCGTACAAGACGATCGAAGACGCGCTCGCCGCCCACAAGGACATCGTCGCCGCCTACATCGCCACCCCCAACCAGACCCACGAGCAGTTCGCCCTGGCCCTGGCGCCCCTGAACATCCCGGTGTTCATGGAAAAGCCGCTCGGGATCGACGAGGCCCAGTGCCGCCGCGTCGTCGACGCCTACCGCCAGAGCAAGGGGTGGCTGCAGATCGACTTCGAGTACCGCTTCAGCCCCATGTACGCCGACCCCATGAAGCTCCTGCAGTCCGGGGAGATGGGCGAACTCCGCTCCATCTACGCCGAGTACACCGTCGGACCCTACGGGGCGAACTACGGCTGGCGGCTGGACCCGGACCAGGCGGGCGGGATGTTCGCCGAGAAGCTCTGCCACTTCGTGGACCTGCTCCGCTTCTGGACGCAGAGCGAGTTCGCCGAGATCAACGTCACCGCCGGGCCCCGCTCCATCCCGTACTACCTGGACACCTCCACGGACAACATCGCCGCGCAGTTCGTCATGGACAGCGGGGTGTTCTGCAACCTGATCCACACGCACGGGTCCACCGCCGTCCCGCGGGGCAAGGTCGGCCAGAACAACGAGTGGGAGGACTACGGGCACCGCCTGGCGGTCTACCTCAACACCACCGAGGGCTGCATCCACATCAACATCTGGCCCTGCGAGGTGACGATCATCAAGCGGGACATGGAGGACAACGGGACCCCGCGGATCGTGCGGCGGGAGGTGTACAAGCACCTGGACTTCATGGCCGCCCACCACGACATGCAGGGGATGCTGGTGGACTTCGTCCGCCGCGTGGCGAACAACGAGGGCCCGCGCCTCGACGTCGAGGACAGCTACAAGACCATGCTGGCGGTCTTCGAGTGCGACCGCCAGCTCTACGCGAGCTGCCAGAAGGCCAACGCGCGGTTCAAGAAGTAGAATGTCAGACAGATGGCCTTCGGGGTCAAGCCCTGCTGCGTAGTGTCTGGATCATCAGGCAGGGCGAGGACTTCCCCAGGCTGCTGACGTGTTACCTGCTGTGAGTGAGGGTTCGCAGATGAAAACGCAGATCCACCTGCTGGACGTAGTGGCGCTGACGCAGGACCTCCCGCAGGCGAGGCTCGTTCGCGGGCAGGTCGGCACGGCCGTCGAGGAATTGGCCCCCGGGGTTTTCGAGATTGAGTTCTGCGACAACCAGGGGCGCACCTACGCCACAGCCGCCGTTCCCGCCGATCAACTCATCGTGCTTCACTACGATCCGGTGGCGGCCTGAACGCCAGATGGAACGCGAGGTCCTGCGAGCACTCGAAGCTTGAAGAGGCGATAACAGGCCAACTGGCAAGCCGCGCCCAGGCAGATCGCGAAGGCCGGGGCGCGGCTTGCCATTGGGCGTCCGTTGTTCGTTCATTTCTGCTGATAGCTGAAAGCTGAAAGCTGAAAGCTGAAAGCTGATAGCTGAAAGCTCATAATCCCCGCAACAGGAGACCGACACCCATGGGGCACGCACCCTCCGAACGCATCGAATGGTTCCGCAACCTGCGGTTTGGCATGTTCGTGCACTGGGGCATGTACTCGGCGATGGGGCGCGGGGAGCAGGTCATGCTCCGCGACCTCATGCCCCAAAGCGAGTACGAGCCCCACGCCGCCGACTTCAAGCCCCGCCCCGACTGGGCCGACCGTCTCGCCGACGCGGCCGTCGATGCGGGCATGAAGTACGTCGTCCTCACCACCCGCCACCACGACGGGTACTGCCTGTTCGATACCGCCACCCACGACTTCAACGCCCCCAAGACCGGTCCGGGGCGCGACCTCATCGCTGAGTACGTCACCGCCCTTCGCCGCCGCAACCTCGGCGTGGGGTTCTACTACTCGATCCTCAACTGGCGGTGGCACTGCCACTGGTCGCCCGACCGCTACGCCCACGAGTTCGACGCGATGGTCGACGAGGCCCACCAGCAGATCCGCGAACTCATGACGAACTACGGGCCCGTGGATCTGCTGTGGTACGACGGCGGGACGGTGCCCGGGGGCGCGAGGCACGGGATGTGGGGCGGGGCGCCCATCGAGAAGACCGTCGCGGAGTTCTGGCGGTCCGAGGAACTCAATGCGATGGCCCGCGAGCTTCAGCCGGGCCTGCTCATCAACGATCGCTCCGGGATTCCCGAGGACTTCGGGACGCCCGAGCAGTTCATCCGCACCGAGGGCGGGGCGCGCCCGTGGGAGGCGTGCATGACGCTCAACTTCGCCCCGGGGTGGGGCTTCATCCGCCACAGCCTGGTGAACAAGTCCCCCGCCGAGGTGCTCTACCACCTCGTCGACGCCGTCCGCCTGGGCGGGAACTTCCTGTTCAACGTTGGGCCCCGCGGGGACGGGACGCTCGACGACCGCGAGGGCGCGGTGCTGCGGCAGGTTGGCGAGTGGCTGCGCGTGCACGGGGACGCCATCTACGGCACGCGGCCGGAGGGCGTGTACGACCTGGCGCTGGGGCGCATGCAGGGGCCCATGTTCCAGTACGGCATGTGGACGTGCCGGGGCAAGACCGGCTACCTGACGCTGTTCTACTACCCGGGTCGCGAGCTGGTGGTCTCGAAGCTCCGTCCGGGCGTGGTCTCCGCGAAGCTGCTGACGACGGGGCAGAAACTGAAGGTGCAGAAGATCTCGAACGGTCGCACGCTCATCACCGGCCTCCCGGACGACCCGCCCGCAGGCGCGATGGCCCCGGTGGTGCAGGTCGAGTTCCAGGGCCCGCCCCAGGTGGACCTGGACCATGACGCGGCGTGGCTGGATGGGGAGAAAGGGTAGAGGTGAGAGGTGAGAGGGTAGAGGGTAGAGGTTAGAGGTGGGAGGTTAGAGACTGGAGGGCGCTCCAGACCCTTCTCCCCCGGGGGAGAAGATGTCCCAACCCCTCTCCCCGCCGGGGAGAGGTCCCGAGCGCAGCGAGGGGGTGAGGGGGTCCTTCCAGACCAGAACGGACGGGAACTCGCAGGAGGACAATGCCCACGGGACGCTGTGTGTCCCGTGGGACGGCCTTAGCGACCGAACCGTCCCGGAGTTCGCGCAAGACCCTCCGCACACCAAGGCCCGCTCCCTGGATCCACGGTCGGTCCCGGTCCTCGCGAATCGAACCCGCCCGGTTGTCCCAGACCGTCCCGCAGCGGATACACCGCTCTTGAGTTTCCCAGGGAATCCGCTGTGGATACGGATCCTGTCGCGATACCCGAACCGGTTGGTTGTCCAGGACCGTCCCACGGGACACACAGCGTCCCGTGGGCATTGTCCAGCGTGAGTTCCTGACCGTGCTGGCTGCGAAAGGCCCCCTCACCCCCTCGCTTCGCTCGGGACCTCCATTGTGGATCATCCGGGGTGCCTGTGAGGCAGCGTCAGTTTCTGCGGGTGGAACGCAACTGCTCCCACTGATCGACCGCCAGGAGGGTGTCCGATCCCGGGTCGCGGTATAGGACCTCCCCGGTTCGGGCATCCACGAGGAACCACGCAAGCGTCGCAAGGTGCGTGGGGTGGTTTTCGGCGAGACGGACGACGTGGAATCTCCGCCCGTCACGCTGCTCCTCGCCCTCGTACATCGTGACGACTCGCACGTCCCGGGCGGCCTTCGCCCGCACGTCCTCGACTGCGCGGGCGATCTGCGGCTGATGCCACACCCGCTCCACGGCCTGTTCCTCATCCAGCGACCGGCTGGGGGCTTCGGGCGTGGGCGGCGGAATGTCGCACCCGCACAGGATCCCCGTCAGGGCGAGCAACGCAGGCAATCTCGGCAGCATGTGGGACTCCCTTCCGTCGCACATCATACCACCTTCTGTCACTGCGCTCGGCGTGTGGCTTCCTGTGGACGGGCAGGGCATCGCGGAGCCATTCACTCCCATCCCCTGCATCCCCTGCATCCCTGCTCCATTCGTATCTGCGTTCATCTGCGTTCATCCCCGCTCTGTTCCGGATCGCCGGAAACCGCTACAGTAGGACACCACCGTCCCCGTGTGTGACGGTTCGAGGAGATGCCCTATGCCCCAACGCCGGTTCCTTACGCTTCTGCTCACCCTCACGCTCCTGCCCGCCCTCGCCTCCGCCGACGTCCGCCTCCCCAAGGTCTTCTCCGACGGAGCGGTCCTCCAGCGCGGCCGCACCGTCCCCGTCTGGGGCTGGGCCGATGACGGGGAGACCGTCACCGTCACCGTCGCGGGCCAGTCCGCCACCGCCGTCGCCAAGGACGGCCGCTGGCGCGTGGACCTGCCCGAACTGCCCACCGGCGGGCCGTACGAACTGGTCGTGAGCGGCAAGAACACGCTGACCGTCAAGGACGTGCTCGTCGGGGAGGTCTGGTTCTCCGCCGGTCAGAGCAACATGATGATGTCCATCGCCAACGCCGAGAACGGGGAGGCCGCCCTCGCCAAGCTCGGGCAGTACCCCAACCTCCGCGTCGCCCCCGCCTCGGGCGAGCACTGCAAGTCCGACGCCCCCAGCGACGACCTGCCCCTCGCCTGGCGGAAGCCCGACAGCGGGTACTCGGCCGTCAGCTACTTCTTCGCCACCAAGCTCTACGACCACTTCGAGGGCAAGGTGCCGGTGGGCATGATCACCGTCTCGCTCATCCTGCCCACCGAGGCGTGGGTGGACGCCCCCCGCATCGCCGCCGATCCGTCCCTCCGCCACCTGCCCAACCACCCGCTGAAGGTCGCGTCGAAGGCGTACAACGGGACCATCGCCCCCCTCGCCCCCTACGCCCTCCGCGGGATCCTCTACTACCAGGCCGAGTACAACGCCGGCCGCTACCTCGAATTCCGAACCCTCTTCCCCGCCCTCATCGCCTCGTGGCGGGATGCGTGGGAGCGGGCGGACCTGCCGTTCCTCTTCGTCCAGCTCCCGGGGTTCCAGAAGCACCTCGCGAACCAGGACGTCAAGCTCGACATGGACCCCCGCACGCTCTCCGCCCTGCATGAGCCCGGCGGGGCGGGGCAGTGGGCCCTCATGCGCGAAAGCCAGTACCTCACACACCGCACCGTCCCTCACACCGGGATGGCCGTCGCCATCGACCTCGGCGACCCGTGGGACATCCACCCGCGACGAAAGGAGCCCGTTGCCGAGCGCCTCCTCCTGCAGGCCCGCAAGGTGGCGTACGGCGAGAAGGACCTGCTCGCCACCGGGCCCACCCCCGCCAAGGTCGCCGCGAGCGACGGGGCGTTCGTCGTGCATTTCGACAACGTGGGCAAGGGGCTGGTCGTGAAGGGCGAGGAACTGATCGGTTTCGACATCGCCGGCCCGCAGCTCGACTTCCGCCGCGCCCAGGCGAAGGTCGCCGGCGAGACCGTCGTCGTCAGCCACCCCGAGGTGACCGACCCCGCCGTCCTTCGCTACGCGTGGGCGGGCTATCCGCAGGGCAACCTGTACAACTCCGCCGACCTCCCGGCCATGCCGTTCCGCCACCGCGTACCCGGCAAGGTGCTGCCGCCCTCGGGGGCGATGGTGGCGGTGCCCAACGGCGGGTTCGAGGCCGCCGCCAAGGATGGCGATTCGCCCGAGGGCTGGAAGATGGCGGGCAAGGGTCAGTGGGCCCAAGGCTCGGCCGCCGAGGGGGAGCGGTCCATCCTCGCGCCCGCAAAGGGCGACGGCGTCAGCCGCGACGGGATCAGCGGACAGGCCGGGTACGCGTGGAACTGTGACCCGCTGCTGGTGCACGCCCTGCGCGCGGGCAGCGTGCTCGCGTGGAGCGTTTCCATCGCGGCCGGGGAGGGCGAGGGCGTGGCGACGGGGTACATGCGGCTGTGCCAGTCGGCCAGCGCGCGGGGGTACAGGAACTTCGGGGGCATCCCCATGCTCACAACGCAGAGCACCGAGTGGCAGACCCGCCCCGTCGCCCAGCGGATGAGCGACGCGGAGATCGTCAATGGCAATACCATCGGTGGGCTGTTCACCAACCACGACGGCAAGCGGGCGCTCCGCATCGACGGGTTCTCCGACCTGCGGATCCTCCGGCCGATGCTCGCCATCAGCGACACCGGCGCGATCGACTTCGGGAAGCTCCCCGCGGGCAAGGCCGCCGACGCCCCCGCGCGGACCATCGCCAACGCCCAGCCCGCCACCGCCCGCGACCAGCGGACCGACGACGCCACCCCCACGGACGTTCCGACGGTGCTCTACGGCATCGCGAGCTTCCGCGACGACGGGCGCAGGTACATCCAGACGCTCACCGACGCGACCGACCACGTGGGCGCGATCCTGATCGGCCCTGACGCTGAGCGCTTCGCCTTCGTCACCGAGCACGCGGGCGAGACCCCGCGACAGCTCAAGCTCATCGGCGCCGACGGCCAGGGCGGGCTGCTGGGCGGTGCGAGCCCCGAGAGCGAGCCGCTCGTCGTCCGCTTCCTCGGATCGGACAAGCCCGGGACGTACCGCGCCACGGTCCGCATCGTCACGCAGGCGATGAACCTCGGGACCCTCAGCACGCTGTCCGAAGGCGAACCGCCGTTCAACCTCCACTACGTGGACATCCCCGTGCAGGCGGAGGTCTCGCCGTAACCCTTCGCCCCCGGAGGGCGGGAACCCTTCTCCCCTGGGGGAGAAGATGTCGCGCAGCGACAGCGCCAAACCCTTCCCCCCTGGGGGGGAAGATGTCGCGCAGCGACAGATGAGGGGGACCTTGGCAGACCATCTGCTCTCGAACTCGCAGAAGGACAATGCCCACGGGACGCTGTGTGTCCCGTGGGACGGCCTCAGCGACCGAACGGTCCCGGAGTTCGCGCAAGACCCTCCGCACACCAAGGTCCCCACCCTGGATCCACGGTCGGTCCCGGTCCTCGCGAATCGGACCCGCCCGGTCGTCCCGGACCGTCCCGCAGCGGATACACCGCTCTCGAGTTTCCCGGGGAATCCGCTGTGGATCCGGGTCCTGTCGCAATACCAGAACCGGTTGGTTGTCAAGGGCCGTCCCACCGGACACACACCGTCCCGGGGGCCTTGTCCAGTGCGAGTTCCTGACCGTGCTGGTTGCGAAGGGCCCCTCACCCCCTCGCTGCGCTCGGGACCTCTCCCCGAGGGGAGAGGGGGTGGAAGCCTTTTCCCCCGAGGGGCGAGGGGTTGGGACCCTTATCCCCCCAGGGGCGAGGGGTTTCCCCCGCTTGCTTTCCCGCGTCCGGCCGCCATACTGTCCCGTATCGCATCGGCCGGCGTCCGGTGCGTTGCAGACCAACCCCCAAGGCATTCGGAGAAGAGCCATGGCAGGCGAGCGTTCCCACACCCCCGTCAACATCAGCGGCGTGTTTCCGCATCTGGGCCTCAAGGCCGGGCACTTCCCGCGGCGGAGCGAGACGGGCGTCGGGGCCCTCATGCCCTGGGCCGACAAGCTCTGGCTCATCACCTACGTCTCCAGCAAGGGCCCCTCGGGCAGCGAGACGGGCCTGTTCACCATCGACGACGACCTCACGCTCACCCGCCACCCCGCGTCGGTCGTCGGCACGTACGCCAACCGCATGATCCACCACGAGACGACGACGCTGCTCATCGGCCCGCACGCGGTGGACACCGAGGGCAACGTGCGGACGTTCGACGACCTTGTGGACATCCGCCTCACCGCCACCTGCCGCCACCTCCACGACCCCGCCAACAAGGTCCACGTCCTGGGCATGGAGGGCGAGTTCATGGAACTCGACGTCCGCAGCGGCGCCGTCACCCACCTCGCCGACCTCCGCCAGGAACTGCAGCTCAGCGGACGCACGCAGGTGCACTTCAAGGACGCCTTCTGCCGTCACGGCCGCGTCGTCGTCGCCAACAACAGCTACTACCCCGAGGACTTTGACGACCCCGCCGGCTGTGACGGCCGCCTCGCCGAGTGGGACGGGCACGAGTGGACCATCCTCTCCCGCGCGCAGTGGAACACGACCTCCGGGTCGATCGCCGGGACGCTCTCCCCCGCCGTCTTCACCGTCGGGCAGGACCGCGCGTCGCAGATCCTCATGGTCAGCCACGCCAAGGGCCAGTGGGACACCTACCGCCTCCCCAAGGCCACCCACACCCAGGACCACGCCTGGACCACCGAGTGGCCGCGGATCCGCGAGGTCGAGTCCGAGCGCTTCCTCCTGGACGCCGGGGGCATGTTCTACGAGCTGCCCGCGATGACGTACGGGGGGCGGGTCTGGGGCCTCAAACCCATCTCCACGCACCTGCGGATCGTGGGCGACTTCTGCAACTGGAACGGCCTGCTCGTGCTCGCGGGCGACCAGACCACGCCCATCGAGGACTTCAACCCCTACGCCGGTCAGCCGCAGGCGGGCTTGTGGTTCGGGCACACGGACGAGCTGTGGTCCTTCGGGAAGCCCTCGGGCTGGGGCGGGGTGTGGTGCGAGCAGCCCGTCGCCGCCGGGGTCCCGTCGGACCCGTTCCTGATGACGGGCTTCGAGCACAAGGGGCTGCACCTGGTGAACCACGCGTCGAGCGGGGCGGTGCAATTCGCCGTCGAGGTGGACTTCACCGGCTGGGGCGCGTGGCAGCGGTACGGGATCATCGAGGTGCCCCCCGGCGGGTACGAGTTCCACGCCTTCCACGACGCCTTCAGCGCCCACTGGGTCCGCGTGGTCCCCGCCGGCGACTGCACGGCGACGGCGTGGTTCGTGTACACGTAGGGCGGGCGGCGGTCACGCGCCGGTAGGGCGTGCAGAGGGCGCAGCGCAGCGGAGCCCTCTGCGCGCGGGAGGCGGCATCCCGCGCGCAAGCGTCTCCGCTTCGCTCCGCCGCTTGCACGCTCTACCAACTACTGCCATAGATCCTCTGATACCATCTGAGCCGGAGTGAGAGTAAGATGGCTCGTATGCTCCATTGGTTGGTGTTGACTCTTGTAGTGCTGGGCACGTTGGCCCCCGTAATGCTGTGGCCTGACCTTGTCCAGAGATTGCTTCGCAGTAAGAAGGAAGCAACGGTCAAGACAGGTCACTGTTTATCCTTCGTCCTGTCAGTGACATGCAGTAGCCTTGGGGTAGTGTTAGCAGTCTGGTCCATGAGAGGTCCTGCAGTCTACACAGAAGCAATCCTTCTCCTTATTGCCTCTGGTACACTATTCCTGGTAGGTGTTCTACGGTTTGCCCGACACTGCAAGGATAGTAGAGGATAGGGCGCAGAGGGCGCAGCGGAGCCCTCTGCACGCGGGACACGCTCCCCCGCGCGCAAATGTCTCCGCTTCGCTCCGCCGTTTGCGCACGCTGCCTGCTTGGCCCAAGGGGCCAACCTTCATCAGCCCAGGCCGGAGCGAAGCGCAGGCCTGGGTTGCGGTGGGAGAATTGTTGGAGCCCTGTAGGGGCGACATCCGTTCGCGAGCCGCCCGGCCCCGGCTCTGGGCGAGGCGAATGCCGCCCCTACAGGGCTGGGGACCCTCTGAGACTCGATTCCCAGGGCTGCGCTTCGCTGCGCCCTGGGCTGACGAAGGTGAGCCCGTTGGGCTCAGCAGGGAACGCGGGCGGGGGCGAAGAGAAGAAACAGCAAGGACAACCGGGGCCGCCGCTGTAGCTGGCCCGACCCTCGCTCCTCTAGGGCGAGCCCGGCGGGGGCGGGTAGTCGGTAGGGCGTGCAGAGGGCGGAGCCCTCTGCACGCGGGACGCGGCATCCCGCGCGCAAGCGTCTCCGCTTCGCTCCGCCGCTTGCACGCCCTACGGACCTCGCCGTTTGCGCGCCTTACCGGCTCCGCCGCTTGCACGGCCTACGGACGGGTCTCCGCGCCCGGCGGGTGGACTTGGGGGGCGGGTTCGTCTATAGGTACGGGCGCACCCGCCCGCGAGGGGGCGGGCGCGGAACCGCTTGCCAACCCCGCAGCCGGAGGACCCCATGGCCGACGCGCGACGCCCCAACATCATCCTGATCATGACCGACCAGCAGCAGGCCGCCGCCTGCGCACGCGAGGGGTTCCCCCTGGACACCACGCCCACGCTCGATCGGCTGGCCCAGTCGGGCACGTGGTTCGACCACGGGTACACCACCGCCCCCATCTGCCTGCCCGCCCGCGTGAGCATGCTCACCGGCCGCTTCCCCTCCACCGCCAACGCCGTCGCCAACGCCCACGCCGCCGACGCCCGCTCCTCGTCCGTCCTGCCCGAGTGGCTGCGGGCGGGCGGGTACGCGACGGCGATGATCGGCAAGAATCACTCGCACCTGGGCGTCAACAACGTGGACCACTACTACCACGTCAGCCACCACGGGGCCCACGGCGGGGACGTGCCGCGCAACGCCGACGAGACGGCCTTCGACGCGTGGCTGACCTCGCTGCGCCACGGGGTGGCGATGGAACCGGCCCCCTACGGGGCGGAGTGCTCCCCGCCCGCGCGGATCGTCCGCGAGACGTGCCGCTGGACCGACACCGTCACCGACCGCCCGTTCTTCGTGTGGCTCAGCATCCCCGAGCCCCACAACCCCTTCTACGCCCCCGAACCATACTTCTCGCTCTTCGACCCCGACGACCTCCCGCCCCCGCTCGCCTCCGCCGAGGCCGGGGCGGCCAAGGGGTTCCCGTACCAGTTCCTCCAGCGGCTCGAGCGGGCGGCGGTCCCGGACCTCGACGCCCAGATGCCCCGCTACCGCGCGAACTACTACGGCATGCTCCGCCTGATCGACGACCAGATCGGCGCCCTCACCCAGCACCTCGCCGACCGCGGGCGGCTGGAGGACACGCTGTTCGTCTACGTCTCCGACCACGGGGACTACGTGGGCAACTACGGGCTGATGCGCAAGGGCGCCGGGACCAGCGACTCACTGATGCGGATCCCCTTCGCCTGCTGGGGCGCCGGCGTGGCCGCCCAGGGCCGCCACGACGCCCACGTCTCGCTCGCCGACATCGTCCCCACGCTCTGCGAGGCCGCCGGGGTCCCGATCCCCGACGACGCGCAGGGCCGCTCGCTCTGGCCGCTGCTGCAGGGGCAGGACTACCCGCGCGAGGAGTTCGCGTCCATCCTCGCCGAGCAGGGCTTCGGGGGCCTCGCGTGGGATGAGGACGAGGGCGAAGGCGGCGGGTTCGAGAGGTGGACGACGGGGTACGCGGGGATCCTCTTCCACGAACTCAACCCGTTCGTGCAGTCGGGCACGGCCCGCATGCTGCGCCGGGGCGACTGGAAGCTCGTGGTGCACGGGGACGGGCGGGGCGAGCTGTACGACCTCGCCTCCGACCCCGCCGAACTGCACAACCGCTACGACGACCCCGCCTGCGCCGCCAAGCGCGGCGAACTGGCCCTGGACCTGGCGCAGCGGCTGGCGCAGTTCGCCCCGATGAACCCCCGCCCCGGGCGGGACATGCACATCAAGCGTGGCCGCCACAACTGGTGGCGGCGGTAGGGGGCGCAGCAGGCGGTAAGGCGTGCAGAGGGCCGTAGGGCGTGCAGAGGGCGGAGCGCAGCGGAGCCCTCTGCGCGCGGGACGCGGCATCCCGCGCGCAAGCCGGGTGCCGTGGAGGATCTTGCGCAAAACCCAGAGGAACTTGACGTAACCGTCAGGACGTCACTTGGTTGCAGTCAAGGAGGCCCGGGTTTCTTGAAGGGTCTTGCCTCCAACGCCCCCGGACTGCGTCCGGGGGGTGCCTTGGGGTGGAGAAAGCGTCCCTTCTGGTGTTCCCGGGCACCCCCCCGACGCAGTCGGGGGGCGTTGGGAACTGCCGTCGGAGCCCCTCGCGCAATATCCTCCGTGGTTTGCGGAGCGTAGCGGCTTACCTTGGCGGAGACGGGAGCAACCACGTTTCGCGGAACCCGCGGTTGGGGCTGGCGGCTGGCGGCCAGTCCGCAAGCCCCAAAGGCTTACCGAGCCCCGCCTGCGCCAACGCCTTGCCCGCCGGTGCGGATGGGGTCATACGTATCCCATGCAATTCTCGGGCAGCGTCGGTCTGACGTGGTTGCTCCGCGTCGCGTCGCAAACCACGGCACCCGTCCGTGAACTGAGTGGCACCCGTCCGCGAACTAAGTGGAACGCGTATCAGCGGCCCTTCCGCCGTCGGAGCAGGCCGACGGCCCCCAGGGCGAGAACCGCCAGGGAGCCCGGTTCGGGGACCTGCGAGACGCGGAAGCCGATCGACGCGCTCTCGCCCACCGGGGTGTTGTAGCTGCTGAGGTGGCGGTTGGACGCCTCCATCATCCAGGGAATGTCGTTGTACGCCCCGCCCCGCGCGCACCGGGTCGACGGGATGCGGTTATCCGTCAGGATCGACTCGTTCCACTCGTACACGTTGCCGCTCTGGTCGAACGTCCCGTACGCGCTGGCGGAGTTCTCGTGCGCCCCGACCTCGGTGCGGTAGTACGGATCCCCGACGGTGAAGTCGTTCTGCAGCAGCCCGTTCAAGTAGTACTTCCGCAGGTACGTGGCGTGGTTCCCGGGGTCGGTGGGGTCCGTCAGGTCGTTGCTGGGCGTCGTGTCGGTCCCCGTGGCGAAGTCGCTGTAGCGCCCCGTCGCCGGGTTGTAGTAGGCGGCCTTGTACCACTCGTTCTCGCTGGTGACCGCCCAGCGCCAGTCGTCATCGCGGCGGACGGACAGCAGGGCCGCCTGGTCGGTCAGCCCGTTGAGGGCGTACGCCCCGTCCTCGGTCGTGTGGATGTCCTCCCGCCCGCTCGCACGCTGCCCGTTGTGCAGCCAGTTGGCGAACCGGGCGGAGTCGCCCCAGCTCACGTAGTTCACCGGGCGGTTCGCGTAGTCGCTCGCGACGCTGTAGGCGTAGCCGCCGGCCGTCCCCGTGCGCTGGATCTTGCACCCGTTGACCGTATCCCACATCTGCGGGTTGTAGAGGTCGTACTCGTCCGTCGCCGCCACGGCGTTGAGGAACTCCGTGTACTGCCCCGCGGTGACCTCGTACTTGCCGATCCGGTACTCGTAGCTCACGCCCCCGCAGGTGCGGCTCTCCCCGTACCCGCTGGCGGCCCATCCGGACGCCTCCCCGGCATTGCCGGGATCGCCCACGAAGACGGTCTCCAGGCTCGTCAGGCCCGAGCCCATCTGGAACACGTCCGCCGACGCGACCGAAACCAGACCCACGCTCACGACGGCCGCGCAAAGCGCGCAGAGTCTCCCTGAGATTGAATGCACGATATCCTCCTCCTCGACGGTGATTCCGGCGTCACAGGCCTCGCGGCGGCTCTACCGCGATGGAAAACGACCCCTTCATGCCGACACCGCTTCTTTTCAAAGAATCAGTTCGTCATGATACTACTTCATCTCGCAAGATGCGCCTACCCCGAAAGCGCGACCGCCCCCCGGTATCGTCGAATCGACGTAACCGTTCACGCCTTCGCAAGCAGCAGCGAAGGCGGGGTAGGCGCAGGGAGCCTCGAAAACGGGGACTGGCTCCGCAGCGGCGTGCTTTTGGCCGCGCAGGTGCCTGTCCCCATTTTCGAGGCGGTGCGGGGGTCCTCGCCTGCACCCCGTGAACGGTTACGCATCGACGAGTCGGCCGGTAGGGCGGAGAGGGCGGTAGGGCGCGCAGAGGGCGGAGCGACTCGTCGCGGCGCAGCCCTGGCGACGCCGGAAGCGGAGACGCTTGCGCCCAGCCAACTGCGCCATTTCCGAATCCCAAGTGTCCACTGGGGAGGGCGGTGCGGAACGGGGAGCGATGGGGCAAACACAACATGCTGTTACTAACTCAGTTGTGGCCACGGTGTGCGGAAATCCAATTCCGACGGGACGGCCCGTGCTGTTGTGTCTAAGAATAACTATAGGTGAAGTTGAAGATGTGGAAAATAGGCAGAGGCGGGGTCCGCGCGTGATTCGCTGCCCGCGGTCCGCGGGACGGACCGGGGCGGCGGGTCCCCCCGGCCCGGCGGTATTCGGCAGCCGAGGCCCGGCCGGGGCCAGCGGGTTCCCGCGTGGCGGGAGGGGCGAAAATCGGAAGAATCTGCGCTGGGTTCGTTTTCGAGGATGGGGAGGAGGCGCGCGTTGGCTTTATTTTGCACGGTCGGTGCGAGTTCGACCGCGAAAGGGGGACAGGCACCTTCGGGGCGAACGGCGCGCCCCTGCGGAGCCAGTCCCCGTTTCGCTCGCACATGGGTCCGTCCGGGGCCCCCTGTCCTGTCGCGGCGCGACATGCTTTCGTCGCGCGGGGAGCATCGGTCTGTACACGACCCGAAGATGAGCGGGGATGAACGCAGATGAACGCGGATCAGAAGAAGAGACAGGACAGGCAGTTCGCAGAACCCTCTGCCGTCCAACCCTCTGCCGCCCAACGTTTTGTGGCGCAACGCTTTGCCGTCCAACCCTTTACCCTCCGATCCCCTGCATCCCCTGCATCCCTGCCCTCTCCGCATCCGCGTTCATCCGTCTACGCTTCGCTTCGTCGCGACGAGTCTGCGTTCATCCCCGCTGATTCTCAGGAATGCGTTGGTACGCTTGCCGCGGGGAGAGGGGTGGGAAGGTCGAAAATCGGAATAATCTGCGCTGGGTTCGTTCCGCACGGTCGGGAGGGGGCGAGATGGGTTTGTTTTCGACGGTTGAGAGGGGGCGCGGGATGGGTTTGTTTTGCACGGCCGGGGCGAGTTCGGCCGCGAAAGGGGGACAGGCACCTCCGGGGCGAACGGCGCGCCCCTACGGAGCCAGTCCCCGTTTCGCTCGGTGGGTTTGTTTTTCACGGTCGGGAGGAGGCGGGATGGGTTTGTTTTCGACATCCTCTCCCCGTGGGGGTGTCGGTCGCTACACGACCCGAAGATGAGCGGGGATGAACGCGGATCAGGAGAAGAAGGATGAGACGAAACAGGACCGGCGGTTCTCAGAACCATCTGCCCTACAGCCTGTTACCATCCGATCCCTTGCATCCTTTGAATCCCTGCTCTCTCCGTATCCGCGTTCATCCGTCTACGCTTCGCTTCGTCGCGACGAGTCTGTGTTCATCCCCGCTGATTCTCCGGAATGCGGTGATGCCTTTGCCACGGGGAGAGGGGCGGGAGGATCGGAAATCGGAATAGTCTGCGCTGGGTTCGTTTTCAACGGTCGGGAGGAGGCGTGCGATGGGTCAGTCGGCGACGAACCCCACGATCGGCCGCTGGGCCTGGGACTGGGCGAGGCGCTCGAGGATGCGGAGGCGGAGGGCCGTCTCCGTGTCCCGCAGGGCGGGGGTGCCCGCGAGGTTGTGCTGCTCATCGGGGTCCCGCTCGCGGTCGATGAGGAGGTACAGTTCGCCCTGGCGGTTGATGGCGGCCTTGTGGCGGTCGGTGAGGAGCATGACCTCGCCCTCGAACTCGCAGACGGCGTCGCGGCGGTGGTGGGCGGCGGGGTCGGTGAGCGTGGGGGCCAGCGAGACGCCGAACTGTTCGTAGTCCAGCGGGGCGCCCGCGAGGTCGGCGAGCGTGGGGCCCAGGTCGAACAGCTCGGTGGGGGAGGCGCTGACGCGCCCGGCGAGCGGGGTGTTGCGCATGGCGGGCGTGGAGACGATCATGGGGATGCGGGCGGCCCCGTCGAGGAAGCAGCTCTTGTAGATCGTCCCGTGGTCGCCGTTCATCTCCCCGTGGTCGCTGGTGAAGGCGATGATGGTGTTGTCCAGCTCCCCGCGCTGCTCCAGCACCGACAGGATCTGCCCGATCTGGTCGTCGATGAGGGCGACCTTGCCCGCGTAGTTCGCCCGCAGGCGGGGGGTGTTCTCGGGCGAGAGCCCGACGCGCTCGGGGCGGGAGAGCATCTCGTCGTACTTCGCGAAGTGCTCGTCGAGCCCGCCCGTCGGGCGGGGGGATTCGCTGGTGATCCGCGGGCGGGCGGGGGGCATGGCCGCGGGGTCGAACTGGCTGGCGTAGGGTTCGGGGGCGTCCCAGGGCTCGTGCGGGCCCCCGAAGCTGACCCAACAGAACCACGGCTGTTCGCGGTCGTAGGTTTGGAGGTACCGGCAGGCGGTCTGCCCGACGTAGGCGTCGTAGTGGTGTTCGGCGCCCAGGGGGGAGGGGTCGGTGATGAGGCCGAGGTGCCAGCGGCGATGGATGTCGTGGCGGAAGGCTTCCAGGAGGCCCTTGGAGGCCCAGAGGTCGGTCATGCGGCAGCGGGACTTGGAGGCGGCGTGGGGTCCGGTGGTCTCGTCGACGTCGTCGAGCCCGTAGGCGTGCAGGAGGTGCTCGCAGTCGCGGAGGTCCATCTCGCCCCCGTGGCGGTGCAGGTGGGTCTTGCCGAAGAGGCTCGTGCGGTAGCCCGCGTCGCGGATGGCGGCCATCCACGTCCGCCAGGTGGGGGGCAGGGTGTAGCCCTTGTTGGTCCACAGGCCGGTGGTGTGCGGGTAGAGCCCGCTGGCGAGCGAGGCGCGGGCGGGGCAGCAGATGGGCGAGTTGGTCACGCACTCGCTGTAGCGGACGCCCATGGCGGCGATGCGGTCGAGGTTGGGCGTACGGGTCCACCCGCCGGAGCAGCCGAGGGCGTCGGCGCGGAACTGGTCGGCCATGAGGAACAGGATGTTGGGCTTGCGGTCCATGGGCAACGGCTCTCCTTCGTGCTCGCTCGGAGCGGGCGTGTGCCTGTGAACCGCGGAGTATACCGGGCGATGACGCGAACCGCCACCCGCGCGTCGTGCGCGCAGGCGATTGAGGGCGGGGATGCTGAAGCGGCCCGGCCGCGGGCGGACGACTGCGCCACGGGCGGGGCGCGTCTACAGCAGCGAGAAGGCGTTCCCGCCGCGGGAGCGGCTGGCGTGCATGCCCTCCTGGGCCCGCTGGAGGATGTCGATGACGGAGTCCTCGGGGCTCGGCGTCGCGGCCCCCACCGAGACGGTGGCCCGCAGCGTGAGCGGTCCGACGGTCGCCTGGGTCTGGCCGGCGGCGGCGCGGACGCGTTGGCCGATGGTCTGCAGGTCGATGGCGCGGAGGATGGGGACGATGGCGAGGAAGTGGTCGTCGTCCCAGCGGCCGACGGCGTCGGTGGCGCGGAGGGAGTGGGCGAACGTGCGCCCGATGGTGTCGAGGATCGCCTGCGTTCCGGGCAGGCCGTGCTCGTCGGTGATGGCGGCGAGGTTGTCCACGCTCAGGAGGACCACGCCGAACTTCCACCCGTACCGCTGCATCTCCTCGAAGCGGGACAGGAGGCGCATCTCGAGGTAGCGGCGGGAGGCGAGGTTGGTCTGGGGGTCGATGAACGCCAGTTCGCGGAGGCGTTCGGCGTCGAGGGTGTCGGCGGCGGATTGGCCCTGGCGGAGGATCTCCATGACGCCCACGATCCCCGCCTCCCGGTCGCGCAGGGCGACGGTGCGGGTGCGGACGGGCAGGAGGTGGCCCTGGCGGTGGCGGAGGAAGACGTCGGCTTCGCGGGTTTGGCCGTCGGTGAGCGTTTCGGCGGCGGGGTGGAACCCGGAGCGAACGGCCTTGCCGTCGGCGTCGATGTGCAGGAGCAGGTCCTCGCAGCAGGACTTGCCGACGATGTCCTTGGCGCGGCAGCCGATGAGGTGTTCGGCGGCGGGGTTCCAGTGCACAATGCGGCGATCGGCGTTGGCGACGTAGACGGCGTCGAAGAGGGCGTCGAGAACGGCGAAGGAGACGACGTCCTGGAGGCGGGTCCGCTCGGCGGTTTGGGTGCTCATCGGTACAACCTTTCCTGGCGTCCGCCGGGAGCGTGCCCGCGCGGTGGGTACAACGAACCTGTGGGGTCTATCGAACCCCGGCGGGCGAGACTTGAGGAGCGAGTTCGGCGACGGGCGCCTCCCCGGGGGTCCGGCCCGGCGGTAGGCCGGGGAACCGGCGGCCCCCGGGGCATGGGCCTCTGTACACTCTCGGGAATCAGCGGGGATGAACGCAGATGAACGCAGATAGGCAGAGGCAATAGGGACTAGGCAATAGGGACTAGGGAGAAGAAGCGGAGGCCCATCGTGGAGGCGTCCTTTTCCCTGTTCTTCAACGCCTGTCCCTGGCGCCTTTCTTCATCTGTGTTCATCTGCGTTCATCCCTGCGGATTCCCGGGAGTGCGTGGAGGCCTTGGCCCCCGGGGGTGCGGGATCGTACGGTTCCAGCAGCCGGAGGGAGCGGCGGGTCCGGCGGCGTCTTCCCCGCCGGTTCTCCGCTCCGCTTCCGCCGCGCCCGCGGTGCGGCGGATGGCAGGAGGCAGCGCCCGTGCCTGGTAAGGAGTTTCCCATGGTTCAACGGCGAGTGAGAAGCGGACGAGGGCGGAGGGGGGTCGTGTTCATTCTGTGCCTCCTGCTGATCGTGGTCATCGCCCCGTTCGCCATCGTGGCGTTCGCGTCGGTGGAGCGGAACGTGTCGATGAGCGGCAACTTCCGGGACATCGTCTGCGCCCGCCACGCCGCCGAGAGCGGGATGGGGTTCCTGCTGCGGGTGCTCGACGACGTCCGCATGCGCCCCGAGACCGACGCGGGGACGCTGACGGCGAACCTGGGGGCGCAGGTGCACGAGATCCTGGAGGGGACGGGCAACCTGGGCGGGGGAGCGGTGACGTGGGACGCGGCGGCGGTGCGGGTCCCGGCGGTGCGGCTGGACGATGGGGAGTTCACGGCGACGCTGGTTCCGGTCGTCGAGGCCGACGGGACCCTGCGCTGCCGCCTGGTCGTCGTCGGAACCCACGCCGCCGCCCGCTGCCAGACCTCGATCGTGCTGAACCTGGTCAAGAAGCAGTCGCGGGTGTTCGACTACGGGGTGGCGTCGCGCGGGGCGATCCACGTCACGGGCAGCGCGCTGATCGAGGGCAAGAACTTCCCGCAGGCCGCCTCGGTCCTGTCCGCCAGCGACGAGCCCGTCGCCGTCGAGGTCGGCGGCAGCGCGACGATCTCGGGCGACATCTACGTCACGGGCGACAGTGACACCGTGGTCCTCAAGGGCAACTCCCTCTCCGTCGGGGGCGAGTCCAACCTGCTGAAGATCATGGAGAACCACGTGCACGGGGCGACGGACGACCCGCAGTTCCCGCCCCTGGACCTGACCCCGTTCCCGCCCCTGGTGAAGCGGATCGTGGACAGCACGACCTCGGTGAGCGGCGGGCAGACGTGGAACAACATCCGCATCAAGGCGGGCACGAACCCCAACTTCGGGTCGCAGGCGACGTTCAACGGCATCGTCTACGTGGAGTCGCCCAACAGCATCAGCTTCGAGGGCGGGTGCACGCTGAACTGCATCATCGTCACCGACGGGGGGGGCGGGGGCGACACCAGCACCAACCGCCTCAACTTCCGCGGCAGCGTGAACGCCCCGGGCATCTCCGCCCTGCCCAACACGGCCGAGTTCGCCGCCGTCAAGGCCCTGGGCGGGACGCTCATCCTCGCCCCCGGGTACAACGTCACCTTCCGCGGCAGCAGCAACAACGTCTCGGGCATCCTGGCGGCCGACCAGCTCTCCTTCGCGGGCAACTCGTCGATCACCACCGAACTCAAGGGCACGGTCCTGGGCCTGCGCGACCTGCCGATGAGCCTCAGCGGCAACGCGACGATCCGCATCAACCACGGCGACTGGGACGGCCTGGCGGCCGGGTTCCGCCACCCCTGGGGCCTCACCGAGGACCCGGGATCCTACGTCGAAAGCCCCCTGCCCTGACGGCGAAGCGCAACGCAGCGTGGGGCGGGCCCGCACGAGCCCGCCCCACGCTGTCATGCTGCTTCTTCTGCCTATTCCCTATTCCCTAGTCCCTATTGCCTCTGCTAGAAATCAATGCTCTTGAACGTCGGGAGGTGGGGCTGGTTCTTGCGGAGCATCTCCTTGACCATCTTCTTGATCTCGCCCAGCGACAGGACGGCCGCGGTGAGCGGGTCGTGGGCGATGGCCTGGTAGACGAGCTTGGCGTTGCCCGTGAGGCAGCCATCGACGGCGAGCATTTCGGTGATGGCCGTCAGGTTCGTGATGGCGGCGCACTGGGGGGGCAGGTCGCCGATGTGCATCGGCTCGAAGCCGTTGCGCGTCGCCAGGACGGGGACCTCGACGCAGCAGCCGGTGGGCAGGTTGGTGATGAGCCCGGTGTTCGGGACGTTGCCGTTGAACTTGAACGGCGCCCCGCCGAGGAAGGCGTTGATGATGGAGGCGGCGTACTCATGCCCGCGCTCCAGCGAGATGGGCTTCTCGGCGGACAGCCAGTCGCGGACGGCCTTCTTCCAGTTCTTCTCGTTGCTTTGGTAGCAGTGGAGGATGTACGCGTAGTGCCCCGGGTTCCAGCCCGTCCCGTGCGTGCAGTGCTTCTCGATGAGGTCCTCGCGCTTGCGGAACCACCAGCTGTACTCGCTGTTGTGCCCGCTGGACTCGGTGACGTAGTAGTCCAGCGCCAGGAACATCTCGTTGCGCACCTGCTCGTGGTTGAAGATCTTCTTGTCCTTCGACACGACCTGGCGGAGCTTGGGGTACAGGTCCTCGCCGCGGCGCTCGAGCTTGAGGAACCACGACAGGTGGTTGAGCCCGGCGCAGGTGTACTCGAGTTCCTCGTAGGGCACCCCGGCCCAGCCCGCGAGCATCCCGGCCGTCCCCTGGACGGAGTGGCACAGCCCCGAGACGCGGATGGACGTCTCGTGCTGCAGGGCGTGGCAGAGCATGGCCATGGGGTTGGTGTAGTTGAGCAGGATGGCGTGGGGGCAGAGGCGTTCCATGTCGCGGGCGATGTCGAGCATGGTGGGGATGGTCCGCAGGGCGCGGAACACGCCCGCCGGTCCGCGGGTGTCCCCGACGTTGATGTCGACCCCGTACTTCTTGGGGATGAGGATGTCGTGCTTCCAGACGGAGGTGTCCCCGCAGAGGATGGTGACGAGGACGGCGTCGGCGCCTTCGAGGACCTCGGTGCGGTCGGTGGTCGCGCGGACGGTGGCGGGGTAGTTGCCCAGGGCGATGATCTTGCGGACGGACTTCTCGGCGAATTCGAGGCGCTCGGGGTCGATGTCCACGAGGCACAGCTCGGCGTCCTGGAGGCGGTCGAAGGTCAGCAGGTCGCGCACGAGCCCGCGGGTGAACCCCAGCGATCCGGCGCCGATGAACACGATCTTGGCCATGGAAACGGTCCTTTGCTGCAACGCGTCCTCCCAGGCGGGAACCGATCGCCCGACGCACGCGCGCCGACCGCCCCGCCCGGACGGAACGCGGGGAGTATGGCGTTGCGGGTAGCGGGCGTCAAGGCGCAGGAGTGGGCGAAGAGGGCTTGGGAGGGGAGGGCCTGGCCACCGGCGTGGTCGCTTCAGCGATCCATGTTCCCGAACTGGCCCATGGGTCGCTGAAGCGACCATGCCCTGCCGCGCTGCGGTACAATGGTGGGATGCCCAGACGGAAAGGCTCATCGCAGCGCGACGAGAGCGAGCGCACGGAGGACGCGGGGACATCGCGCGACCCGTCGCCCCCGCCCTCCGACGGGCGGTGCGAGCTGTGCGGGCGGAGCGGGACGGAGCTGCAGAAGCACCACCTCATCCCCCGCACCCGCCACAGCAACCGCCGCAACAAGCGCCAGTTCAACCGCGAGGAGGTCCGCTCGCGCCTCGCCTGGCTGTGCCCCGCCTGCCACAAGACCGTCCACGCCACGCTCGACGAGAAGGACCTCGAGCGCGAGTACAACACCCTCGACGCCCTCCGCGGACACCCCGAGATCGGCAGGTTCATCGCCTGGGTCCGCCGCCAGCCGCCCGGCGGCAAGGTCACCGTCCGCCGCCCGCGCGAGCGACGCGACCGAGGACGGTAGGGGAGGCGGGATTACGGATCGGACGTTCTGAACCACCGCAGAGATCGCAGAGAGCGCAGAGGAAAGAAGGCAGGAACCCCTTTCTCTCCGCGTTCTCCGCGTTCTCTGCGGTGAATACTTCACAGCGTCCCGACTTCTGCTATCATCCTCCTCCATGTCTACGCCCAACGCCGACCGTCCCAACGTGATCCTCTGCATGACCGACGACCAGGGCTGGGCCGATGCGGGCTTTCGCGGGCACCCCGTGCTGCAAACGCCGCACCTCGACCGCCTCGCCGCCGAGGGCATCCGCTTAGAGCCTATCCGAATAACCCATCGATATGGTAGAATACGTCTTAGGGACCACGGGGGTCCCCGGGAGGTATTTCCTGATGAAGAACACGAATCCCAAAGACACCTATCGGGTCTCCGACGAGCTATGGTCGAAGATCCAACCCCTGCTGCCCAAGCACGTGAATACGCATCGCTTCGGCGGCGGTCGGCCGCGGGCCGACGACCGCAAGTGCATGAACGCCATCCTGTACGTCCTGCGGACCGGCTGCCAGTGGAA
>JAWLCQ010000054.1:0-26695 GCA_041687095.1 Phycisphaerae bacterium | reverse complement strand
GGCATCGTCCGGAGAAATGGGGACTGCAGAGATCTCAGGACAGCCCGCAGGATGAAGAGAGTGCCTTCTCCGGCTTGGTCGCTTCAGCGACCATGTGGACCCTGTTTCGCGGGCAAGTCATGGTCGCTGAAGCGACCAAGCCGGCGGACGAAGGCGTGAACGGTCACGAAGAACCTGATCCAAGCTCCGAGAGATCGAATGTCCCCCTACTCCTTGATCTCGTACTCCTTGATCTTGCGGTACAGCGTCCGCTCGCCGATGCCGAGCATCTGGGCGGCCTGCTCGCGGTTGCCGTCGACCATCTTGAGCGTGTTGCGGATGAGTTCCTTCTCGGCGTCCTCGATGCTGATCCCGGCGAGTTGCCCGAACTGCCGGGCGGCGACTTCCTCGGGGGGGCGGTGGATCTCCGGGGGCAGGTCGTCGACGGTCAGGCGGTCGTCGGAGGACAGGACGACCATGTTCTCGATGGCGCTGCGGAGCTGCCGCACGTTGCCCGGCCAGGGGTAGCTCATCAGGACGCGTTTGACCTCGGGGTCGACGCCCCGGATCGCCGTGCCGTGGGTCTCGTTGGCGAGGCGGATGAAGTAGTCGATGAGCAGGGGGATGTCCTCGCGGCGTTCGCGGAGGGGGGGGACGGTGAGGGTCGCGCCCTTGATGCGGAAGTACAGGTCCTCGCGGAACTGCTTCTCCTCGACCCGCTTGCGGAGGTCGGTGTTGGTCGCGGAGATGATCCGCACGTTGACGCGGATGGGCTCGTTGGCCCCGACGCGGACGACCTCCCCGTTCTCCAGGACGCGGAGGAGCTTGGCCTGCATGGCCAGGGGCATGTCCCCGATCTCGTCGAGGAACATCGTGCCCCCGTCGGCGTGTTCGAATCGCCCCTCGCGCTCGCCCGTCGCCCCGGTGTACGCGCCCTTGACATGCCCGAACAGCTCGTCCTCCAGGAGCGTCTCGCTGAGCCCGGCGCAGTTGATGGGCACGAACCGCTGGTCGTTGCGGCGAGAGTTGTGGTGGATCGCCTGGGCCAGCAGGTCCTTGCCGGTCCCGCTCTCGCCCAGGATCAGCACGGGGATGTCCGTGGGGGCGATGCGGCGGATGGTGTCGAGGATCCGCAGCATGGGCACGGACTGCCCGACGATGTTCTCGAACCCGTACTTCTCGTCCAGGCGGGCCTTGAGTTCTCGGATCATCCGTCGCTGGGCCGTGTCCTCCGCCGCCCGCGTCACCACCGTCCGCAGCTCGTCGAGGTCCAGGGGCTTCTCGATGTAGTCGAACGCGCCCTGCTGGAGGGCGGCGCGGCAGGTGTCGACGGAGGAGTGGGCGGTGATGAGGATGACCTTGGCGGCCGGGAGGTGCTCGCGGGCCTCTTGGAGCACGCGGAGCCCGTCGATGGGCCCCCCGAGGACCAGGTCGGTGATGATGACGTCGAAGCTCTGCGCCCGGATCCTCGCCAGGGCCGACTCGCCGTCATGCACGGCCGCGCAGCGGTGCCCCAGGCGGGAGAGGCCCTCCTCGATGGCCTCGGCGTGGGCGACCTCGTCCTCGACGATGAGGATGTCGGCCGGGATGTCGGTGATGGATTTCATGCCCTTCTCTTTACCGGGAGCGGGCGTTTCTGTCAAACCGCCCGCCGTCGCGCTAGCGTTCGGCCGACCGGACGACCAGCGCGTTGGGCAGGGGGCGGAGGACGGGCTGCCCGTCGCGCCGGGTCGAGGGCGAATTCATCAGGCGCAACTTGCCGTCGGATCCGCGAAGGAGCATCACGCTGCTGCCGCCGCCGTCGAGGTTGATCGCGTCGTGACAGCCGATGTCCCGCAGGTGCGCGGCGAGTTCACGAGTGGTCATCCCCTCGCTGTAGCCTCCCTGCCGCCCGTCCACGACCACGAGGTGGCACCAGCGGCGGGACGCATCGAGCCCGACGGCCGTGCGGGGGTGCAGGGCGTCGTCGCCCCCGCCCGGGCGGCCTTGGCGGACGAGCCATCCGAACCCTGCGACGGCCGACCGGACCCGCGCCAGGTCCTCCGGGGCGCCCGTGTGGGCCTCGCCGTCGGCGTCGATCCAGAATTCCGGCTGCCAGTCGACGCGTTCGCTGCGGAGTTGCCCTTCGCTGACGGCCAACCCGCCGATGTCCACGGGCATCCCGACGTGCCAGTGGCTGCTCCGCCGGCCCTGCGCGTCGGGAAGGCCGGCCCAGGGGCTGCAGTTGACGACGGCCAACACGTCGGCGCCGCCCGCGAAGTCTGGCGGCGGCTGGAGGACGGCCTCGGCAGGCCCGGGTCCGTCGGGGTCGGGGGCCACCGGACTGCGCAGGGCGATCCCCTCGTGGGCCAGGTCGATCCGCAGGTGGTGGATCCGCAGGGGGCGGGGTTCGCTGCGCTCGATGAGCCAGTACGCCATCCCGTGCGAGGCGAGGAACGCGGCGTCGTTGGCGGTGGAGGAGGGGGCGGGGGCCAGGGCGGCGCAGCCGCCCAGCAGGCCCGCCGCCAGCCCCATCGCCCACAGAACGAGTACGCCTCTGCCGCACCGATCCTGTTGAACACACATAGCCATCTCCTTCGCCGCCCAACTCTATGCCCGCCATGGGCGTGGGGGAAGAACGGATTGTGGTAACCTTCACGGGACGGCGCCCTGGTGTGGGTGGCGCCCTCAATCCGCATGCGGTTTGCCGCTTGAGAGTGCCGCCCTGTGAACGGTTAGGGATTGTGGAAGAGGAAGCGGGGCTTGTCAAACGCCTGCGCAGGATCTTGATTCTCAGGCCGCGATGGCGTAGAAGTCGCTTTTTCCGCGCAGGGGTCCTGCGCGGGCAACCTGGAGAAGCACGATGGGCAAGCAGAGCGAACTGATCGAGGCGTCGAAGAAGCACCTGATGAACAACTACGGGCCGCCCATCCGGGCCATGGTCCGCGGGGAACTCGCCCGCATCTGGGACGCCGACGGCAAGGAGTACATCGATTTCTTCGCGGGGTTCGGCGGGGGCGGGATCACCGGGCACTGCCACCCCCGCGTGACGGCCGCCCTGCAGAAGCAGGCCGCCCTGCTCCTGTCCCACGGGAACTTCTTCACCAACCCCAACCAGATCGAACTCGCCCAGCGCGTCACCTCGCACGCCTTCGGGGGCAAGGTCTTCTACTGCCACAGCGGGGCCGAGGCCAACGAGGCCGCCCTCAAGCTCACCCGCCTCTACGCGGGCGAGGGGCGCTACAAGATCCTCAGCTTCCACAACTGCTTCCACGGGCGGACCATGGGCGGGCTGTCCCTCACGCCCGAGAACAAGCAGAAGGGCTTCGAGCCCATGTTGCCCGGGAACGTCAAGGTGCCCTACGGCGACCTCAACGCCGTCCGCTCCGCCATCGATTCCGAGACGGCCGGTATCTTCGTCGAGCCCATCCAGGGCGAGGGCGGGGTCAACATCCCCACGCCCGAATTCATGCAGGGCCTGCGGGCCATCTGCGATGAGCACGACCTGGTCCTCACCTGCGACGAGGTCTGGACCGGGCCCGGGCGGACGGGCCGGTGGTTCGGGTATCAGCATTTCGGCATGACCCCGGACGTCCTCACCCTCGCCAAGGCCGTCGGCGGCGGGGCCCCCGTCGCCATGTGCATCGGCGGCCCGCGGGTGCAGGACACCCTGGGCCCGGGCACGCACGGGTGCACGATGGGCGGGAACCCGCTGTGCACGGCGGCGGCCCTCGAAGCCATCAAGATCATGGAGGAGGACCACCTCGTCGAGCGCACGGCCGCCAAGGGCGAGCAGCTCATGAACGCCCTCCGCACCGCCAACGTCCCCGCCATCCAGGCCGTCCGCGGCAAGGGGTTCATGATCGGGATCGAGATCGACCGCCCGGCCAAGGACGTGATGAACGCCGCCATGGAGGCGGGCCTGCTCATCTGCCTCGCCGGGACCAACATCATCCGCCTCGCCCCCCCGCTGGTCACCCCCGACGCGGACCTGGACAAGGGCCTGGAGATCCTGCTGAACGTCCTGCGGGCGTAGTCTGGAACCGCATGGTAGACTGGTTTAGCGGCGGTCGGTACGACCGCCCCATCTCGGGGAACACCCTCACGGTCCTCGGAACGTGAGGGTGTTCCCCGTATGCGGTCCGCCGTACCGGCGGACGCTAAACATTGTGTCCTTGGCTGGTTATGGTTCACGCCGCTTCGCGATGAGGAGCATCCGATGATGATCGCATCTCGTCAACGCCTTGGGATTCTCGCGGCGGTGGGGGCGCTGCTCGTCGTGAATGCGAGCGTGCAAGCGTGGTTGGGGGAGGGGCATCGGCGGATCGCGCTGGAGGCGGTCGAGGCGGCGAAGGAGGCTTTGCCGGCGTTCCTCGTCGAGGGCAAGGCGACGGTCGCCCACTGCTCGCTCGACCCCGACACCTGGACGCGCCCGCTCGCCCCCGCGCTGCTGCACGCGGCCGCCTCGCCCGAGCACTACTTCGACATCGAGCTGCTGAAGGGCGCGGAGATCCCCGCCGGGCGGTACGAACTGCTCACCTGGTGCGCGAAGAACGACGTGGATCCGTCCAAGGTCGGCCTGCTGCCGTACGCCCTCACCGAAACCGTCCAGAAGCTCACCGTCGCCCTCGCCGAGCACCGCCGCTGGCCGGGCAACCCGCACGTCCGCGCCAAGTGCCTCGTCCTCGCCGGACACCTCGCCCACTACGCCGCCGATCTCACCCAGCCCCTGCACACCACCATCCACTACAACGGGCGCGTGGGTGCGGACGGGAAGAGCCCCCGGACTGGGATCCATCTGAAGGTCGACGCCCTCGTCCAGAAACTCCCCCCCGACGAGCCGCTGCAGGTTGACGCCAACGACGTGCGGGCGGTCCCCGACGTGATGACGGCCGTGCTGGGGCAACTGCGCGAATCGCACGCCTTGGTGGACCGCGTGTATACGCTGGAGCCCCACCTGCCCGCCCTCGACGCCGCGCTGCCCCCCGACGGCGAGGCCGCCGACTTCGCCCGCGAGCGGGCGCGGCGGGCGGTGGCGTTCACCGCGTCGCTGCTGCGGACCGCGTGGGAGGACTCGGCGAAGGTCGAGATTCCGGAGTGGCACGAGCGGGAGACGGAGCGATGAGCACCACGAACCGTCGGCCGAACGTGATCTACTTCAACCCCGACCAGATGCGGGCGGACATGCTGGGGTGCTACGGGCATCCGCTGGCGAAGACGCCCAACATCGACCGCCTCGCAGCCGGGGGCGTCCGCTTCGACCAGTGCCACGTCCAGCACACCGTCTGCACGCCCTCGCGGTGCAGCTTCATGACGGGCTGGTACCCGCACGTCCGCGGGCACCGCACGCTGTGGCACACGCTCGCTCCCGACGAGCCCAACACGCTCCGCTACCTCAAGCAGGCGGGGTACGACGTACACTGGATCGGCAAAAACGACTTGCTCGCCCCCGAGAGCTTCGCGGACTCCGTCACGAAGGTCCACGACTGGCAGTGGATGGGGGGCGGCTCGCGGGACATCTTCCGCCCCGACGAGCCCGGGTACTGGTCCTTCCTCTACGGGCCCAGCCCCGACCATCTCACCGACTGGCATCTCGTCGAGCAAGCGGTGGATTTCCTCCGCTCCCGCAAGCCCGACGACCCGCCGTTCATGCTCTTCCTCCCCATCGTCCAGCCGCACTGCCCCTTCTCCTGCCCCCAGCCTTGGTACGACATGTACGACCCAGACGACCCGGCGCTGACGAACCGCCGCCCCGCCGAACTCCCGGACAAGCCCGCCTTCCACGCCCTCATCCGCCAGTACCGCCGCCTGGGCGAGCTGGACGAAGCCATCTTCCGCAAGCTCCGCGCGGTGTACCTCGGGCAGATCTCCTACGTCGATGCCATGCTCGGGCGCGTGCTCGATGCGCTGGAGGAGACGGGGCTGGACGACGACACCGCGACGTTCTTCTTCTCCGACCACGGCGAGTGGGCGGGCGACTACGGGCTCGTCGAGAAGTGGCAGGGGGGGCTGGACGACTGCCTCACCCGCGTGCCCATGATCGTCCGCGCGCCCGGGTGCAGCGAAGGGCACGTCGTGACCTCGCCCACCGAGTGCTTCGACATCGTCCCCACGACGCTGCAACTCGCGGGCGTGGAGGCCAAGCACACGCACTTCGCCCTCTCGATGGCCGACCAGCTCGCCGGGGCCCCCGGGGACGCCGATCGCACCATCTACGCCGAGGGCGGGTACGACCCGCACGAGCCCCACTGCTTCGAGGGCACGCCCGGGGGGTTCCAGGACATCGGGAACACGACCGACGGGATCTACTACCCCAAGGGCCTCCAGCAGCAGCAGCGCCCGGAGGGCTCCGTCCGCTGCACCATGCTGCGGACCGCGACGCACAAGCTCATCCGCCGCCCGCTGGACGTGAGCGAGCTGTACGACCTGCGGACCGATCCCGACGAACTGCACAACCTCTACGGAAAGCCCGAGCACGCCCCCATCCAGCGCCAGCTCGAGCAGCGGATGCTCGACTGGTACATCCATACGTCCGACGTGGTCCCCCACACCCGCCTGACCCGCAACTTCCCGCCGGAAGTGCTCGCGAAGTAGGACCGGAGACCGAAGACCGGCGACGGAAGATCGGCGACGGAAGAGGCGGACGCGTTGGGTGCCACGGCTGCGCTGTTTGCAGCCGTGCCTCCCCTGACGGCACGGCTGCAAACAGCGCAGCCGTGGCACCCCGCACCCCGCACCCCGCACCCCGCACCCGGCGCCCGGCATCCGGGGTGGGAAGCCGGTTCTACTTCTGCTCCGTCCGCCGAATAATCATGTCCTGCCACTCCTTCGCGAGGGTGACGAACCGCGCGCTCCAGCCGCTGACGCGGACGGCGAGGGACTGGTGGTTCTCGGGGTGCTCCTGGGCGTCGCGGAGGACGGCGTTGTCCACCACGTCGATCTGCAGGTAGATCCCCCCCAGCGCCAGAAACGTGCGGAGGATGGCCTCCATCGCACGCAGCCCCGCCTCGCCCGCGACGGCGGAGGGGTGCATCTTGAGTTCGACGGCGGTCCCGTTGGTGAGTCTCTGCAGGCCCATGCGCCCAATGGAGGACAGCACGGCCGTCGGGCCTGACCTATCGGTCCCGGGGGAGGGGGAGAAGTTCGTGGCGAGCGTATCGCCCGCCCGGGACCCCGCCGCCGTCGCTCCGCGGTGGGGCCTCCACTCGATCTCCCGTCCGAACGTGCTCACCCCCGGGGGGCGGAGCACACCGCAGCGCTCCTTGACGCGTGCGGTCTCGGTGAGGAAGTCGTCGAAGACGCGGCGGGCGAGTTCGTCGGCGGACAGGTCGTCGTTGCCGTAGTACTTCCAGGACGCCACCTCGCGGCGGAGCGGTTCATGGCCAGCCCAGTCGGCGCGGAGGATGGCGACGAGTTGGGGCAAGGACAGCCGCCGCTGCTCGTAGACCAGGCGGCGGAGGGCGAGAAGGCTGTTGGCGGCGTCGGGGAGGCCGCCGGCGTGGGGGGCGGCGACGGTGTAGCGGGGTCCCCCGTCGTTGTACCCGCGGGCGCGCTCGATGCAGTCGTCCACCAGCAGCGACACCAGCGTGGCGGGCCCGCCGTTGATCGTCCCGTCGGCGAGGCGGTGGACGTCGGCGATGCGATCCGCCAGGCGCTGGCGGAAGGCGGCGTAGAGCGACTCGAAGTCGGGGAACTCCGCGGGGGGCGCGTCGCCCGTCACCCCCAGCGTCTGCTGCAGGACGGCGAGGACGTCGAAGGGCAGGTACCCGAACTTCGTCCTGCCCGGGATGAGCACCTCCCAACAGCCGTCGTTGGTGAAGTTGCGAGCCTCGCGGAGCGGGTATCCGAACGCGACGAGCGAGTCGATGATCTGCCGCTCGTTGTAGATCGCGACGATGCCCCCGCCGAGCCGCTGCACCTCGGCGATGCGGCGGAGGAGGCGGGGCGGGGAGTCGGGGGCGATGCGGACCGCGATGGGGTACTCGTTGATCCGCAGCTCCTCGACGATGTCCAGGACGAGGTACGTCACCTCGTTCGTCACGTCGTTCCCGTCCTCGTCGATCCCCCCGAGGATGACGTTCTGGTAGTACTGCGCGTCGCCCGTGCCCTGGAGGTATCGCGGGGCGCCCACCCACTCGCAGCCCTTGATCCAGAAATGGGCGAGCAGCTCGCGGGCGTCGTCCAGCGTCAGCTTTCCGCTCGCGAGGTCGGCGGAGAGGTACGGCCCGAGCATCTTGTCGATCCGCCCCAGGCCCGACCAGTTCCCGCACAGCCGCTGGAAGTCGAACAGCATCCACAGCGCCTGCACCGCCTGACGGAAGTCGCGCGGGGGCTGCTCGGGGACGGCGCGGAGCGTGTCGAGGAGCTGGCGGTACTCCGACTGCTGGGGACCATCCGATTCCGCGATCAGCCGCTCGAGGGCCTCGACGTACCGCCCGTGCCAGATCGCGGCTGCATCGAGGCAGATGCGGAGGGCGTTGAGGAAGTCCCGGCCCTTCTCATCGAGCCCGCCGCGGGCGACCCGCTCGTCGATCCGCCGGCGGATCCCCGCGTAGCCCTCCCGCAGCCCACGCTCGAAGTCGATGGTCGTGTGCGACGTGGACCAGTAGATCGTGTCGCGGTCCCGCACGCCGACGGGCAGGACGTGCCAGGTCGCCCGCTCGAGGGTGGCGGCCCCGACGAGCTTCTCGCCCGCGACGATCCGCAGGGGCGCCTGCTCCGCGATCCGCCGCACGCCCAGGGCGACCTGCATCGGTCCCGAGAGGCCGTCGATCTCCCCGGGCTCCAGGAGGATCGGCGGGTTCACGAGCCCCCGTCCCCACTCGCCCGCCCGCGCACGGCGGGCCAGCTCGCGCGTCGCCTCCGACAGGCGGCAGACCGTGCTCGACTCCGACACCACCGTACCCATGCGTCTGGTCCTCCTTGGGAACGTCCGGGAATCATACAAGCTCCCGCATTATACCCCATCTCGCGCATCCAGCGCCTGCGCCGGGGGTCTCCTGACCCGCCCTCAGCGCGTGCGCCGGGGGTCTCCTGACCCCCGGCGTTCCGGGAGGGGCGAGGAACGCCTCCGCGTCAGCGCCATGGGAGCGCCCCCTTTCGCGGCGGCGGCCGCCGCGACCGACGCGCCGCCGTAACGCTGGCGCGGAAGCTCTGTGGACGTTCCCGGACGTTGGGGGTCAGGAGACCTCGTTGTTCTACACATCTCGCCGTGAATGTCCCGCACGATGCGACTTGGATGCAGGCGGCTTCTTCGCCCCGAAGGGGCGAGGGAGAATAGCCGGGGGCGCAGCGCAGCGGAGCCCCCGGTATCGGCCCAGGAGAGACGGAGCCCCGATAGGGGCGAGGGAGACGGAGGGCGGGACCTCGTGAGAATCCCTGCAGCTCCCTCGCCCCTATCGGGGCTCTGAAGAACGGAGCCGCCTTCCGGGGGTTCCGCTGCGCTCCACCCCCGGCTACTGTCCCGCGCCCCTGTCGGGGCTATCGGACCGACGCCCGCCAGGGCGCCGAGATGTGTAGAACAACGAGGTCTCCTGACCCCCGGCGTCCCGGAGGGGGAGGGACGCGTCCGCGGAAGCGTCGTTTGAGCACCCCCTTCGCGGCGGCGGCCGCCGCGACCGACGCGCCGCCGTAACGCTGTCGCGGAAGCTCTGTGGACGTTCCCGGACGTTGGGGGTCAGGAGACCCCCAACGCACGCACTTGGGGCGTCGCACACGCTTGGGGCGTCGCACGCGCTTGGGGCGTCGCACACGGGATTGCCTACCGCTCCACGCGGACCGTCTGGCGCATGGTGATCGCCTCCCCGCGGGCGACGGGGCCGGTTCGCGTGCGGAGGTCCAGGCAGACGGCGGTGTTGCCCGTCACGCGGTTGAGGACCACCCGCCCCAGCCCGTCGGTGGTGAACGTATGCACCACGCGGTGGGCGGGGAGGTCGACGGTCCAGGTCCCGTCGGGGACGTTCGCCCCCTCCAGAACGGTCCCCGCGTAGTACCCGTCGGGCAGTTCGGGGGCGGGGTAGGAGCGGTCCTCGCCCCCGCGGGTGCGGAAGTGAATGCGCTGGGCGTCGGGGGCGCTGAGGTGCAGCCCGCACGCCCAGGCGATGTTCAGCGGCCCGCTCCCGCGGTTGAGCAGCGAGGATGCGATGTGCAGCGCCCCGTCGCGCAGCTCCAGCGTGCGGGACATGCGGAACCCGCTGGGCAGGTCGGCGGTGAGGGTGAGTTTCCCGTCCCGCTGGCGGGCGCGGTAGGGCACGCCCCACCCGTCGAAGCTGTACGCTCCGCGGATGGCGTACTCGGCGTAGCCCTCGTTCATGGGGTACAGCAGGTGCGGGTTGGCGGGGTCGGGCGGGGCGAGCCACTGGCGATCGTCCGCCCACCACTCGACGATCCGCCCGCCCAGGTCGGGCGCGACCGCGACCCGCATGCCCTCGCCCTCGATCCACCGGAGGGGGTGGTCGGCGAGGCGGTTGCGGAGCTGGCTCGCCGTCACGTCGAGTTCGTTGGCTTCGCGGATGCGACGGACGCCGGCGGACTTGCGGTCGCGGACGAGGGCGTCGAAGTCGCGGACGGCCTCGGGGGAGGCTTCGCTCTTCAGCACATCGCCCTCCCGCTGGAAGCGACCGGCCGCTCGGTAGCAGCGGGCGTACGTCAGGCCCCCACGGAGCAGGCGGACGCGCTTGCGAGCGTCCCCGCTCGCCTTGCGCTCCCCTTCGCGGAGGACCGCGTCGCACTCCTCGACGATCCCCCCGTCGAACAGCTTGTCGGTCGGGGGATCGTACAGCAGCGGGTGGACCGAGCGGTCCTCGCGGACACGCTGGTGGAAGCGGTCGAGGTACTCGCGGACCTGCGGAGCCGCGTTTCCGTAGTACGCGGGGAGGAACTCGTCCACGAGCTTCCACACGTCCCCGCCCCCGCTCCACAGCAGCTTGCTCAGCACCCACCCGCGCAGGGCCATCGCCTCCGCCCCGCCCCCGTCCTCGCCCATGCCCTGCATGAAGAGCCCGTACACGCCCGTGCGGCGGTAGAGGTCCACGTTGCCCGCGAGTTCGTCGAAGTCGGCCATGGGCAGCGGGTAGTGCGAGAAGTTCGTGCAGTAGTGCCAGATGTACAACTGCTTCGTGATCGCCGACCAGTCCTGCAGCGCCTTGAGGGCGCGGAGGCTCTCGGGGTGGTCGCAGGTCCCGAAGGGGTGGCCCTGGCAGCAGCGGATGGGGCACAGGCGGACGCGGACGTTGGGGTGCGGGACGATGCCCCGCGGGGCGTCCACGGTGTACATGTAGGCGATGGTGTCGATGAGCTTGTCGGGGAAGTGCCTGCTCGTCTCGGCGGCGACGGCGTTGACGAAGTGCAGCAGCACGCCCGCCTGCGTCCCGTAGCGCTGGGCGAGGGCGTTGCATGCGGGGCACTGGCAGTAGCCCTCCCAGTCGTTCTGGCTGACGGACCAGATGGTGGCGTCGGGGCGGGCGGCCATGCGCTGCAGGAGGCGCTCGGTGGCGATGCGGAGGACGTCGGGGTTCGACAGGCACAACTGGGCCGTCTCGTGCGTGCGGACCCCGTCGAGGAGGCTGTAGTACTCCGGGTGCGTCGCGAAGAACTCCCCCGGGGGCACGAGGGCGTAGAACGTGTGCACGTGCATCCCGTACGTCACGCTCCCGCCCATGTAATCGGGCAGCGGGACGTAGTTGCCGTTGAGGCGGTTCCGCGCCCACCACGCGGGGTCCCCGCACTCCCAGGCGAAGACGTCGCGGTACTCGAAGGCCGGTGCGCCTGCGCGGGCGGTGGGGTGGACCTCGACGCGCGGGAGGCGCGGGACGTGCGTGACGTCGGGGGCGTACCAGCGGACGCCCAGCGACTCCAGCAGATCGTACACCCCGTACAGCACGCCCCGCCCGCTGCCGCCCAGAACGTACAGCGTCCCGTCGCGGGCTTCGAGGTGGAAGGCTTCGGGCGCGAGCTGCAGGCGTTCGACGTCGATCCCGGCCGCGACGGCGGCGTCGGGGTCCCCGAGCACGACGTTCGCCTTCGCCATCCGGTCCCGCCGCAGCGCGGGCGACGCCCCGGCGAGGGCGTGGACGTGCGTACGGAGTTCCTCCGCGGCGTACTCCAGCACGGACGCGGCGTTGCGGGGCAGGGCGATGGCGAGGCTCGGTCCGGTGCGGTCGGACAGGACGACGGGGCGCTGGGACTCGGGGGTCATGTGCGGTCCTTTCGCTGTCGGGGTCGCGCGGGATTAGACCGTCCGAATGGAGGGGTTTCAACCTTTCTCCCAAAGAATAGCGGGGATGAACGCAGATGAACGCGGATGAGAAGAGAGGCAGGGATACAGGGGATGCAGGGGATGAGAGGGTTTACAATGTGAACGTCTGCGCCGGGGGTCTCCTGATCCGCCCCATGGGTCTGCGCCGGGGGTCTCCTGCCCTTGTCCTTACCCACATTGTTGCAACCTACTGGTAGTACATGGGTTGGTAGAGCCCGTCCTCCGAACAGACGCTTGACGGGCAAGATCTCAACCCTTTGTCTATCAACCCGTTAGCGATCCTGTCGTCCCTCCGGACGGCGAGATGTGGGTAACGACAAGGTCTCCTGCCCCCCGGCGTCCGGGAGGGTATAGGATTCTTCGCGCAAGCGCGATGGCGGTGGGCCCTTCGTGGCGGCCCTTCGACAGGCTCAGGACCACGCCGCCGCCGCGCACGGCGGCTGTGCCGCCCTGTGCCCAGAGGAGCCCCCCCGCCTATTGCCTATTCCCTAGTCCCTAGTGCCTCTCCCTCCCTCCCCTGCATCCCTGCTCTCTCCTCATCCGCGTTCATCTGCGTTCATCCCCGCTTACCCTTTGCTCCCCGATCGATCCCGGATAGAGCCTTGCCCCCCGCCCCCTCGCTCCATAGCATTCCCTCGACCGCGGAGCGTGAACTCGCCGCGGGGAGGCGAACATGAGCGATCCGAAGCGTCCCGACATCGTGTTCTTCATGCTCGACCAGCTCTCCGCCCGCTGGGCCGACACCGCCCTCGCCGGGGCCTGCCCCGTTCCCAACCTCCGGCGGCTCATGGAGCGCGGGACGACGTTCACCAACGCCATCACCTCCAACCCCGTCTGCTGCCCCGCGCGGGCGACGCTGGCGACGGGGATGACGACGCGGCAGCACGGGGTGCTGCAGAACGGGTACGAACTCGACCCCGCCCTCCCGACGTTCATGCGCTCGCTGCAGCGGGCGGGCTACCGCACGGGGGCCCTGGGCAAGGTCCATCTGCACGCCCACTTCCACGGGCTGCACCCCGACTACCGCGAGTACGGCTACGACGTGGTGCACAACACCGAGGACCCCCGCGGGGGCGAGTGGCTGGACTGGATCCTCCGCGAACACCCCCAGCACGCCGACGCCGCCCTCGCCCAGATCTGGTCCGTCGACGTGCCCGAGTTCGCCGCCTACGGGCCCAGCGGCGAAAACCTCCGCGAGCGGATCCTCGCCATCCGCCGCTCCTTCGAGTGGGGCACGCGGGACTACCCGCAGTCCACGTGGGGCTACGCCCCGCTGCACATCCCCACCGAACTGTCCCAGACCGAGTGGATCACTCGCCACGCCGAGCAGTTCATCCGCGAAACGCCCGCGGGCACGCCCCTGCACGCCCACGTGAGCTACGTTCAGCCGCACAGCCCCTTCTACCCGCCCGCGGAGTACCTGCCCCTCGTGGACGCCTCCCGCATCCCCGCCCCTGCACCGGCGGAGTGGGTCGAGGACCCGCATGGCCCGCGGTACCTCAAGGACAACATGACCCCCAGCGACCTGGACTGGTCGCTCGTCCGCCCGTACTACTTCGCCGACATCGCCCACCTCGACGCGCAGCTCGGGCGGGTGCTGAGCGTGCTGGAGGAGACGGGACGGCTGGAGGGCGCGTACATTGTCCTGCTCGCCGATCACGGGGAGCACCTGGGCGACCACGGGTTCCGGGGCAAGGAGGAGGAGCACTACGACGCGTGCATCCGCGTCCCGCTGATCGTCTCCGGGCCCGCCCTGCAGCGCGGGGCGACGTGCGACGAAATGGTCCAGCTCGAGGACCTGTGCCCGACCGTGCTGGACATGGCGACGCTGCACCCCCCGCACCCGCCCAAGCAGGGACACTACCTGAAGCTCACCGGTCCCGAGATCCCCGTCCTGGCGGGCCGCTCGCTCCTGCCCCTGTGCCGCGGGGAGCGGCCCGGCGACTGGCGGACGGAGGCGTACTGCGAGAGCTACAACTCCATCAACTCCGTGGACCCGACCGGCTGGGCGCGGACCGTCCGCACGAAGGAGTACCGCTACACGTGGTACCCCAACGGGGGGGGCGAGCAGCTCTTCCGCCTCATCGACGACCCCGACGAGCAGCGCAACCTCCTCGCCGATCCCGCCCTCGCCCGCACCCGCCAGCACCTCCGCGACCGGCTGATGGAGTGCATCGTGATGCAGGACTACCCGCACCCGCTCCGCGAACTGCTCGCGCACGGGGTGCATTGACCGGGGCGGACGGGTTTCACCGCGGAGGACGCGGAGATCGCAGAGAGAAGAAGGGAAGGAGAAGCGTCCGTCTGCCGTCTGCCGGGTGCCACGGCTGCGCCGTTTGCAGCCGTGCGGATCGGAAGGACACGGCTGCGAACGGCGCAGCCGTGGCACCCCCGTCACTTGACGCAGAAATCATTCCCGCCTCCACAGGAGACCTCGATATGACCAGCGCAACCCACCCCTTCCACGTCACCTTCCAGTACCGCGACGCCCTGTCCTACGAAGAGGGCGTCTCCCGCCGCGACCCCTCGCCCGTGCTGCTCATCGACGGGACCTTCCACGTGTGGTACTCCCGGAGCACCGCCGACTACTCCGGGTACGCCGCGAGCGTCTGGCACGCCACGAGCCCCGACGGGATCGCGTGGACCGAGGTCGGCGAGGCCATCCCCAAGGGCCCGAACGGAGCGTTCGACGAGCATGGGGTCTTCACGCCCACCACGCTGGTGGCGGAGGGGAAGTACTGGCTGTACTACACGGCCGTGCCCGAACCGTTCACCAACGACAACGCGGGGCCGAACGCGACGCCCACGGCCATCGGGGTCGCGTGGGCGACCGATCCCAACGGGCCGTGGACGAAGTTCGAGGGCAACCCGGTGCTGCGCCCGGGGGCGGTGGGCAACTTCGACAGCCACCGCGTGGATGACGCATGCCTGATCGTCCGCGGGGGGAAGTACTGGATGTACTACAAGGGGCGGGAGAAGGGCCTCACCCCCGGGCAGACGAAGATGGGCCTCGCTATCGCGGATCGCCCCACGGGCCCGTTCGTGAAGCACGCGGGCAACCCGGTCGTCGGCAGCGGGCACGAGGTGTGCGTGTTCCCCGACGGCGGGGGAGTGACGGCCATCATGGCCCCGGTGGGCCCCGAGGGCGCCACCGTGCAGCACGCCCCGGACGGGATCCACTTCACCAAGCAGGCCAACGCCACCCCGCCCAGCGCCCCCGGACCCTACCGCGAGGACCACTACCGCAACGACGACCCCGGAAAGAAGATCGCCTGGGGCCTCAACCAGCAAGGCCGCAAGGGTTGGGTGTACCTCGAACGCTTCGACTGCACGTGGGGAGTCCACGAATAGTCCCCGAATAGTCCACGAATTGCACGAATTACACGAAGGGGAAACGGCGGGCGCTGGCGGACTCCCCATTCGTGTAATTCGTGCAATTCGTGGACTGTGCAATTCGTGGACTAGAACTCCGTCGGATGCTCCGCGTCGGGGTCGCCCGCGAGGCGGACGACCGCATCGTCACCGTCGGGGGTGATGACGTTGTCCTTCAGGTCGAACGCGGGCATCTCGGGCTGGACCAGGATGGCCGGGCCGCGCGGATTGCGGACGATGGTATTGCCGATCAGCCGAACCCCGCGCGTGCGGCCCTGCAGGAGGATCTGCGGGTCCGTATCCTTCACCCCGTTGCGCTCGATGACGCAGCGCTCGAAGACCGTGTTGTGCGGCTCGTCGTTGGGGGGGCAGCGGCGGATGTAGGCGCCCACGCCGTGATTGCCGCGGATCACCAGGTTGCGGTTCACGTTGTCGCTGTCCCGCGAGCCCACCGACACCCCGTGCCCCGCGTTGTTCTCGAAGACGCAGTCCTCCAGCACGCTGAATCGCACCCGCAGGCAGTAGAACAGCCCGCAGTTGCCGTTGTCCCGCCCCACGCAGGAGCGGATGTGGAAGCGGTTCGAGCCCGAGCCCGGGTGAAAGCCTGTACTCGTGCATCTCTCCGCGACGCAGCCGATCAGCGTCAGGTCGTCGCACGTCTGGAACGAGAACCCGTCGCCCCTGTAGTCGCGGACGACGATCCCGCGCGCAGTGATTCGCCGCGAGCGGTGGGCGAAGAACCCGCCCCCGCGACAGCCGTTCATCGCGTCGTTCTCCGCGGGGTTCCCGTCGATCCGCAACCCCTCGACCGACGCGTCGCACACGTCGATGGCTGACACGACGGCGAAGAGCGTCCGCGCGTCCCCGTTGGCCGCGGGCGTGTAGTCATGCACGTGCGAACGCGAGACGGTCCACACGTCGCCCTCCCGCCGCAGCAGCGTGCCCTGCGACTCGTAGAACGCCCACGCCCGCTCGTCGCGGATCAGCACGCCCTCGCCGGCCTCGAAGGCCCCGGGATCGTCCACCAGCAGGTCGTCGTGCCCGTACCCGTGGAAGCAAATGAGCTTCGCCCGCTTCATGCGGTTCTTGCGGAGGACCGTCGCCTCGCCCTGTCCGCGGACGGCCACCCCGCTCCGCAGGTGCAGCGAGTCGGCCATCGCGAAGGTCCCCTCGCTGAGTTCGACGACCCCTCCGCCCGCCGCCGCGACGCGCTCGACGGCCAACTGGATGCGGACGTTGGTGAACCCGGGAACGTCGCAGGCGTCGCTTCCGACGGTGAGGCGGGCGGTGGCCATGGTTGGGGCAGCTCCTGTGGTGCTTCGATCTCACCGCGGAGATCGCAGAGGTCGCAGAGGCGACAGGAGGCGAAGCCTCGCGACTCCCGCGGTCCCGCGGTGATGTATGCACGTTCCTCTATGCCCGAACACACGCGGGAAAGCAAGCGGGAGCAGCGTCGCCTCTTGCGTCCGTTGCGCGTCCCGTTTTTCGCCTTGCACTCGCCCCGCACTTCGGGGACAACTCCCGCGCGACGGACAACCGCGACGAGAAACCTCAACTCCGCACGGTTCCGGGAGTCGCGGAGAGCGACGGGAGCGAGCGACCAATCCCTCTCTCCTCTGCGGCTCTGCGCCTCTGCGGCGGCGCAGCAGAGCCCGACGACGAAAGGACGAACGATGACCGACATCTACCGCGGACGGTGGCACGGGAAGACGTACTACTACGGGCTGCACTACGACCTGCACGCCGGGCTCAAGGACACCGAACTGGGCAAGCGGTGCGGGGAGAAGGACCTCGCCCCCATGCTCAAGCTCATGGGCCCGGACTTCGTGCAGACCGACTGCAAGGGGCACGCGGGGTACACGAGCTGGTTCAGCCAGGTCCCTGACGCGTCCGTCTCCCCCGGGGTGGTCAAGGACGCGCTGAAGCAGTGGCGGGCGGTGACGCGGAAGCTGGGCCTGCCCCTGCACTGCCACTACTCGGGCATCTGGGACAAGGCCGCCGGTGAGAAGCACCCTGAGTGGGCGGTCACGGGCCCTGACGGCAAACCCGTCGGGGCGCCCTTCGGTTCCGACGCGGGCAAGCCCACCAACGACAAGATGTGCCCCCGCAGCGATTACCTCGACAAACTCATGATCCCCCAGATGCTCGAACTCATCGACCGCTACAAGGTCGACGGGTTCTGGATCGACGGGGACCTCTGGGCGGCCGAGCCCTGCTACTGCCCCAAGTGCCGCACCGAATTCACCCGCCGCACCGGGATCGCCGAGCCGCCCACCGAGGTCAGCGACCCGAACTGGGCCGCCTGGTGGAGCTTCACGCTCGACAGCTTCGAGGAGTACGTCACCCGCTACGTGCAGGCCGTCCACGACCACAAGCCCGGCGTGCTGGTCTGCTCCAACTGGCTCCAGACGTTCCGCCACCCGGGGGCGCCCCGCGTGCCCACCGACTGGATCAGCGGGGACAACGCCTGGGTCTGGGGCCTCGACCAGTCCCGCTGCGAGGCCCGATTCCTCTCCACCCGCGGCAAGCCCTGGGACATCATGCTCTGGGCGTTCTACGCGTCGCACGGGATGGGCAAGCCCGAGAGCCCCTGGGTGTCCAAGCCCCCGGAGATGCTCCAGCAGGAGGCGGCCGTGCTGCTGGCGTTCGGGGGCAACGTGCAGATCTACGAGAACGGCAGCGGGGTGCGGGACGGGCGGCTGATCCCGTGGCGGCAGAAGCGGCTCGGCGAGGTGGGGCGGTTCGTCAAGAAGCGCCGCGCCCTCTGCCAGTCCGCCGAGACGCTGCCCATGGCGGCCGTGCTGCACTCCGAGACGCACGTCCGCGCCCGCCCGCAGGGCAAGAACCTCATGTGGCACGTGGACGTGAGCCCCGTGCAGGGCGCGACGTACGCCCTGCTGGAGTGCCAACTGGGCGTGGACATCCTCGACGAGTGGGCGCTGCTCGGGCGGCTGAACGAGTTCCCGCTGATCGTCGCCCCCGAGCGCGACGCGATGAGTGAGGAGATGGTCGAGGCCCTCAAGACCTACGTCCGCCAGGGCGGGCGGCTGCTGGTGACGGGGGCGGGGAGCTTCGAGCGGTTCGGGGAGGAGTTCCTGGGCGCCCGCAGCGTCGAGGTGCAGGAGAAGAAGGCCTACTACGTCCCCGGGGCGGACGGGGCGGCGGCGCTGTTCAGCGACCCGTGGCGGCTGCTGGAGTGCACGACGGCCAAACCGCTGGCCCCGCTGGGCAAGTCGCCCTTCCTGGACGACCGCCTGCTGCCCAACCCCTGTGCGGTCGTCAACCGCGTCGGCAAGGGCCGCGTGGCGTACATCCCGGCCAACGTCTTCGGCAACTTCGCGCACAACCGCTACCCGCTGCACCGTGAGTTCATTCGTGAGATCGTCCAGGCCCTCGCTCCGAAGATGCCCCTGCGCGTGAAGGCCCCCACGTGCCTGGACCTCACCGCCCGCCGCAAGGGCGAAACGGCGATCCTGCACTTCGTCAACCGCTCCTCGGGCATCCCCAACCAGCCCAACAACGGGGCCATCGACGAGATCCCCCCCGTCGGGCCCGTCGAGATCACCCTCCCCCTCGCCCGCGAACCAAAGGACGTCCGCCTGGCGCTGGAGGACGGGGGGCTGGACTGGTCGTGGACGAAAAAGGGCGCCGGCGGGACGCTGACGGCGACGATCGACCGCGTCCACATCCACGCGGCCGTGGTGATCGAACCGTAGCACTGCAACGAAGGTTCCCGGCATTTGTTGCGGGCCTTTGGCAGCATCCCGGGACCCTGGCGTAGTTGCGGGCGTATGGCCGCATCCCGAGGACCCTCGCGTGGTTGCGGGCGTATGGCAGCATCCCGAAGGGCCCTGGTGTGGTTGCGGGCTCTTGGCAGCATCCCGAGGGCCCTGGTGTAGTTGCGGGCTTGTGGCAGCATCCCGAGGGCCTTGGCGTAGTTGCGGGCTCTTGGCAGCATGCCGAGGGCCCTGGCGTAGTTGCGGGCTGGTGGCAGCAGCCCGAAGGGCTCCCAGAGCCGTAGCCCAGGGCAAGGCCGCAGGCCGCCGCCCTGGGTTGGGGGGAGAAGAGGGTTCCCGCCCTGAAAGGGCACGAGAGAACCGAGAACTCTCCTGCCCTCTCAGGGCGAAGACCGTCGAGGGTACGCAACCAGGGGCGGCGCTTCCGGCTTCGCCAAGGCCGCGCCGCGACGAGTCGCTCTGCCCCGGGCTATGCTCCGCGAGCCCTCGGACTGCGGAGCAAAGAGGGACGGGGAGCAAAGAGAGCCGCTTACCGTGTTCCGTCCTCCTGCGAGTCACTCCTGGGACATCTTCGGGAACGGCATAAATGGTAACCGTCCCTCCCTATTCCACACCTTCGCAACATCCTCAGTGGCAGCGACCACCCTGCCCATCACTGCCCCGCGTTCGGTTCCTTGGTAAAGCGTCCAACCCAGTCCTTATCTATGAAACACAAAAAGCGTTGCCAACCATCCACGGACGCGATGAAATACTCCGATGAATCCTCTACTCGCAAGATGAATATGCCGTGCGAACGGCCACTATCATACAGCCTCACATATGCCACGTACTGTGAATCCGGGCTCCATACTATGCCACTATCCCATTCGGGAGACACTCTGTACAGTTCCCTCTTCATGCTCGATGAGAGATCTTGCAGTACTGCGGTATCTCCTTGCACGAACGCAATCATGCGGCCATCCGGTGACACACTAGGCGACCTACCCTTCGTCAGCACACTTGGCTTTGCCGAATCATCACGCGCGATGGAGAGAATCTCGCCATTCGCACCTTCAATAACTATACACTCGTCTCCTCGCCATGAAATAGGGTAGGGCCTCGCCCCGAATCCAAACCTTTTGGTGTCGCCTGTCACATGCGACAAGAGCCCCGACTGAAGATCCCATACAAACAGCCCGCGGCGACGCCACCCGTTCAACATGGAGCCCTCAAGCCCTAACAATGCTATGAGATCTCCACTTGGCGAAAACGAAAGAGACTGTGCCTCAAACTCTCCGTCCAGGCGACGGCGTTCATGGCTACGGAGATCCTCTACTTCGACTGTCTTTTCCCATGTGCTGGCATCGCGACTGGCTGTGTGAGCATAGGCAATCCGGAGGGCACCTGGCGATACTGCATAGGGAAATCCGTTGGCCCGCTTCGAGAACGAATAGTACTGCCACCCAGGCTGCTCAGGATTAGTTTTCACCACCAGATGACTACCATGCATGTACGCAACTCGCCACTGGCAGTCAGCGGGATACGCCGGAGAGGGCGTGGCTGCTGTGTCACGATTACATGAGCACGTACACATAGGAAGTACAATACCGATACACACGATCATCCCAGCCAGGACACCCACGCCATTATCTCTAGAACCCATGTAACCCTCCGCTAAACGGACCGGGGTAAAGACTCTCAAGCACACTGCCGGCGGCCGTCGCTTCCTCCTTGGTGTAACCATCCAATTCTGACGACCACTTTGGTGCATCGCCGGAAGCTCCCCAGCCGTACGTTCCATCCGGTGTGATGATCACCGAACTCTGAAACCTCCCGACGAACGAATGGGTGGAGGAGTCCGCTTCCTCGTGGCCACGGGCATATATAGTAACCGTCCCTCTTATCCGTCCCTCTTATCGTCCCTCTTATCGTCATAGTAACCGTCCCTCTTATCGTCTTATCGTTATCCGTCTGTTCGCTTCCTATGCTTTCGTCGCACCCGCGCGCCGTGTACCACCGCCACAATAGCGAAATGTAGGTACGAACCAACGACAGCCGCGAAACCATAGATCGCTAGAGCTCCAGGCAAAAGGAACCAGGGCCCAGAAACGAGGTACGACAGCCCAATAGCTATCAGCAGTGGAATGACCTCCATTGCTGGGAATACCGACCACGCACGGCGGACGCCCCTCTTATCCTCGCGAATCATCGCGTATGGCAGGCCAAGGTTCCACACGACCTTGATCGCGACAACACCCAGGCAAGCAATAATGATTACATACCCAACTATACGCATGATAGCGACAAGTGTTTCACTCATTCGAGGGACTCGTCGCCGAGGCCCGGTTCGCTGAGGTACTGGGCCCGCGCGTCGCGGGCCCCTTGGCGGAAGGCGTCGCGCTGGGCGGGGGTGATGGTCGGGCGCTGGCGCCGGCGGTCTGCGGGCGGGGCGGGCAGGCCATTGCCGAAGGGCTGCGGGGTCTGGTTGCACGGGTGGCGTGCGGGGTCGGCGTCGTCAGATGTTCGGTCCTGTGCCCCATGTGCGGCCGCCTGGTAGAAGGTGCGGGTCTTGGGCGAGCCGATCCCGGCTTCGGCGAGAGGATTATAGGGCGGGGTGTGCGGGGGTGACAAGAGGGGAGTTGCGCCTGGGTGCACGGCCGTTCCTGCGCAGCGGGTAGGGCGTGCAGGCGTCGGAGCGCAGCGCAGACGTCTGCGCGCGGGATAGGCCCCTGGACTCCCAAGGCCCATCCCGCGCGCAGGGGGCTCCGCTTTGCTCCGCCCCCTGCACGCCCTACGGCCTACTCGGTGGGGCGGGCGCGTTCGCGGCGGTAGGTCTCCAGGGCGGCGGGGAAGGGGCCCAGGGCGCGTTCGAAGATGCCCAGCGTGTAGGCGATGGTGAGCCCGTAGTTGGCGATGGGCACGCCGATCTGGCGGCAGCGGAGCATGCGGGAGAGCATCTCGCGGCGGTTCCACATGCAGGCCCCGCAGTGCACGATGAGCTGGTAGGGCGAGAGGTCGTCGGGGAAGTCGTGGCCCTGGACGCTGTCGAAGTGCAGCTCACCCCCGACGTACTGGCGGATCCAGCGGGGGATCTTCACCCGCCCGATGTCCTCCCCGATGGGGTGGTGGGAGCAGGCCTCGGCGATCAGGACGCGGTCCCCGGGCTTGAGGCGGTCGATGGCGAGGGCCCCGCGGACGAACTCGTTGAGGTCGCCCTTGTAGCGGGCGAACAGGACGGAGAAGCTCGTCATGGGCACGTCGGGCGGCGTGTCACCGGCGACCTTGAGGAAGCCCTGCGAGTCCGTGACCACCAGGGCGGGGGGCCGCTTGAGGCGGTCGAGGGCGTCGCGAAGCTCGCGCTCCTTCACGACCATGCAGTAGGCGTCCACGTCCAGCACGTCGCGGATGGACTGCACCTGCGGGAGGATCAGGCGGCCCTTGGGGGCTTCGAGGTCAATGGGGACGACGAGGACCGCCAGCTCGCCTGCGGGGACGAGGTCGCCCAGGATGGACGGGGCGTTGATGAACTCGTCGGGGGCGGACTTGATGAGGGCCTCGCGGAGGTCCAGCACGCCCTCGCCCGCCGACGCGACGGTGCGGACGACGGGGATGCGGCGGAGCTTGAGCGCGTCGAGCACGTCGGGGCGGGGGGTGCCCAGGTCGGTCTTGTTGAAGACGGCGATGGTGGGGATCTCGCGGCGGCGGAACTCCTCGAGGATGAGGTCCTCGAACTCGCCCCAGTGCCCGCTCTCGACGACGATGATCCCCACGTCCGTGCGGTCGAAGACCTGGCGGGTCCGCTGGACGCGCATCTCGCCCAGGGCGCCCACGTCGTCGATCCCGGCGGTGTCGATGAACAGCACCGGCCCGATGGGCAGCAGCTCCATGGGCTTCTCGACGGGGTCGGTGGTGGTCCCGGCGACGTCGGAGACGATGGAGACGCTCTGGCGCGTCATGGCGTTGAGCAGCGAACTCTTCCCCACATTCCGCCGGCCAAAGAGGCCGATGTGGAGACGGAAACCTTTGGGTGTGTGATTCATACTACCTCTCAAGATCCCAGCGGGGATGAGCGCTGGTGCGGAGAGGCACTAGGGACTGGGGATTAGGCACTAGGGAAGAAGAAGCGGGAAACAGGCTACAGCACCGCCTCGCTCTTCCTTGGTGCCTACTGCCTGGTGTCTAGTGCCTCTTCTCCCTAGTCCCTAGTGCCTAATGCCTATTGCCTTCTGCCATCTGCGTTCATCCCCGCTCACTGTCTGTTTTCGGGCGAGCCCAGACGCGTCACGCGCTCGGGGGCGATGAGGCGGTCGAAGGCCTCCTCGCTCATCAGTCCGCGGCCGAGCACCACCTGGCGGATGCTCACGCCGCTCTCCCGGGCCGCCTGGGCGATTTCGCTGGCGGCGTCGTAGCCGATCTCCTCCACCAGGGCGGTGACGATGGCGGTGGCGGAATCGACGTTCGAGCGGCAGCGGGCGACGTTGGGCTCGATCCCCTCGACGCACAGGCGGCGGAAGATGTCGCAGGCGCCCCGCAGCAGGTCCAGCGATTCCAGGAGGCACTCGGCGACGAGGGGCAGGAACGGGTTGAGTTCCAGCGTCCCGCTGGCGCACGCCTGGGCGATGGCGACGTCGTTGGCCATCACGCGGAAGGCGGCCTGCGTGACCGCTTCGGGGATGACGGGGTTGACCTTCCCGGGCATGATGGACGAGCCGGCCTGTCGTTCGGGCAGGCGGATCTCGCCCAGGCCCGCCTCGGGGCCGCTGGACAGCCACCGCAGGTCGGTCGCGATCTTGACGAGGTTCGTCGCCAGGGCCTTGAGGATCCCGTGGACCTCGACGAAGACGTCGGCGTTTTGGGTGGCCTCGACGAGGTTCTCGGCGCGGGCGAGCCCCAGGCCCGTGATCGCCCGCAGGTGCTCGACGGCGCGGAAGATGAAGCGGCGGGGGGCGCCCAGCCCGGTCCCGATGGCCGTCCCCCCGAGGTTGACCACGCGGAGGCGTTCCTCGCACTTGTAGACCCGCCAGCGGTCGCGGGCGAAGGCCTCGGCGTAGGCGGACATCTCGCGCCCGAGGGTGGTGAGGACGGCGTCCTGCATCTGCGTGCGGCCGATCTTGACGACGTCGGCGGTTCGGCGCTCCTGGGTCTGGAAGGCCTCGAGCAGGGCGACGACGTCGCGCTCCAGCGCGCGGAGCTGCTGGATCCCCGCCACCCGCAGGGCGGTGGGGAACGTGTCGTTGGTGGACTGGTGGAGGTTGATGTCGTCGGTGGGGGACAGGGCGTCGTAGTCCCCGAGGTCGCGGCCCAGGAGCTGCAGGGCGCGGTTGGCGAGGACCTCGTTGACGTTCATGTTCGTGGACGTCCCCGCCCCGCCCTGGAGGGCGTCGACGATGACGTGGGCGTCGAGGAGGCCCTCCATCATCTCCTCGCAGGCGGACTCGATGGCGTGGAACGTCGCGTCGTCCCAGCGGCCGAGTTCATGGTTCGTGCGGGCGCAGGCGAGCTTGACGGCCCCGTAGGCGTGGACGAGCGGCGCCCGCACCGGCCGATGCGCCAGCGGGAAGTTCTCCGCCGCCCGCACCGTGTGCACGCCGTACAGCGCGCCGGCGGGGACGTCGCGGGGACCGAGGAGATCGTGTTCTGTGCGATAGTCGGGCATACGGACGGAAGGTTAGAGGTGAAAGGTTAGAGGTCAGAGTGCAGACGCTCGGGGCACGGGGAAACCGCGAAGGTCCTCTCCACGCTCGGGCGCCTGCCGCTGTTCTCTCTCACCTCTCACCTCTAACCTCTCACCTTCCTAGAAGTACAGGTCCCGCTCCTCGGTCTCGCGGATGCGGCGGAGGCGTTCGAGGAGGTCCGTTTTGCGGGGCGAGTCGGGGAGCTTGGCGAGTTCGGACTCGATCAGCGCTATCCCGGCGGTGCGGGTCTCGTCGGAGGCGTAGTCCACGAGGTACTCCGTCAGCGTGGTCAGGGCGTTGGGGGTGCAGAACCGCTGGATGAACCCGGGGATGGCGAACTCCATGAAGTGCTCGCCCGTCCGCCCCAGGCGGTAGCAGGACGTGCAGAAGCTGGGCACGTACCCGTCGGTCATCAGCTCGCGCATGACGGCGTCGAGGGAGCGGATGTCCCCGAGGGAGAACTGCTCGCGCTCCATCACCTGCGCGTCGCCCGTCTCGGTGTACCCGCCGATCTCGATCCGCGAGCCCGCGTCGATCTGCGAGACCCCGAACGCCAGCACCTCCCGCCGCAGCTCGGGCTTCTCGCGGGCGGTCAGGACCAGCCCGGTGTAGGGCACGGAGAGGCGGAGGATGGCGACGAGGCGCTTGAAGTCGGCGTCGTGGACGAAGAGGGACTCGTCGAAGCTCGTCCCGGCGGCGGGGCGGAGGCGGGGGAAGCTGATGGTGTGCGGGCCCACGCCGTGGCGCTGCTGGAGGTAGCGGGCGTGGCTCACGAGGCCCAGGACCTCGAACCGCCAGTCGGCGAGCCCGAACAGCGCCCCGATGCCCACGTCGTCGCACCCGGCCTCCATGGCCCGGGACACCCCGTCGAGCCGCCACAGGTAGTCGCCCTTGAGCGTGCTCGGGGGGTGCATGCGGGCGTAGGTCTCGTGGTGGTAGGTCTCCATGAAGATCTGGTACGTCCCGATCCCGGCGTCCTTGACGATGCGGTAGCCCTCGTGGTCGAGGGGGGCGGCGTTGAGGTTGACGCGGCGGATCTCCCCGTGGCCCACGCGGACGTCGTAGACGCGGCGGACGCAGTCGGCCATGAAGCGGGCGTCGTACTTCGCGTGCTCCCCGAAGACGAGGATCAGCCGCTTGTGGCCCTTGCGCTCCAGGGCCTGCACCTGCCCGACGAGTTCGTCCCCGGTGAGGGTGCGGCGGACGCTCTCGGGGTTCGAGCGGCGGAACCCGCAGTACGCGCAGTCATTCACGCACAGGTTGCCCACGTACAGCGGGGCGAACAGCACGATCCGGTTGCCGTACACGTCGCGCTTGAGCTGCCTCGCGGCCGCGAAGATCTCCTCGATCAGCTCGGGCTGCTCCGCGCGGAGCAGGTGGGCGGTTTCCTCGACGGCGAGGGGGGCCTTGGTCATGGCCTTGGCGATGATCTCGCGGACGCGGGTGGGGTCGCTCGGCCCGCCTTGCAGCAGGCCGGTCAGGCGGGCGTCGTCGATGAAGTCGACCGCTCCGTCGCCCAGTTGTCGTTTCAGTGTGGTCTCCATCACAATCCTAACAGTCTGGCACAGAAGATGGCCTCGACGATCCATCGTAGGCACGCCCCGCTGTGCGGGAAATCCGAAACTCAAAAACGCAAGGCAGGAACCGGGAACCAGGAACCAGGAACCGGGAACCAGGAACCAGGAACCGGGAACCCAGGAACCGGATCGCAAACAACG